>NZ_JBVHTR010000017.1:45474-100823 GCF_055565775.1 Streptomyces sp. NPDC028331 | reverse complement strand
GGGGTTTTCTCTGGGGGGCGGAGCTCGTCAACGGGGTTCCAAACCGTACTGCCCGGCACTCCGCAGAGGTACAGGAGATCTTCCCGGGACCGCGCCGCGGTCCCGGGAAGCTCTCCGGCAGCGAGGTGTGCGCCGCTCACCGCCGCGGCGGACGGCCGGAGCCGGTCGGCAGCATCGTGTGGGCGACCAGGTAGTCGGCGACGTCGCCGCCGACTGCGAGCCCGTCGGCGATGTCCCAGCGGTAGTGCACGCCCAGCCAGAGCCGGCTCAGCGCCTCCTCGCGGGCGGCCTGGCTGAAGCCGGCGTACGACCGGGTCGTCATGAGTGCGTGCGGATCCTCGGTGTGCGCGGTGAACGAGACGCTGTCACGGCCGAAGAAGTGCCGCATGGCTCCCGCCCACGCGGCCGCGAGGCCGGCGTGCCCGGACGCCCAGGAGGGGAAGCACGGCGTGAACGGCGCCCCCGAGCGGTCGGCGCTGAGAGGCTGCCAGGCCGTGTTCGCGCCGCCCAGGGCGTGGATCGCGGTCACCGGCCGCCACAGCTTGATCGGGGTGTCGTACTTGGTGTCCCACACCGCGATCACGGCATCCGCCATCGCCAGGGACACCAGGGCGTACAAGCGGGCGGTCTCGTACGTGTCGAGCCGGAGCTTTCCGGCGACGATCCCGGTGAGCTCGAGCAGTTGTCCCGGGGGTTTGTAGGTGCCGTCCAGGTCGTTGGCCCAGAACCAGGCTGCGGCCGTTTGGTCGGGGGTGCGCTCGGTGGAGTCCACGGCACCGAGCCGTCGTACCTCGTCGACCTGGGCCGGGTAGTCCCGGCGGGCCAGCACATCGGCGTAGGTGGCGCCCAGGGGGGCGGGCCGGAACTGCGAGCCCCGCCGCAGCACGAACGGCCTGACCATGCCCCAGTAAGGGGTGACCGCGTCGCTCGGCTGCCGGCAGCTTCCGCCGGTCGGTCGCCAGGCGCCGGGGGTGGTGGTGTCGCCGTTGTAGACCTGCGTGTTGTCCGAGCCGTCGCCGGCGCGGGCTTCGTTGATCTGCTCGACCACCGGGTCGACCACGAGTCGGTCGAGGATGTCGAAGGAACCGGGCGCGGAGCCGGTCCGGGCGGTGAACCGGGCGTCGATGTAGGCCTGGTCGCCCGGGAAGAGCTGCGAGATCATCCGGTACGCCGTGCGGTCGATCAGCCGCTCCTCCTCGTCCGGACGCCGCTGCGGCGGCCGATCCGCATACCTCAGCGGCCGGTCGAGGTACGGCTGGTACTTCATGGTTCCGTACGTGTACTGGTACGCGCTCTCCGCGTTGTAGATCGCCGCGTGCACCATCGCGGCGGCCCTGGTGAGCTTCCCGGGCGAGGCGTCCATGCCCCGGGCGTCACGGAAGGTCTGGAGCAGGACGTCGTCCCAGTACCGCGTCGGATCGTCGTTGCTGTTCGGCGCCGCGGCAGCCGCCGGCTGCGCACCGGAGGCCGCCGGACTCAGCCCGGCGAGCAGGCAACCGGCCACGACGGCGGTCCCCAGCCGTCCCAGGCGCCTGCCGACAGGGGACTTCACGCGTGCGGGCTCGGACTGCGCCGCCGACCGCTGACTGTACTCGGGCTCAAGGGGCACGACATTTCCTCTCCACGTCGGTGATCACCAACGGGAGCGTAATGTCGGGCAGATAGGTAGAAAGTGGGACACGCCATAACGACTGGCGCATCATCCTTTGATGTGATCTTTATATGAACGTCACCGTGCCCGCGCGTCGGCCGGGTCACCGGGTCGGCCGACGCGGTGGCCGTTCTCCAGCTCCGCCGTGCCCGAGCCGTCCGTCAGCACGTCGAGCGCGGCGAGCACACGGCGGCCGAGGGCGCCCGGCAGGTAGTCCGTGAGTTCCTCGCGCGGCACCAGTCGCCAGGAGAGCAGCTCCTCCTCCTGGAGCCGGATCGCCTTCAGGTCGTCCTCGCGGAGGACCCCGCCGTCGTAGAGGTAGGCGACCAGGGGCGGGCGTCCCGTCCCGTGCACCCAGTCGACCGCCAGCAACCGGCCCAACTCGCGATCGAGGCCGATCTCCTCCAGCGTCTCCCGGTGGGCGCCCTGACGCGGGGTCTCCCCGTCGTCCGACTCGATCGTGCCGCCCGGAAGCGCCCAGCCCTCCCGGTAGTTGGGCTCGACGAGCAGCACCCGGCCGTCGGCGTCGCGGAAAAGGGCGGCCGCGCCGGACAGGACGCGGGGGAGGGACGCGATGTATGCGGCGAAGTCTGGAGTGGTCATCCAGGAAGCGTAACCAGTGCCCGTCGGCAGACGGCGGACGTCAGGCGCCACCGCGGCCACCCGTCGGTCACCTGCGGCACATCGGCACATCAGGCACATGAGGTGTGGAGACACCTCCCGCAGGTCACGCGTCACTGACGAAATTCCCAACAACGCGCAAAGCGCGGGGAGTTGCGGAGGGGCGGGGTCCGGGAGAGGATCTGTGGTCACCATGCTCATCAGGAGCATGCCAAGGTCTCAGACCGAGACCAAGACCAAGACCACGGACATGGGGGATCACGTGCCGAACATCAAGGCGCGCCTGGCAGCGATGGCGGGGGCCGCTGCGCTCACCGCCGGCCTGCTGGCGGCGGGGGCAGGACCGGCCTCGGCCGCGGAGGACAGCTTCCACTTCGAGCTCCAGCACGTGGGGAGCGACACCTACGTCAACGTCTTCAACGACTCCATGGAGGGCCGGCTGGCGGGGTGGGGCGGCTGGTGGGCCGACCCGGGCACGGGCGGTGAACCCGGGGACACCCTGGTGGCGTACGACAATCTGGCGGACGGCTACGGCATCGAGGCTCACCTGAGTACGGGACGGACCGCGACCACCCGTGGCCACAGCGCCAAGTACCAGGACACGACTTCCGGCAACCTTCCCGAGGGCAACCACTACCTCCTGTGGGCCTGCGTGGTGAAGGGCTCGTGGTCGAAGTGCTCCGGGAAGGAAGACGTCTGGGCGTGAGGGGTTGCCGGCCTCGCGGCTGCACGGGTCGCCGATGAAGCCGATCTGACGACCAGTGCCGCCACGCGGATCAACGGCCCCGGCTTCCCTGGGAGCCGGGGCCGCTGCCGACGGGATCAGCCGGCCTCCGCTGCCGCGAGCCGCAGGGTCCGTTCCGCCAGTTCGCTGATGCGGATGCCGTCGAAGCCGAAGACCGCGCTGCGGACCGTGTCCCGCAGAGGGTCCTTCCAGCGCGCCGGGATCGCCTCCGCGCCGGTGAGGACGCCCGCGACCGAGCCGGCGGTCGCCCCGTTGGAGTCGGTGTCCAGGCCGCCGCGCACGGTCAGCGTGACGGTGCGGGTGAAGTCGCCGTCGCCGTACAGCAGCCCGGCCGTGAGGACGGCGGCGTTCGGCACGGTGTGGATCCAGCCGAGCCCTGCGGTTTCCTCCGAGACCGCCTCGAGCGTCTCCTCCCAGCTCAGCCCGGTCTCGTGCAGCGAGCTCACCCGGCGTACGGTGCGGGCGAGGCGGCTGCTCGCCGGGATCACCGTCAGCGCGGTGTCGAGGGCGTCCCGCACGGTCGGCGCGGTGAAGGCCGCCGAGATCAGAGCCGCCGCCCACATGGCCCCGTACACCCCGTTGCCGGTGTGCGACAGGACCGCGTCCCGGCGGGCCAGCAGGGCGGCGCGGCGCGGGACGCCCGGGCAGGTCCAGCCGTAGATGTCGGCGCGGATCAGGGCGCCGATCCACTCCTGGTACGGGTTGTCGTAGGTGGCCGTGAGCGGGGGTTTGAGGCCTTGGGTGAGATTGCGGTACGCGGCCCGCTCGGCCGTGAAGGTCTGCAGGTACGGCAGTCTGAGCAGCCACAGGTCGCCGACCTGCTCCGTGCTGAAGCCGAAGCCGTGCGTCTCCAGCAGGTCCAGGCCCAGGACGGCGTAGTCGACGTCGTCGTCGCGGCAACTGCCGTGGATGCGGCCGCGCACGCACTGGCGCCACTCGGGGCGCAGGTCGAGGGCGTCGCTCTCGGTGGCCGGCTCGGGCAGGTAGTCCGTGAGCGGCAGCGCCGAGGCCTGCCGCAGATAGCGGTCGATGCGCTCCCGCGTCCACACATCGCCCCGCTCGACCGGCTTGCCGAGCATGTTGCCGGCGATCCGGCCCAGCCAGCCGCCGAAGACGCGGTCCGCGAGATCGGTGCCCACAGGGGTCATGGCTGAAGGTCTACCCGATTCCGGCGGCGCTCGCGCGTATTCCGGGGGCCGGACGGAGCATGACGGGCCAGGCGCGCTGCGGCTAGGGTCACAGCGGCGCGACCGCCCCGGCGCGTTCGGCGTGCGCGGGGCTCGGAGAGCGAGGGGATTGCAGGTGGCGGACGCTGCAGTGGACGACACGCGAACGGCACAGCGGGTGCTCATCGCCGCGGACAAGTTCAAGGGATCGCTGACGGCCGTTCAGGTCGCGGAGCGGGTCACCGCGGGGCTGCGCAGAGTCGTGCCGGGCCTCCAGGTGGAGGCGCTGCCCGTGGCCGACGGCGGTGACGGGACGGTGGCCGCGGCGGTCGCGGCCGGGTTCGAACGGCGTGAGGTGCGGGTCGCCGGGCCGCTCGGGCACGAGGTGACGGCGGCGTTCGCGCTGCGCGGCGACACGGCGGTCGTGGAGATGGCGGAGGCGAGCGGGCTGCAGCGGCTGCCGGCCGGGGTCTTCGCGCCGCTGACGGCGTCCACGTACGGGTCCGGGGAGCTGCTGCGGGCCGCGCTGGACGCGGGGGCGCGGACGATCGTGTTCGGGGTGGGCGGAAGCGCGACGACGGACGGGGGCGCGGGCATGCTGACCGCGCTCGGGGCGCGGTTCCTGGATGCGGAGGGGGAGCCGGTGACGCCGGGCGGCGGGGGGCTGGCGGAGCTCGCTCGTGCGGACCTCTCGGACCTGGACCCGCGCCTGGCCTCGGTCGATCTGGTCCTGGCGAGCGACGTGGACAACCCGCTGACGGGTCCGAAGGGGGCACCGGCGGTCTACGGCCCCCAGAAGGGGGCCTCGCCGGACGACGTGGAGACGCTGGACGCGGCGCTCGCGCACTACGCGAAGGTGCTGGCGGAGACGATCGGATCCCGGGCCGCGGAGCACGCTCTGGCGCCGGGCGCGGGGGCCGCCGGCGGCATCGGGTACGGGGCCCTGCTGCTCGGCGCGCGGTTCCGGCCCGGGATCGAGGTCATGCTCGACGTGCTGGGCTTCGCGCCCGCGCTGGAGCGGGCGACGCTCGTGATCACGGGCGAGGGGTCCCTGGACGAGCAGACGCTGCACGGCAAGGCGCCGGCCGGGGTCGCGGCTGCGGCGCGCGCGGCGGGCAAGGAGGTCGTCGCCGTGTGCGGTCGCCTCCTGCTGCCGCCCCGGGAGCTGGAGCGGGCCGGGATCAGCCGGGCCTACGCCCTGACCGAGGTCGAGCCGGACGTGGTGCGGTGCATCGCGGAGGCGGGGCCCCTTCTCGAACGGGTCGGGGAGAGGATCGCGCGGGACGCGTTGATCTGAGGCGCGGCCCGGCGTGTGGAGCGCCGGACCCGGTCGGTCGCCCGGGGCCCGGCGCCGTGGCGGCTCAGCAGTGGCTCTGGGCCGTGCGGCCGGCGAACCGGTCGCCGAGCCAGGAGACGACGTCGCCGACGCGTCCCTTCGCAACAGGCGATGTCATCGAGGTGTCCGACGCCAGAAGCGACGCGGAGGTCACTGATAGTCACCGGCGGCGCACGTTCGCCGCCGTATCTGTGCGCGGGCGACAAAGGGGCCGCGCACCGCGGGGGGCCACGGGCCCGGAGCGGCTCCGGGGCCGCCCCGGTGGTCGTACGCCGTCCGCGGGTGGTCCGTGGCCGGTCGTGCAGTTCCCCGCGCGCCTTACGGGACGGGGGCCTGGCGCCCATGCGAAAGGGCCCCGAACCAACCCGGTTCGGGGCCCTCGGCCGAGTACGGCGCCGCGCGCTACGGCAGTTGCGCCGCCCGCGCCTCGCGCCGGTTGTCACGGAAGTTGTTCACCCGGCGTGCCGTGGCGAACAGCGGGATCACCGCGCCCATGACCAGTTGCAGCGCGCACCCCGTCTGGAGCAGCAGCTGGCCGCTCGGGGCGTCGAAGGCCCACGCCGCCAGCAGGCCCATCGACAGGACGATCCACGACAGCATCGCCACCGCCAGACGGCCCCGCGGCTTCGGGTACTCCACCCGGCTCACCATCAGCCACGCCGTCCCCAGGATCGCCAGCAGCGTCGCGAAGAACGGCAGCTCGAGCAGCACGATCGAGACCACCGTCAGCGCGCCGAACGGCGACGGCATCCCCTGGAACATCCCGTCCTTCATCGTCACGCACGAGAAGCGGGCCAGTCTCAGCACCACCGCCAGCAGCACCACGATCGCGCCGACCGCCGCCACCCGCTGGTGCGCGTCGTCCGCCACCATGCCGTAGACCAGGACGAAGTACGCCGGCGCCAGACCGAAGCTGATCAGGTCCGAGAGGTTGTCGAGCTCGGCGCCCATCGGGGACGACCGCAGCTTCCTCGCCACCAGGCCGTCGAACAGGTCGAAGACCGCCGCGCAGAGCATGAGGATGACGGCCGTGGCGGCGCTGTGGCGCGCCATGCCCGCCGATTCGTCGTTGCCCGTCAGGTGCGGGATGAGGATCCCGGTGGTGGTGAAGTACACCGCCATGAACCCGCACGTGGCGTTGCCGAGGGTGAGGGTGTCCGCTATTGAGAGGCGGAGCGAGAGCGGCATCTCCTCCTCGTCGTCCACCTCGTCGGCCTCCGGCACCCAGCCGGACTGGGTATCGGGATCAATCACGGTCAAGGCGCGTCACCCCAGCCACGGTCTTCTGGCCGACCTCCACCGCGATCTCGACACCCTCGGGGAGGTAGACGTCGACACGCGAGCCGAAGCGGATCAGGCCGATGCGGTCGCCCTGCTCCACCTTCGTGCCCTGCGGGACGTAGGGCACGATGCGACGGGCCACCGCGCCGGCGATCTGGATCATCTCGATGTCGCCGAGCTCGGTGTCGAAGTGCCAGACGACGCGCTCGTTGTTCTCGCTCTCCTTGTTGAAAGCGGGAACGAAACCGCCCGGGATGTGCTCGACCGACGTGACCGTGCCGGACAGCGGCGCGCGGTTCACGTGGACGTTCAGCGGGCTCATGAAGATCGCGACGCGGGTGCGGCCGTCCTTCCACGGCATGATGCTCTGCACCACACCGTCGGCGGGCGAGATGACCCGGCCCTGGGTGATCTCGCGCTCGGGGTCGCGGAAGAACCACAGCATGCCCGCCGCGAGTGCGGTGGCGGGCACGGCCACGGCCTTGGCGGCGCCGGAGCGGCGCGCCCGGGCCAGGCTGAGGGCTGCGGTGGCAACGGTCGGGAGAAGCCACGGCGATGCTCCGCGCGCGAGGCGGACCCGGCCGCGTGGTGCAGAGGTTTGGCTGTGGGGCATGGATGACCTTCGTAGCGGATGATGCCGCGCTTCAACGGGGGGACGGCGGCTTTCCGGCGATCGTACCGGTCGCAGGCCGCAACTGGGCAAGCGAGAGGCCCGAGTCGACGGCCGAAGAGTGTTGACGGGGTGTGATCTTCTTCGCGAAGAAAACACCCCGTACCCGGACATCTAGCCCTGGAGCCGATACTCTTCGAGCAGTCGGCGACCGATGATCATTTTCTGGATTTCGGCGGTACCTTCACCGATCAGCAGCATCGGGGCCTCACGGTAGAGGCGCTCGATCTCGTACTCCTTGGAGAAGCCGTAGCCGCCGTGGATCCGGAAGGCGTCCTCCACGACCTCCTTGCAGTACTCGGAGGCGAGGTACTTCGCCATCCCTGCCTCAAGGTCGTTTCGTTCCCCGGAGTCCTTTTTGCGTGCCGCATTCACCATCATGGCATGCGCCGCCTCGACCTTGGTGGCCATTTCCGCCAGTTTGAACTGGATGGCCTGGTGCTGGGCGATCGGCTTGCCGAAGGTGTGCCGCTGCTGCGCGTACGACACGCCGAGCTCGAAGGCACGCTGGGCGACGCCGCAGCCACGCGCGGCGACGTTCACCCGGCCGACCTCGACGCCGTCCATCATCTGGTAGAAGCCCCGGCCGGTGACCCCGCCGAGCACCCGATCGGCCGGAATGCGCAGGCCGTCCATGATGAGCTCGGTGGTGTCGACCCCCTTGTAGCCCATCTTGTCGATCTTCCCGGGGATGGTGAGGCCGGGGCGGACCTCGCCGAAACCGGGCTCCTTCTCCACGAGGAAGGTCGTCATCGACTTGTGGGGCGCGGTGCCCTCGGGGTGTCCTTCGTCACTTCGCACGAGCACGGCGACGAGGGACGACGTGCCGCCGTTCGTCAGCCACATCTTCTGGCCGGTCAGGACGTACTCGTCGCCGTCCTTGACCGCCTTCGAGGTGATCGCCGACACATCGGAGCCGAGGCCCGGCTCCGACATCGAGAAGGCGCCGCGGATGTCGCCGGCCGCCATCCTCGGCAGGAAGTGGTCCTTCTGCTCCTGCGTGCCGTGCTGCTTGAGCATGTACGCCACGATGAAGTGCGTGTTGATGATGCCGGAGACCGACATCCAGCCCCGGGCGATCTCCTCCACGCACAGCGCGTAGGTCAGCAGCGACTCGCCCAGGCCCCCGTACTCCTCGGGGATCATCAGACCGAACAGGCCCAGCTCCTTCAGGCCGTCCACGATCTGCTGCGGGTACTCGTCGCGGTGCTCCAGCTCGGTCGCGACCGGGATGATCTCTTTGTCGACAAAGTCCCGGACGGTGGAGATGATCTCCTGCTGGACGTCCGTCAGACCGGCGGTCTGGGCGAGTCGGGCCATGGCCTACTTCTCCTGCTGCTTCAGTTCCGGGCGGCCGGGCTGCTCGCCGCCGCGCTCCTTGATGTACGTCTCGGTCGGCACCATCACCTTGCGGCGGAACACGCACACCAGCGTGCCGTCCTGCTTGTAGCCCTTTGTCTCGACGTGGACGATCCCGCGGTCGTTCTTCGACTTCGACGGCCACTTGTCGAGCACGGTCGTCTCGCCGTAGATCGTGTCGCCGTGGAAGGTCGGCGCCACGTGCTTGAGCGACTCGATCTCCAGGTTGGCGATCGCCTTGCCGGAGACGTCCGGCACCGACATGCCGAGCAGCAGCGAGTAGATGTAGTTGCCCACGACGACGTTCTTGCCGAAGTCCGTCGTCTTCTCCGCATAGTTCGCGTCCATGTGGAGCGGGTGGTGGTTCATGGTGAGGAGACAGAACAGGTGGTCGTCGTACTCGGTGACCGTCTTGCCCGGCCAGTGCTTGTACGTCGCCCCGACCTCGAACTCCTCGTAGGTCCGTCCGAACTGCATGCCGCTCACGCCTCCGGGATCTCGAACTTGCTGGTGCGCTGCATGCCGGCGGCGCGTCCCTTGCCCGCGATGACCAGGGCCATCTTGCGGCTGGCCTCGTCGATCATCTCGTCGCCGAGCATCGCGGAGCCCTTCTTGCCGCCCGCCTCCGACGTGTAGTACTCGTACGCGTCCAGGATCAGCTCGGCGTGGTCGTAGTCCTCCTGGGACGGCGAGAACACCTCGTTGGCGGCGTCCACCTGACCCGGGTGGAGCACCCACTTGCCGTCGAAGCCGAGCGCGGCGGCGCGTCCGGCGACCTCGCGGAAGCCGTCGACGTTGCGGATCTGCAGGTAGGGGCCGTCGATCGCCTGGAGGTTGTTGGCGCGGGCGGCCATCAGGATCTTCATCAGGATGTAGTGGTAGGCGTCCGCCGGGTAGCCGGGCGGCTGCTCGCCCACGACGAGCGACTTCATGTTGATGGACGCCATGAAGTCGGCGGGGCCGAAGATGATCGTCTCGATGCGCGGGGACGCCTGGGCGATGGCGTTGACGTTGTTGAGGCCCTGGGCGTTCTCGATCTGCGCCTCGATGCCGATGCGGCCGACCTCGAAGCCCATCGTCTTCTCGATCTGCGTCAGCAGCAGGTCCAGGGCGACGATCTGCTCGGCGCTCTGCACCTTCGGCAGCATGATGCAGTCGAGGTTGGGGCCCGCGCCCTCGACGACGGTCACGACGTCCCGGTACGTCCACTCGGTCGTCCAGTCGTTGACCCGGACCACCCTGGTCTTGCCCGTCCAGTCGCCCTCGTTGAGGAACTTGACGATGGTGTGCCGCGCCTCCGGCTTGGCGAGCGGCGCGCACGCGTCCTCCAGGTCCAGGAAGACCTGGTCGGCGGGGAGGCCCTGCGCCTTCTCCAGGAAGCGCGGGTTCGAGCCCGGTACGGCCAGGCAGGAGCGCCGCGGGCGGAGGCGGTTGACGGGCGTGGTCATGCGGGGACCTCCAGGGGGTCGAGCTTGTTCGCTTTCCGGATCTCGTCGACGATACGGCCGATGATCCCGGTGATGTCGAAGTCCTTCGGGGTGAAGACCGCGGCCACTCCAGCGGCCCTGAGCTGCTCGGCGTCGCCGTTCGGGATGATCCCGCCGGCGATCACCGGTATGTCGGCCGCGCCGGCCTCGCGCAGCCGCTCCAGCACGTCCGGCACCAACTGGGCGTGCGAGCCGGAGAGGATGGACAGGCCGACCGCGTGCACGTCCTCGGCGAGGGCCGCGTCCACGA
Source organism: Streptomyces sp. NPDC028331 (assembly GCF_055565775.1). NCBI lineage: Bacteria > Bacillati > Actinomycetota > Actinomycetes > Kitasatosporales > Streptomycetaceae > Streptomyces > Streptomyces sp. NPDC028331. The sequence goes on along the minus strand of NZ_JBVHTR010000017.1, from coordinate 90,257 downwards.
TCTGCTCGGGGGTGAGCCGGATGCCCTGGTAGACCACCTCGAACCCGGCGTCACGGGCCCGCACGGCGATCTGCTCGGCGCCGTTGGAGTGCCCGTCCAGGCCCGGCTTGCCCACCAGGAAGCGCAGCTTGCCGACGCCCAGGTCGCGGGCGGTGGCGTCCACCCTGCGGCGGACCTCGGCCAGCTTGGTGCCCTCCTCGGCGGCCACGGCGACGGGTGCGGAGGACACGCCGGTCGGGGCGCGGAACTCGCCGAACACCTCGCGCAGGGCTCCGGCCCACTCGCCGGTCGTGACCCCGGCGCGGGCGCACTCCAGGGTGGCCTCCATGAGGTTCTCGGTGCCCTTCGCGGCCTCCTTCAGCCGCTCCAGCGCCTTGCACGGGCGCGGGTGGTTGAACGGAGGCTGGTAGCGGGTGTCGCGCCAGCGCTGGAGGGACTCGATGACACGGGCCTCCACCGCCGGGTCCACCGTCTGGATCGCCGTGTCCAGGTCGGCCGTCAGCGGGTTCGGCTCGGTCCCCTCGAATATGTTGACGCCGACGATCTTCTCCTGGCCCGACTCGATACGGGCCCGGCGTGCCGCGTGCGAGGCGACGAGCTGTGACTTGAGGTAGCCGGACTCGACGGCCGCCATCGCGCCGCCCATCTCCTGGATGTGCTCGATCTCGGCGAACGCCGCCTCGACCAGCTCGTCCACCTTCGCCTCGATCACCTTCGAGCCCTCGAAGATGTCGCCGTACTCCAGCAGGTCGCTCTCGTAGGCGAGCACCTGCTGGATGCGCAGCGACCACTGCTGGTCCCAGGGGCGGGGCAGGCCCAGCGCCTCGTTCCAGGCCGGGAGCTGCACGGCACGCGCGCGTGCGTCCTTGGAGAGGGTGACCGCCAGCATCTCCAGCACGATCCGCTGGACGTTGTTCTCCGGCTGGGCCTCGGTCAGTCCGAGGGAGTTGACCTGGACGCCGTAGCGGAAGCGCCGGTGCTTGGGGTCCTGGATGCCGTACCGCTCACGCGTGATGCGGTCCCAGATGCGCCCGAACGCCCGCATCTTGCACATCTCCTCGATGAAGCGGACGCCCGCGTTCACGAAGAAGGAGATGCGGCCGACGACGTCGCCCATGCGCTCCTGCGGCACCTGGCCGCTGTCGCGCACGGCGTCCAGGACGGCGATCGCGGTGGACATCGCGTACGCGATCTCCTGCACCGGCGTGGCGCCCGCCTCCTGCAGGTGGTAGCTGCAGATGTTGATCGGGTTCCACTTGGGGATGTGGGAGACCGTGTACGCGATCATGTCCGTCGTCAGGCGGAGCGACGGCCCCGGCGGGAAGACGTGCGTCCCGCGGGACAGGTACTCCTTGACGATGTCGTTCTGGGTCGTCCCCTGGAGCTTGGTGATGTCCGCGCCCTGCTCCTCCGCGACGACCTGGTAGAGCGCCAGCAGCCACATGGCCGTGGCGTTGATGGTCATCGAGGTGTTCATCTGCTCCAGGGGGATGTCCTGGAACAGCCGGCGCATGTCACCGAGGTGCGCGATCGGGACGCCGACCCGGCCGACCTCGCCGCGGGCGAGGATGTGGTCGGGGTCGTAGCCGGTCTGCGTCGGCAGGTCGAACGCCACCGACAGACCCGTCTGCCCCTTGGCGAGGTTGCGCCGGTACAGCTCGTTGGACGCCTCGGCCGTGGAGTGACCGGCGTAGGTCCGCATCAGCCACGGCCGGTCCTTCTGACGCTCGCTCATGTGCGCCTCTCAGACGTTCCGGAAGCGGTTGATGGCGTCGAGGTGCTTGGCGCGCATCTCCTGGTCGCGCACGCCCAGGCCCTCCTCGGGCGCGAGGCACAGCACGCCGACCTTGCCCTGGTGGACGTTGCGGTGGACGTCGTGGGCGGCCTGGCCGGTCTCCTCCAGCGGGTAGACCTTCGACAGCGTCGGGTGGATCTTGCCCTTGGCGATGAGCCGGTTGGCCTCGTACGCCTCGCGGTAGTTGGCGAAGTGCGAGCCGATGATCCGCTTCAGCGACATCCACAGGTAGCGGTTGTCGTACTGGTGCATGTAGCCGGAGGTCGAGGCGCAGGTGACGATCGTGCCGCCCTTGCGGGTGACGTAGACCGAGGCGCCGAAGGTCTCGCGGCCCGGGTGCTCGAAGACGATGTCCACGTCCTCGCCGCCGGTGAGCTCGCGGATGCGCTTGCCGAAGCGCTTCCACTCCTTGGGGTCCTGGGTGTTCTCGTCCTTCCAGAACCGGTAGTCCTCGGCGTTGCGGTCGATGATCAGCTCGGCGCCCATCTTCCGGCAGATCTCCGCCTTCTGCGGCGAGGAGACGACACAGATCGGGGTGGCGCCGCCGGCCAGCGCGAACTGGGTGGCGTACGAGCCGAGGCCGCCGCTCGCACCCCAGATCAGGACGTTGTCGCCCTGCTTCATCTGGGCGCCGTTGCGGGAGACGAGCTGCCGGTACGCGGTGGAGTTGACCAGGCCCGGGGCCGCGGCCTCCTCCCAGCTCAGGTGGTCCGGCTTGGGCATGAGCTGGTTGGACTTCACCAGGGCGATCTCCGCGAGACCGCCGAAGTTGGTCTCGAAGCCCCAGATGCGCTGCTCCGGGTCGAGCATGGTGTCGTCGTGGCCGTCCGGGGACTCCAGTTCGACGCTCAGGCAGTGCGCGACGACCTCGTCACCGGGCTTCCAGGCGTTCACGCCCGGGCCGGTGCGCAGCACGACGCCCGCCAGGTCGGAGCCGATGATGTGGTACGGCAGGTCGTGCCGCTTGGTCAGCGGCGACAGCTTGCCGTAGCGCTCCAGGAAGCCGAACGTCGACAGCGGCTCGAAGATCGACGTCCAGACCGAGTTGTAGTTGACCGAGGAGGCCATGACGGCCACCAGGGCCTCGCCCGGGCCGAGCTCGGGCAGCGGGACCTCGTCCACGTGCAGTGACTTGCGGGGGTCCTTGTCGCGGGTGGGCATGCCCGCGAACATCTCCGTCTCGTCCTTGTGCACGGTGACCGCGCGGTAGGACTCGGGGAGGGGGAGGGCGGCGAAGTCGGCGGACGTGGCGGTCCCCGACTGAATGGCGTCCAGGATGTCCTTCACGATGGTGCCTCCGGCGAATGGCGTCTTGAGGGGAGACGCTGAGGGTTACGTCGGTGCTGCTGCTGGTGAGAGGGGTGCCGTCGGTTCGGCGGAGGTGGTGCTCGGCAGCGCTTGGTGGCGCGGAAGTTGCCTGTGACGCAGGCGTCCGGGCGCGCTCGCCCAGGGGGCTTGCGGGGACAGCCGGCGTACGAAGGGTCTCTGCACGCCGGCCGCCCGGACCCCTTCACCGTATGGCACCCCGTGTCACCCCGCAAGGCACTGGGTGCCAGAAAGTCCACTCAGATGAAATCTTTACGTAACAAATGAGCGATGATCGATCAAAGCTACCGCCGGGTAGAGACAAGCGAACGGGCCGGTGGCGGCATCAGTGCCGCCACCGGCCCGTCGCCGGCCGCGAAGAGTTACGACCGTTCCTTCAGCGCCTGCTCGATGGTCCGCATCACCTCGTCCAGCGGCGCGTCGGTCCGCGCCACCGTCACCAGGACCTCCCCCTGCGAGGCCACGGAGGCCCGGGGTGTCCGGGGAGCGGCCTTGCGCCCCGCCCCGATCCCCGTGCCGAACGTCTTGCGGACGATCGCGAAGGCGTGGTCCAGCTGGGCCTCGACGTCCCCCTGGCCGCCCGCCCGCAGCCAGCGCCGCAGCACGTGGTTGTGCGCGGTGACCACCGCGGAGGCGGCGACCTCGGCGAGCAGCGGGTCGTCGTTCGCGTCGTCGTCGTGCGCGTGCTCGTCGAAGTGGCCGAGGAGGTAGCGGGTGAAGAGGCGCTCGTAGCGGGCGACCGAGGCGATCTCCGCCTCGCGCAGCGTCGGCACCTCGCGGGTCAGCTTGTAGCGCTGCACGGAGATCTCCGGCCGGGCCGCGTACATCTTCATGACTTCCTTGATGCCGCGGCACACCGTGTCGAGCGGATGCTCGTGCGCGGGCGCGGCGTTGAGCACCGCCTCGGCCCGGATGAGGGTGTCGTCGTGATCCGGGAAGATCGCCTCCTCCTTGGAGCGGAAGTGGCGGAAGAAGGTGCGCCGGGCGACCCCCGCGGCTGCCGCGATCTCGTCGACGGTGGTCGCTTCGTACCCTTTCGTGGCGAACAGCTCCATCGCCGCGGCCGCCAGCTCCCGGCGCATCTTGAGCCGCTGGGCGGCGGCGCGAGAGCCTGCGGCGCTCTCGGGCGCGTCGGGCGTAGCTGGGGTACGTGAGGACTTGGCGGGCTGGGACATGACCCGAACGTACTGCATCTGCGCAGGATGGTGCGCAGGTCCCGGGTTCCCCCCGCCCCGGGAGGGCGGGGGGTGGCCGGCCGGGTCGAGCAGTCCGCCCCAGTCGGCGCCGCCGTGGAGCCGGTCGCCGCGCCGGTCAGCGCTTGGCATATTCGCGGAAGCCGCGGCCGGTCTTGCGGCCGAGGCAGCCCGCGGCCACCAGGTGTTCCAGAAGCGGTGCCGGGGCCAGGCCGGGGTCGCGGAACTCCCGGTGCAGCACCTTCTCGATGGCCAGCGAGACGTCGAGACCGACCACGTCGAGCAGTTCGAACGGGCCCATCGGGTAGCCGCCGCCCAGCTTCATCGCCGCGTCGATGTCGTCCAGGGACGCGTAGTGCTCCTGGACCATCTTGACCGCGTTGTTCAGGTACGGGAACAGCAGCGCGTTGACGATGAATCCGGCCCGGTCACCGCAGTCCACCGGGTGCTTCCTGATCGACCCGCACAGCGTGCGCACGGTCGAGTGGACGTCGTCGGCGGTCAGCACCGTGCGGACCACCTCGACCAGCTTCATGGCCGGCGCCGGGTTGAAGAAGTGCATGCCGATCACGTCCTGCGGGCGCGAGGTGGCGCGTGCGCAGGCGACGACGGGGAGTGAGGAGGTGGTGGTGGCGAGGATCGCGCCGGGCTTGCAGACCTTGTCGAACGTGGCGAACAGCTGCCGCTTGACCTCCAGGTCCTCGGCGACGGCCTCCAGGGCCAGGTCGACGTCGGCGAAGTCGTCGTAGGAGCCCGACGGCCGGATCCGGTCCAGCGTCTGCGCGGCGGCCTCCGTGGTCATCCGGCCCTTGTCGACCGAGCGCGCCAGCGACTTGCCGATCCGGGCCTTCGCGGCCCGGGCCTTCTCCTCGGTGCGGGCGGCGAGCACGACCTCGTACCCGGCCTTGGCGAAGACCTCGGCGATCCCGGAGGCCATCGTGCCCGAGCCCGCCACACCCACCGAGCGGACCGTACGACCCGGAACCAGGGTGTCCCCCTCCAGCGGGGTCAGCGCGTCGCGCACCACGACCGGGCTGCCGGGCGCCTCGTAGGTGTAGAAGCCGCGGCCCGCCTTGCGGCCGGTCAGGCCCGCCTCGCTGAGCTGCTTGAGGATCGGCGCGGGGGCGTGCAGACGGTCGCGGGAGGCGGCGTACATGGCCTCCAGGACCGTACGGGCCGTGTCGACGCCGATCAGGTCGAGCAGCGCGAGCGGGCCCATGGGCAGCCCGCAGCCCAGCTTCATCGCGGCGTCGATGTCCTCGCGCGAGGCGTACTTCGACTCGTACATCGCGGCGGCCTGGTTGAGGTAGCCGAACAGCAGGCCGTCGGCCACGAAACCGGGCCGGTCGCCCACCGCGACGGGCTCCTTGCCGAGGTCGAGGGCGAGGTTGGTGACCGCGGTGACGGCCGCCGGCGCGGTCAGCACGGACGAGACGATCTCGACCAGCCGCATCGCCGGTGCCGGGTTGAAGAAGTGCAGCCCGAGGACGCGCTCGGGGTGGGCCGAGTCGGCGGCCAGCCGGGTCACGGACAGGGCGTTGGTGCCGGTGGCGAGGATGGTGTCCGGGCGCACGATGCCGTCGAGCGCCTGGAAGACCTGCTGCTTGAGTTCGTACGACTCCGGGACCACCTCGATCACCAGGTCGGCGTCGGCGGCGGCCCGCAGGTCGGTGAAGGTGCGGAAGCGGGCGAGGACGTTGTCGCGTTCCCGCTCGGTCATACGGCCGCGGCCGACGGCGCGGGCGGTGGCGGTCTCCAGGGTGGCGACGGCCTTCGAGGCGGCGGCCTCGCTGATGTCGATGCCGACGACCTCGCGGCCGGCCCGGGCGAGCACCTCGGCGATGCCGGTGCCCATGGTGCCGAGGCCGACGACGGCAACGGTCTTGAGCGGGGACAGGGGGGTGTCGGAGAGGGGAGTGGCCATCGCGGGACTCCAGATGAGGGTGACGACTGAGGGAGCGCGCCTGGGTGCGCCGAGGGCGCACCACAGGGCGGAGAGTGCGGGTGCTTGCCGGGCTGACGAGCGCACACGCCCGGCGCCGTGTCACGGACGTGTACACGCCCGGAACGGCGATACCGACCGGCCCTGTCCCGGGGCCGAGTCGTACTGAGGTACGCGATGTACCGAACCGACCAGCACTCACGACGGCTGCGTCACCAGGCCGCCGAGAGTCTCGCGAGGGGTGTCTCGCTCGTCTGAGCTTAACCCGTGGGTAACGAGCGCGCCAGCCCCCGGCTTTGTGATCTGGGTCCCCGCGCGGTGCTCGCGCGCCTACGCTCGACGTATGGACGAAGCGTTGCGATCACTCACCGAGCGTGTACGGGCCGAGAGCGGTGGTTCCCCGGTCTGCGAGCGGCTGGCGGCCACCGGTGATCTCGACGAGCTGGCCGCCGTGCTGACCGAGCCGGGGCAGCCGCTGTGGGCGCGCGAACTGGCCGCCTTCCGGCTCGGCGTCGCGGGCGACCGGCGGTCCTTCGAAACGCTCGTCCTGCTGCTCAACCACCGCGATCCGCAGCGCTGCGCGTCGGCCGCCCACGCCCTGGCCCGGCTCGGCGACCCGCGCACCGCCCGAGCGGCGGCCGCCCTGGCCACCAACGAGCTCCGCGTCGCCTACGCCCTCCACCCCGTACGCCTGCTCGTCGAGCTGCGCGCCCCCGAGGCCGTGCCCGCGCTGATCACCACGTTGCAGCGCCGGCTCCGCCCGCACGATCCGTACCGCAAGGTGGCGCTCGCCTGCGTGGAGGGACTGGGCACGCTCGGCGACCCCCGCGCCAGACCCGTGCTGAACGAGGCCCTCGCCCATCCCTCCCTGGCCGAGGCGGCGGTCCACGCGCTGGCCCGCATGCCCGGCGGCCGGTGACCACCGCGCGGGACCGCGGGCCGGCGGAGCCGCGGATCAGCCCGGCAGGACCGCGTACGCCTCGATCTCCATCAGGAACTCCGGGCGCACCAGGGCCGCCACCTGCACCGCCGACGACGCGGGCAGGCGGTCGTCGGGTATGTGCGCGGCGCGGGCCTCGCGGATCGCGGGCATGTGCGCCATGTCCGTGACGAAGTAGGTGAGTTTGACGACGTCGTCGAACGTGGCTCCGGCGGCGGCCAGACAGCGGCGCAGATTCTCGAACACCTGCCGGGCCTGGGCGGCCGGGTCGTCCGCGCCGACCGGCCTGCCGTGCTCGTCCAGGGCGAGCTGACCGGAGACCGCGACGAAGCGGCCGGCGCCCATGACGACATGGGAGTACGGGGCGGCGGGGGCGACCCCGTCGGGGGCGGGAATCCTGGTCAGCTCACTCATGGGTCCCATGGTGGCCCACGGGTCCGACAGTGGCTTCGACGCCCCCGACGGGCGGCGCCCGCCCCGCCGCTCAGCCGTGGAAGCCCAGCAGCCCGTGCAGCGTCGAACCGCGCCCCGCGCCGGACGCCGCCGGGGACGCGTCCTGGCCGGTCAGCGGCTTGGGCTCGGGCAGCTTCTGGCACACCGCGTCGATGTCGCCGCCGCCGCGCGGCACCGTCCCGTCGGTGAGGTACGCCGCCAGGTACCGGTCGAGGCAGGCGTTCCCGCTCAGGGTGATGCCGTGGTTCCCGCCGCCCTGTTCGACCACCAGACGCGAACCGCGCAGCAGGTGATGCACCGTCAGCCCGCCCTGGTACGGCGTGGCGGCGTCGTCGGTCGCCTGGAACAGCAGCGTCGGCGGCAGCGCGTCGTTGGCCACGTCCACCGGCCGCAGCGATCCCGTCGGCCAGAACGCGCACGGCGCGTTGTACCAGGCGTTGCTCCAGGTCATGAACGGCGCCTTGGCGTACACCGCCCACATGTCCGAGCGCCACCGCGCCCAGTCGCGCGGCCAGGAGACGTCACGGCACTGCACCGCGGAGTAGACGGCGTAGTTGTTGTCCCCGGAGGCGCCCACCGCGCCGAAGCGTTCGTAGGCCTCGACCAGCGGATGCGGGTCCCTGTCGTTCACATAGGCGGCGAACGCCTCGGCGAGGTGGGGCCAGTAGCCGTCGTAGTAGCCGCCCGGCATGAAGGTGTCCTCCAGTTCGGCGGCACCCACCTTCTGCTCGGCCGGGTTCCTGACCAGTGCCGCCCGCATCGCGTACCACTTGGCCTCGACGGCGGCCGGATCGGTGCCCAGCCCGTACACCGTGTCGTGCCGCGCCACCCACGCCAGGAAGGCCCGGTGACGGTCGTTGAAGGCGTAGTCCTGCTGGATGTTGTTCTCGTACCACACCCCCTGGGGGTCGACGATCGAGTCGAGCACCAGACGGCGCACGCGCTGCGGGAAGAGCTTCGCGTAGACGGCGCCCAGGTAGGTGCCGTACGAGTAGCCGAAGTAGCTGATCTTCTGGACCCCCAGCGCCTGCCGGATCAGGTCCAGGTCGCGCGCGGTGCTCACCGTGTCGATGTACGGCAGCAGGTCCGCGTACTTGGCGGCGCAGGCCCGGGCGAAGGAGGCGACGCGGGCCAGGTTCCTCTTCTCCCGGGAAGGGGTGCGGGGCGTCGTGTCCGGGCGCACCGGGGAGAAGTAGCCGGGCGCGCAGTTCAGGGCGGGCGTGCTCTTTCCCACGCCCCGCGGGTCGAAGCCGATCACGTCGTACTGCGCCGCCACGGCCTTGGGCAGCGACGAGGCCACGTATCCGGCGAGGTTGAGACCGGTGCCGCCGGGCCCGCCGGGGTTGACCAGCAGCGGTCCCTGATACGTCTGCGCGGTGTGGGGGACGCGGGACAGCGCCAGTGTGATCTGCTGTCCGCGGGGGTTGGCGTGGTCCAGCGGCACCGTGACGGTCGCGCACTGGAGCGTCGGGTACTTGGTGCTGCCGCATTTCTTCCAGGTGAGTTGGGCCGCCGGTGCGGTGTCCGTGCTGCGCGGTGCGCTCGCCTGGGCCGGGGCGGTGGTGAGCATCCCGGCCACCACCAGGGCGGCGCCGCACAGCACGGCTGCGCGGTGTGTCATGTCGGACCTCCCAGGACGGAGGGGTTCGGACCGCGAGTGCCGGGTCCTCGCCGATCGTCCCGGAAAGGTCGTCCGGAAGAACGCTGTTCAGTCCGGAGTTGACCCGATTGGGCCGGGTAAGGCGCTCGTATGCGCGTCGATCACAGGAGCGAGAGCTGTGTCGGCCCGGTCGCCGTGGGCTCCGCCGTCACCGCTTCGGGCTCGGACTGCGGGAGCCTGCGCGGCATCCCGGGGCGCGTCGGGCCGATGCCGTACTCCTGGGCCAGTTCGTGCACCTGGCCGGTGATCCGGCGCTGGTACCACTTCGGGGCGTAGGCGCCGTCCGCGTACAGCCGTTCGTACCGGCGGACGAGGTACGGATGCCGGCGCTCCAGCCAGGCCATGAACCATTCGCGCGCGCCCGGGCGCAGATGCAGCACCAGCGGGGTCACCGAGGTCGCCCCGGAGGCGGCGATCGCCCGTACGGTGGCGCGCAGTTGGGCCGGATGGTCGCTCAGGAAGGGGATCACGGGGGCCATCAGGACGCCGCAGCCGATGCCGTGCTCGCCCAGCGTGCGCACCACGTCCAGCCGGCGCTCCGGGGCGGGCGTGCCCGGTTCGACGGTGCGCCACAGGTCCTGGTCGGTGAAGCCCACGGAGACGGAGATGCCGACGTCGGTGACCGCGGCGGCCTGCTTCAGCAGGTCGAGGTCGCGCAGGATCAGGGTGCCCTTGGTGAGGATCGAGAAGGGGTTCGCGTGGTCGCGCAGCGCCGCGATGATGCCCGGCATCAGCCGGTAGCGGCCCTCGGCCCGCTGGTAGCAGTCGACGTTGGTGCCCATCGCGATGTGCTCGCCGTGCCAGCGGGGCGAACCGAGGTGGGCGCGCAGCAGTTCGGGTGCGTTGACCTTCACCACGATCTGGGTGTCGAAGCCGAGACCCGTGTCGAGGTCCAGGTAGCTGTGCGTCTTCCTGGCGAAGCAGTACACGCACGCGTGCGTGCAGCCACGGTAGGGGTTGACCGTCCACTCGAACGGCATACGGGAGGCGCCCGGCACCCGGTTCACGATCGAACGGGCCCGGACCTCGTGGAAGGTGACGCCGCGGAACTCGGGGCTGTCGAAGGTACGCGTGGTCACCGCATCCGCGTCGAACAGGGCGGCGCCCCGGGTCGTGGCGGGGTTCTCGGCCAGATGATCCCAGCGCATGGGCGCCTCCTCGGTAGCACTGCGCCACAGAATAGAACACACGTTCCCTTGATCGCGATGTTCATTCGATTACAAGTTCGAATGAACGCGTCTCCCTCACGGAGCTGCGGCTTTACGGGTCACGCGCTCGCAGGTCGGCCGTGGGAGGTCGGCGCGCCCCTCGCCCCCCGCGGTGCCCTCTGCGTCATAACTGAGAGATGCAGCAGCCGAGACCGCCGGGAACCCTCTCCGCAGGCGTCAGTCCCCTCGCCCTGGACGCCGCGGGCGTCCCCCTGTCCTGCCTGCTCGCCGAGGAGCCGGACGGCGAGCCGCGCGCCACCGTCGTCGCCCTGCACGGCGGCGGCATGACCGCCGGCTACTTCGACGGGCAGGCCCACCCCGACCTGTCCCTCCTCACGCTCGGCGCACGCCTCGGCTTCACGGTGCTCGCGGTGGACCGGCCCGGCTACGGCCTGTCGGCCGGCCCGCTGCCCGACGGACAGTCCCTGGCCGAGCAGGCCGAGATGCTCGAGGCGGCCCTGGAGGCGTTCGCGGCGCGGTACGCCACCGGAGCGGGCTTCTTCCTGCTGGCGCACTCCTACGGCGGCAAACTCGCCCTCGTCACGGCCGCGCGCACCTCCGGGCTGCTCGGCCTCGACCTCTCCGGCTGCGGCCACCGCTACGACGTCGAGCCCGCCGACCTGCTCGAGATCGGGCGCGGCGCGCACCGGGGGCGCCACTGGGGCCCGCTCTGGCTGTATCCGCCCGAGACGTTCCGTCGCATCGGCTCGCTCCTCGCTCCCATGCCGGCCCGCGAGATCGCCGAAGCCGCCCACTGGCCCAAGACGTTCGAGGAGCTGGCGCCGCGCGTCCGCGTCCCCGTACGGCTGACCTTCGCCGAACACGAGGCGTGGTGGCGGCACGGGGAGCAGGACCTCGCCGACCTCACCGCCCAGCTCGCCGCGGCACCGGTCGTCCGCGTCGATCGCCAGCCGGCCGCGGGCCACAACATCAGCCTGGGCTGGGCGGCCCGCGCGTACCACCTGCGCGCGCTCGCGTTCTTCGAGGAGTGCCTGACCGCTGTCCGCCGAGGATGAGCGGCAGTTGACGGCACGGGGGCGGTCCGGGGCCGTCCCCCGCGTGTGATGGGATGGCGCACACCCCATCACACGTACAGGAAGAGGAAGGTCATGGCGCAGGTCGAGGCCACCACGGAGCGGACCATCGCGGCGGACCCGGAGACGGTGTTCGACGCGCTCGCCGACTACAGCGGCACCCGCGCGCGGCTGCTGCCCGAGCAGTTCAGCGAGTACGAGGTGCGCGAGGGCGGCGACGGCGAGGGCACCCTCGTGCACTGGAAACTCCAGGCCACCAGCAAGCGCGTCCGTGACTGCCTGCTGGAGGTCGGCGAGCCCACCGACGGCGAACTCGTCGAGAAGGACCGCAACTCCTCCATGGTCACCACCTGGCGCGTCACCCCGGCCGGCGAGGGCAGGTCCCGGGTCGTCGTGACCACCACCTGGAAGGGGGCCGGCGGCATCGGCGGCTTCTTCGAGAAGACCTTCGCGCCCAAGGGTCTCGCCCGGATCTACGACGCGATCCTCGCGAAACTCGCCGCCGACGTGGAGAAGTGACGCCGCGCAGGACATCGGGAGCGGCCGGCGGCCATCCGTTCGCGCCGCTGTGACTCCCCGTGCGCTCCGGGGGGCTCGGGGCCGGTGTTCCGCCCCCCGGAGCGCGCGCCGTCAGTCCACGGGCTGATTCTCGCGCTCACCGTTTCGAGTGGTTTTCCGCGGGGCGCGGCGATGCGCCACAGCGCTCCGACCGGCGCATACCTCCCGCCGCCCGCCTCACGGGCGACTCGTCGCGCTTGATCGCTGTTGTCGCGCAATGCGAGAAATGGGCGGCGCGGACGCGACGAGGGGAGCGCTAGGTGGTCGGGACGACTGCGGTGGACGTGGACGACGAGCGGGCCCTGGCGTCCGTGCTCCCGGACGCGCACCGGGAGCCGGCCGGCACCGGACCCGCGGAACAGCCCGCGGCGCTCAGCCCCCGCCGGGTCCGCCTGGTGTTCGTCGGGCTCATGCTCGCCCTGCTGCTCGCCGCCCTCGACCAGATGATCGTGGCCACCGCGCTCCCCAAGGTCGTCGGCGAGCTGCACGGCCTGGACCGGATGTCCTGGGCCATCACCGCCTACCTGCTGACCTCCACCGTCGGCCTTCCGGTCTACGGCAAGTGCGGTGACCTCTTCGGCCGCAAGGGCGTCTTCCAGTTCGCGATCGGCGTCTTCGTCGTCGGCTCCGCGCTCGCCGGCCGGGCCGCGACCATGGACCAGCTGATCGCCTTCCGCGCGATCCAGGGCGTCGGCGCCGGCGGCCTCATGATCGGTGTGCAGGCGATCATCGCGGACATCGTCCCGCCCCGCGAACGCGGCCGCTACATGGGCCTCATCGGCGCCGCGTTCGGTCTCGCCTCCGTCGCCGGGCCCCTGCTGGGCGGCTACTTCACGGACCACCTCTCCTGGCGCTGGTGCTTCTACGTCAACGTGCCCTTCGGCCTGGTCACCTTCGCCGTCGTCACGGCCGTGCTGAAACTGCCGAAGCCCATCGCCAGGGCCCGCCTCGACGTCCTCGGCACCCTGCTGCTGGCCGCGACGTCGACCTGCCTGGTGCTGTTGACGAGTTGGGGCGGCACCGAGTACGCGTGGGACTCGCGGGTCATCCTGGGGCTCGGCGCCGGGGCCGCCCTCGGATGCGTCCTCTTCCTGGTCGTGGAGCGCTTCGCCGTCGAACCCCTCATCCCGCTGCGGCTGCTGAGGGACCCCGTCTTCAACGTCACCGCACTGGTGGGTCTCGTCATCGGCGTCGCCCTGTTCGGCGCCGCCAGCTACCTGCCCACCCTCCTGCAGATGGTCGACGGGGCGAGCGCCACCGAGTCCGGGCTGCTGATGCTGCCGATGATGGCCGGAATCGTCGGGGCCTCCATCCTCAGCGGACAGCTCATCAGCCACACCGGCCGCTACAAGGCGTTCCCGCTCCTCGGCAGCGTCCTCGCGGCGATCGGCATGTGGCTGCTGTCCCGGCTCGACGTGGACACGCCCCGGCTGCAGTACAGCGTGTGGATGGCCGTCCTCGGCGCAGGCATCGGCCTGGTGATGCCGGTGCTGGTCCTCGCCGTGCAGAACTCCGTCCGCCCCGCCGACCTCGGCGCCGCGACCAGCGCCAACAACTACTTCCGGCAGATCGGCGGCAGCGTCGGCGCCGCGGTCTTCGGCACCCTGTTCGCCCACCGGCTCGCGGACGCGCTCCGGGAACGCCTCCCGGCCGACGCGGGCGCCCGTCTGCCCGACCCCGAGTCCATCACCCCGCAACTCGTCCACACACTGCCGCCGACGCTGCGGAACGCGTACATCGAGGCGTACGCCGAGGCCATGCCGCGGATCTTCCTCTATCTCGTCCCGGTGATCGTCCTCGGCCTGCTCATCGCCTTCTTCCTCAAGGAGAAACCACTGGTGTCCCACAACGCCCCAGCCGACTGCCCGCCCGCCGCCCAGGTCCCCCAGGCGCGCGCGCCGTACGCCGCCGGCGTGCCCGTGTGCGGCACGGTCCAGCACCCCGACGGCACCGTCGTGCCCCGCGCGGCGCTCACCCTCATCGACGTCGCGGGCGTGCAGATCGGGCGGGGCGCCAGCGGCGAGGACGGGCGGTACGCGCTGTCCACGCCCGGATCCGGGTCCTACGTCCTCATCGCCGCGGCCGGCGGCCACCAGCCGCAGGCCGTCTCGGTGACCGTCGGGGAACGCCCGGTCGAACTGGACGTCGTGCTCGGCGGCGCGGGACGGCTGGCGGGCAGCGTGCTCACGGCCGACGGCACCCCGGTGCGCGACGCCGCCGTCACGCTCACCAACGTGCACGGAGAGGTGGTCGCGAGCACCCGCAGCGGGCGCGAGGGAAGCTACGTCATCACCGAGCTGGTGGCCGGGGAGTACACCCTCGCCGCCAGCGCCCCCGCGTTCCGCCCGGCCGCGCTGCCCGTCACCGTGCAGGCCTCGCGCGAGACCCGGCAGGACGTCGAACTCGCGGGCGGCGCGGTGCTGCGCGGCACCGTCCGCGCGGGGGACGGGCGGCCGGTCGAGGACGCGCGGGTGACGCTGCTCGACGCGGCGGGCAACGTCGTCGACACGCTGACCACCGGGGCCGACGGGACGTATCGGTTCGTCGATCTGTCGTCGGGGGAGTACACGGTGATCGCGGCCGGTTACCCGCCGGTGGCCACGGTGTTGCAGGTCGCCGGGGGCGGGCGGACCGAGCGGGATCTGCAGTTGGGGCACGAGGACTGAGGAACCCCGAACGGAACGGCTCCTCGATGCCGGTGCTGTGACGCGTCGGGGTGTGCGGGTGTCCGCGCGCCGGACGTGCGGCCCGTGCCGGGCTGTCGCCGCGGCGCATGCCGGTCTGGAGCACGCCGAGTCGGCGAAGGGCTGTGCGGTGGTGGGTCGGCGGGGCGCCGGTCGGGTCAGCCCAGCCGGGGTGGGACCCAGCCGTGGTGCCTGAGGATCACGCGCACCGTGGTGCGGGAGGGCGTCAGGCGCATCGCCGTGTTGCGCAGGGCGACGGCCAGGGGGTGGGAGAGCTGCTGGCCCATCCGCCCGGCCTGCCGGGCGGCCCGGGCGACGGCCTGACTGCGCGGACGGCGTTCGGCGTCGTACCGGGCCAGCGCCGCCTCGACGGTGGGCTCGGCAGCGAGCGCCGCGGCCAGGGTGACGGCGTCCTCCAGCGCCTGGCAGGCACCCTGTCCGAGGTTGGGGGTCATGGCGTGCGCCGCGTCGCCGAGCAGTGCGATCCGGCCGACCGTGTACGAGGGGAGCGGCGTGCGGAGTTCGTGGACGTCGTGGTGCAGCACGGCGTCGGACCGGGTCGCGTCGAGGAGGGCGGGTATCGGGTCGTGCCAGTCGCGGAACCGGCGGCGCAGTTCGGCCAGGGGGTCGGCGAACCGCGTCCCGGCGGGAAGGCTGAGCACCGCGTGCCACTCGGCCCGCCCGTCGCGGAAGGCGATGTGCCCGAACTCGGCCCCCTGCCCCCAGGTCAGCTCGAAGTCGGTGCGCAGTTCGACCGCCTGCTCGGTGATGGCGCGCAGCACCGTCGATCCGCTGTGGACCGGGCCGGGGTGGGCCGGAAAGAGACGGCCGCGGACCTTGCTGCCGACGCCGTCGGCCGCAACCACCAGATCGGCATCCAGGACCCTGTCGCCGCAGCCGACTCGAACCGTCCCGGGGCCGATCTGCTCGAGCCGGCCGGCCTCGCAGCCGATCAGCAGCGTCCCGGCGGGCAGGGACTCGCGCAGCAGACGGTGCAAGGTCGCACGGGGGATCCCCATGATCGGCGTGCCGACCGCCTCTTCCAGCGCCGTGCCGTCCATCCGGGACAGCCACCGGCCCTCCGGCGTGCGGGTGCCCCCGCTGTACTGGCCCCGTGAGGCCTCCCGGACCGCCCTGCCCGGTCCGAGTTCGTCCAGTGCGCGAAGGCCGTTGGCGGCCAGCGAGATGCCCGCGCCCGCGTCGTCCGGTACGGCCGCGCGCTCGACGACCGTCACGTCCCAGCCGACGCGGCGCAGACCGATCGCCGCGGCCAGTCCGCCGATGCCCCCGCCGATGACCACTGCCGTGTCGCCCATGGCGTGCCCCCCATGCCTTCTACACCTGTAGAAGGACGACCTTATCCGAAGTGCTACAGGTGTAGAAAAGGAGCCATGGCTACGGATCGGCGCACCCTCCTCGCGGACGCGGCTCTCGACGTACTCGCCGAGGAAGGGATCCGCGGCCTGACCCACCGCGCCGTCGACCGCAAGGCGGGCATGCCGACCGGCACCACCTCGGCGTACTTCCGCACCCGGGCCGCGCTGCTCACCGGACTCGTCACCCGCTTGGTCCAGCTCGACCAGGCGGAACTGCACACGACGGCCGGGCAACTGCCGCCCCTTCGCACCGCCGAGGAACTGGTGGACGGCATGGCGCTGCTCATCCGTCGACGACTCACCGGCGAGGGCCGGCGCCGCTCGCTCGCCCGCCACGCCTGCGCCGTCGAGAGCGTGCGCGACCCGGAGCTGCGCGAGATCCTCGTACCCCGCGAGAACGCCGGCCGCCAGGCCGTCCGGCTGTTCCTCGCCGAGCACGGCGTAACGGACGTCGAGAGCCGCACGCACACCCTGCTGACCTGCATCGACGGGCTGGTCTTCGACCGGCTGGTGAGCGGGGGTGAAGTGCCGCGCGAGGCCCTCGAAGGCCTCGTGGCCGCCGCTCTGCGTCCGTCCGGGCCGCCCGCGGCTCCGCACTGAGCGACGTCTGCGACCAATTCGCGTAATGCCACACATCGCGACCGGGCGGGGCCGTACCGTGTTCGTGAGGCACGGATCTTGCACGTGGGGAGAAAGGGCCTGGGCCATGGACGACGGCACCGAGACGGGCGCCTCGGCCGGGCACGGCGTGGCCGGACGCATCCCGCTGGCCGTGGTCGTGGTGGACCGTGAGGGCCTGGTCTCGCACTGGAGCCGGGGCGCGCGAAGGTTGTTCGGCGTTCCCAGGGAGGACGCGCTCGGCCGCCCTGCCGTCGATCTGCTGCCCGTCTCCGGTGCCCTGCCGGAGGGGGACGACACCGGCCCCTACGGGGCGCCCGCCTGCGACGGGCTCGGCCCCGACCTGGAGTCCTCGCTCGACGGGCGGTTGTCCTACCCGGCGGCGGGGCGTGCCCGCCTGTCCGTACCCGACAGGGACCGCGTGGACGTGCTGTGGTGGGCGTACCCCCTGGTGGGACCCGGTCCGGAGCGGCTGCTGGTGCTGGCCGCCGACGCCGGCGCGCTGCACCGTCGCGACGACGGCATGTCCGTCGAGCGCATCGCGCCCGGCTTCGCCCTGCACACCGACTTCCCCGGCGCGGACGAACTCGCCCGCAGGCTGCCGGAGATCCTGCCCAGCATGAGCGTCGGCGAGAGCGCCCGCATCGTCTCGCAGGTCCTCGAACTGGGCTATCCGATCCTGGAGTTCAGCCAGAACGACCGGGTGCCCGTCACCCCCGACTGGGGCGTGCCCCGGCGCGCGGAGCGCAGGGCGCGCCGAGAGCGTGCGGCGCGCGCCGTCGCGGCCGGACGGCCCGTGCCCCAGGACCTCGGGGACGAGGGCGAGGACCTGGAGTACGCCGCGGTGCGCGAGCGGCTGGAGTTCCTCAACGAGGTCAGCGGCAAGATCGGCACCTCCCTCGACCTGGCGCAGACCATCATCGAGGTCAGTAAGGCCGTGGTGCCCCGCTTCACGGACGTGGCCTGCACGTATCTGCGGGAACAGGTCGTCGCCGGCGAGGGGTTCCCCGACGGCGTGCCCGACACCACCACCATGTGGCACCGGGTCGCCCTGGAGCACACCGACGAGCCGGGCCGCTGGGAGGACGTCGTACCGGTCGGCGAGGCCATGCCGTTTCCGGCTCAGACGCCGTTCTTCCAGTGCATGACCACCGGCGAGCCCGTCGTCATCCCGCGCATCACCGAGGAGATGGGGCACGCCATCGCCTCCCAGTTCGACAAGCGCGACATCCGGCCCCTGATCACGCACCGGTCCATGCTGATCGTGCCTCTGAAGGCGCGCCAGGTGGTCCTCGGCTTCATGGCCCTGATGCGCCATCCGGAGCGGCCCGAGTTCAACGACATGGACCGCGTCACCGGCGCCGAACTCGCCGCCCGTGCCGCCCTCGTGCTGGACAACGCGCGCATGTACACGTACCAGGAGAACGTCGCGGAGACCCTCCAGGACAGCATGCTCCCGCACATCGCACCGCGCATGGCGGGCTGCGACATCGCCACCCGCTACCTCCCGGGCACCCTGCTCGGCCGCGTCGGCGGCGACTGGTTCGACTCCGTGAAACTGCCCGGCGCCCGTACCGCCCTCGTCGTCGGCGACGTCATGGGGCACGGCCTCAACTCCGCCGCGATGATGGGCCAGTTGCGTACGGCCGTGCAGACCATGGCCGCGCTCGACCTGCCGCCCGCCCAACTGCTGCGCAACCTCGACGACCTCGCGCAGCGGCTCGGCGACACCTACCTCGCGACGTGCCTGTACGCCGTCTACGACCCGATCGCGGGCGAACTGCACCTCGCCAACGCCGGCCACATCCCACCCGTGATCGTCCGCGCGGAGGACGGGCGCAGCGAGCTGCTCGACCTGCCCACGGGTGCGCCGATCGGCGTCGGCGGAGTCCCGTTCGAGTCGGTTCGGGTGCGGGTGGCGCCCGGTGACCGGCTGGTGATGTGCACCGACGGACTGGTCGAGGTGCGCGGTGAGGACATCGGTGCCGGGCTCGCCACGCTGTGCGAGTCCGCCGCGCACCCGGCGGCCTCCATGGACGACGCCTGCGACACGATCATCCGCGCCCTCGCCGCGACGTTTTCGGAGGCGGGCCGCGGCGGCCGCAAGGACGACGTGGCGCTGCTGATGGCCCGGCTCAACGGCATCGAACCCGAGGACGTCACCGTCCGACGGCTCGCCCTCGACCCCGTGGAGGCGGGCCGGGCGCGCGCCGTGGTCCGCGAACAGCTCCACGAGTGGGGCCTTGGCACGCTGGCGTGCAACGCGGAGCTGATGGTCAGCGAGCTGGTCACCAACGCCGTACGGCACGCCCGCAGCGGGCGGATCGAACTGCGGCTGGTGCGCGGCGACACCCTGCTGTGCGAGGTGGACGACGACGATCCCACCCTGCCCACGCTGCTCAGCGCGGGACCCGGTGACGAGGCGGGTCGCGGACTGCGCGTGGTGAGCACGCTGGCCCGCGAGTGGGGGACCAGCCGGACGAGCGCCGGCAAGACGGTCTGGTTCGAACTGACGCTGCCGCGCGCTGCGCAACGCTGACCGGCCCGCCGCCACGCCCGAGGGCCTGGCTCAGGCCGACGGCGCGCCCGTCGTCCCCCTCACCTCCAGGGCCGGTGTCGTGAGCACCAGTTCGGCGGGGCGGGCCGGGTCGGCGATGCGGTCCAGAAGGCGCCCGGCGGCGCGGCGGCCCACGTCGTGGCTGCCGTTGTCCACCGTGGTGAGCCACAGATGCCGCAGGCGCGCGAGGTAGGTGTTGTCGTAGCCGACGAGGGAGAGGTCGCGTGGCACCTGGAGCCCCAGCTCCTCCGCCGCCGACAGGGCGCCCACGCACGCGATGTCGTTGAAGGCGAAGACGGCCGTGGGGCGTTCGCGGGTGCCGAGCAGGCGGACCGCGGCCCGGTAGCCGCCCTCCTCCGTCAGGTCGCCCTGTTCCACGATCGCCGTGTCCGCGAGTCCGTGCTCACGCATCACGGTCTCGAAACTGCGCCGCCGCAGTTCCCCGACCACTCCCTGCCCGGCGATGTGGGCGATGCGACGGTGGCCGAGGCCGATGAGGTGCTCGGTGGCGAGGCGGGCGCCGTGCTCGTCGTCGTTGGCCACGATGTCGACGGCGGGCAGTTCCGGCTCGCGGGCCCCGGCGACGACGGTGGGGATGTGGGCGGCGGCCTGGCGCAGGGCCTCGGAGGGCGGCAGGGTGCCGACGGCGATCAGCCCGTCGACCCGCAGGTCCGTGAAGGTGCGGGTGAGGTCCTCGCCCAGGCGCCGGTTGAGGTGGCCGTCGGCCAGCAGCATGCGCAGACCGGCGTCGTGCAGCCGTGAGTTCAGGCCGTCGAGCAGCTCCACGAACCAGGGGTTGCGCATGTCGTTCAGCAGGACGCCGACCGTGCGGGTGCGGCGCTCGCTCAGGCTCCGCGCGGCGGCGTTGGGCCGGTACCCCAGCTCCTCGACGGCGGCCAGCACCGCCGCCCGCTTCTCGGGGCGCACCTGGTCGGAGCCGCGCAGCACCAGGGAGACCAGCGACTTCGACACCCCGGCCCGTTCGGCCACATCGCGGATCGTCGGCGGTCTCATGTGTGGACCGTTCCATACGGTGGGAGCACTTGTCAAAAGGATTGACAAGTGCAGTTATGCCCTCCAGTGTGGGCGACGCACATTCTGGAACGGTCCAAAGAAGGGCAGTCATGGTCAGTACGCTCGGCGTCGCCGTCGTGGGATTCGGCTGGATGGGCCGGGTGCACACCCAGGCCTACGTTCGTCTGCCGCACCACTTCCCGCAGCTGCCCCTGCGCGCCGAACTGGTCGCCGTCGCCGACGACGTACCCGGCCGGGCCGAGGAGGCCGCCGCACGGTACGGCTTCGCCACCGCCGTCCGGGACTGGCGGGAGATCGCCGCCGATCCCCGGGTACGGGCGGTGAGCATCGCCGCCCCGAACTTCCTGCACCGCGAGATCGGCGTCGCCATGGCCGAGGCGGGCAAGCACATCTGGATCGAGAAGCCGGTCGGCCTGACCGCCGACGACGCCCGCGCGGTCGCGGACGCCGTCGCCAAGGCCGGTGTGCAGGGCACGGTCGGCTTCAACTACCGGGGCGCACCGGCCGTCGCCACCGCCCGCGAGCTGATCGCCTCCGGTGAGATCGGCACCGTCACGCACGTCCGCATCCGCCTGTTCAGCGACTACGCCGCCCACCCCGAATCCGCCCTGACCTGGCGGTACGAGCGGGAGCGCGGCGGCAGCGGAGTCCTCGGCGACCTCGCCTCGCACGGCGTGGACCTGGCCCGCTTCCTGCTCGGTGAGATCGAGTCGCTGGCCGCCGACACCGCCGTCTTCATCCCCGAGCGCGCCCGCCCCACCGGCGCCACCGCCGGCCACACCCGCGCGACCGGCGGCGAGCCGGGCGCCGTCGAGAACGAGGACTACGTGAGCTGCCTGCTGCGCTTCGCCTCGGGCGCCCGCGGCGTCCTGGAGGCGAGCCGGGTCTCGGTCGGCGAACAGAACAACTACGGCTTCGAGGTCCACGGCACCAAGGGCGCCCTCTTCTGGGACTTCCGGCGCATGGGCGAACTCGGTGTCAGCCGCGGCACGGCCTACCAGGACCAGCCCGTCAGCACCCTCTACGTCGGCCCCGGCCACGGCGAGTACGCCGCCTTCCAGCCCGGCTCGGCCAACGCCATGGGCTACGACGACCTGAAGGTCATCGAGGCCTACCACTTCCTGCGCTCCGTCGCGGAGGGCACCGCCCACGGCCCGACCCTCGACGACGCCGTGCGCAGCGCCGCCGCCCTGGACGCCATGAGCCGCTCCGCGGAGCGGCGCGGCTGGGTGGACGTGCTATGAGCGGGACTGCCTCCGTGTCGTACGGGAGGAGCGGCGGGCCGACGGAGGACTGGTCTCGCTCGGTTTCATGCGCCGCTTCGACCCCGGCCATGCGGAACTGAAGGCGGCCGTCGCCTCGGGTGCCTGCGGGGCTCCGTTGCTGCTGCACTGCGTCAGCCGGGGCGTCTCGTCCGCGCCCGGTGCCACCGGCGAGTTCGGCGTCACCGGGTCGGCCATCCATGAGTTCGACACCGTGCCCTGGCTGCTGGACTCCCCGGTCACCGAGGTCAGTTGATCACGACCGGACCAGGAGCTGGAAGTCGAAGGAGTACCGCGAGGCGCGGTAGATGTGGGTGCCGTACTCGACGGCGCGGCCGGTGTCGTCGTACGCCGTGCGCTGCATGGTCAGCAGCGCCGCGCCCTCCGGCTCGCCCAGCCGCTCGGCCTCCTCCGCGGTGGCGCAGCGGGCGCCGACGGTCTGCCGGGCGCTGTGCAGGGTGATGCCGGCGTTGCGCATCATCCGGTACAGGCCGGTCGCCCGGAGCCGGTCGGTGTCGAGGTCCAGCAGGCCCGCCGGCACGTAGTTGGACAGGAACGCCATCGGCTCCCCGTGGGCGAGGCGCAGGCGCTCCAGGTGGTGGACCTCGCCGCCCTCGGCGATCCCGAGCGCGGCCGCGACCTCGGCGGACGCCCGCACCACCTCGTTGTGCACCACCTGGGTCGCGGGCTTCTGCCCCGCGGCCTCCAGGTCGTCGTAGAGACTGCTCAGCTCCAGCGGGCGCTTGACCTGGCTGTGCACCACCTGCGTGCCCACGCCCCGGCGGCGGACCAGCAGGCCCTTGTCGACCAGCGACTGGATGGCCTGGCGCACCGTGGGCCGGGACAGGCCCAGCCGCCCGGCGAGCTCGATCTCGTTGCCGAGCAGGCTGCCCGGGCCCAGCACCCCGTGCTCGATCGCCGCCTCAAGCTGCTGTGCGAGCTGGTAGTAGAGGGGGACCGGGCTGCTGCGGTCGAGGGCGAAATCGAGGGCGTCGGGTGCGGAAGTGGTCACAGGGGGAGAATATGCCGCCGACCGGTTGACCGGAACACTTGTCATCATTTTGTCCTGACAATGCCGGAGATGGGGCCGGTGCGGGAGGCCACACGCCCGCTCCCGCACCGGCCGCCACTCTCATCAGGAGTTGCTGGGGAACCCGAGGTTGATGCCACCGTCGGCCGGGTCCGGCCAGCGCGTGGTGATCACCTTGCCCTGGGTGTAGAAGGCGACGCCGTCGTTGCCGTAGATGTGCAGGTCGCCGAAGAGCGAGTCCTTCCAGCCACCGAAGGAGTGGTAGCCGACCGGCACCGGGATCGGCACGTTGACGCCGACCATGCCCGCCTGGACCTCGAGCTGGAAGCGGCGGGCCGCGCCGCCGTCCCGGGTGAAGATCGCGGTGCCGTTGCCCCAGCGGGAGCTGTTGATCAGCTTGATCGCGTCGTCGTACGTCTCCGCGCGCACCACGCACAGGACGGGACCGAAGATCTCGTCCCGGTACGCGTCCGCCGTCACCGGAACCCTGTCCAGCAGCGACACGCCGATGAAGAAGCCGTCCTCGTGTCCCTCGACCGAGTAGCCGGTGCCGTCGACCACGACCTCCGCGCCCTGCTCGGCTGCCGACGTCACGTACGACGCCACCTTGTCGCGGTGCTCGCGCGTGATCAGCGGGCCCATCTCGCTCGCCGGGTCGTTCCCGGGGCCGATGCGCAGGTTCTTCGCGCGCTCGGCGATCTTCGCCACCAGTTCGTCGCCGGTGTCGCCCACCGCCACGACCACGGACACCGCCATGCAGCGCTCGCCCGCCGAGCCGTACGCGGCGTTGATCGCCTGGTCGGCGGCGAAGTCCAGGTCGGCGTCCGGCAGGACCAGCATGTGGTTCTTGGCGCCGCCGAGGGCCTGCACCCGCTTGTCGTGCTCGACCGCCTTGAGCTGGATGTACTTGGCGATCGGGGTGGAGCCGACGAAGGAGACGGCGGCGACGTCCGGGTGCTCCAGCAGACGGTCGACGGCCACCTTGTCGCCCTGCACGATGTTGAACACACCGTCCGGCAGACCCGCCTCGGCCAGCAGCTCGGCGAGGCGGTGGGAGGCCGAGGGGTCCTTCTCGCTCGGCTTGAGCACGAAGGTGTTGCCGGTCGCGATGGCGATCGGGAACATCCACATCGGGACCATCGCCGGGAAGTTGAACGGCGTGATGCCGGCGACGACGCCGAGCGGCTGGCGGATCGAGGCGACGTCGACCCGGGTGGAGACCTGGGTGGACAGCTCGCCCTTCAGCTTCTCGGAGATGCCGCAGGCCAGCTCCACGATCTCCAGGCCGCGCGCGACCTCGCCGAGCGCGTCGGAGTGGACCTTGCCGTGCTCCGCGGTGATCAGCTCGGCGATCTCGTCGCGGTGCGCGTCCAGCAGCTCGCGGAACTTGAAGAGGATCGCCGTGCGCTTGGCGAGCGAGCTCTGTCCCCAGCTCTCGAACGCGGCCTTGGCGGTGGCGACCGCGGCGTCGACCTCGTCCACCGTGGCGAACGCGATCTGCTTCTCCTGGGCGCCGGTGGCCGGGTTGTAGACCGGGCCGAAGCGGCCCGAGGTGCCCTCGACGGGCTTGCCGCCGATCCAGTGCGTGATGGTCTTCATGGTGCGGTGCGGGACCTTTCGTTCAGCGGGGGAGTCAGAGGTGGCGCCGGCGGCCGGCGACGTGGCGGTCGTAGCGCTCGCGGGCGGACACGGCGGCCTCGCGGGAGGCGACCTCGGCGACCGGCACGTCCCACCAGGCCTCGGCGGGCGGCGCGGTGGGCGTCGGGTCCGTCTCGACGTACACGCAGGTCGGCCGGTCGGAGGCGCGTGCTGCGGCCAGGGCGTCGCGCAGTTCCCGTACGGTCTTGGCGCGCAGCACGTCCATGCCGAGGCTGGCGGCGTTGGCGGCCAGGTCCACCGGGAGCGGCGCCCCGGTGAAGGTGCCGTCGGCGGCCCGGTAGCGGTAGGCGGTGCCGAACCGCTCACCGCCGGTCTCCTCCGACAGGCCGCCGATGGAGGCGTAGCCGTGGTTCTGGATCAGGACCAGGTTGACCGGCAGGCCCTCCTGGACCGCGGTCACGATCTCCGTCGGCATCATCAGATAGGTGCCGTCGCCGACCAGCGACCACACCGCCGTGCCGGGCGCGGCCTGCTGGACACCGATGCCGGCCGGGATCTCGTAGCCCATGCAGGAGTAGCCGTACTCCAGGTGATACTGGCGCGGCGAGCGGGCCCGCCACAGCTTGTGCAGGTCGCCGGGGAGCGAGCCGGCCGCGTTGATCACCACGTCGTCGTCGCCCACGACCGCGTCCAGGGCGCCGAGGACCTGCGTCTGGGTCGGCACGGAGTTCTCGTCGTCGGCTCGGTAGGCGGCCTCGACGATCTGCTCCCAGCGCTCCTTGCCCGCGCGGTACTCGGCCTCGTACGCCTCGCCGACCCGGTGGCCGGCCAAGCCCTCGGCGAGTGCCGTGAGGCCCGCCCGGGCGTCCGCGACCAGGGTGAGGGCCGCGAGCTTGTGGGCGTCGAAGGCGGTGATGTTGAGGTTGACGAACCGTACGCCGGGGTTCTGGAACAGCGTGTTCGACGCGGTGGTGAAGTCGCTGTAGCGGGTGCCGACGCCGATGACCAGATCGGCGGTGCGGGCGATGTCGTCGCAGACGGCCGTGCCGGTGTGGCCGATTCCGCCCAGGTCCGCGGGGTGGTCGTGGCGCAGTGAGCCCTTTCCGGCCTGGGTCGAGGCCACCGGGATGCCGGTCGCGTCCACCAGCGCCTTCAGGGCCTGCTCGGCCTCGCTGTGGTGCACACCGCCGCCCGCCACGATCAGCGGCCGCTCGGCGGCACGGATCGCGCGGACCGCCTCCGCCAGCTCCACGGGGTCGGGCGCCGGACGGCGTACGTGCCACACGCGTTCGGCGAAGAACTCCTCGGGCCAGTCGTACGCCTCCGCCTGCACGTCCTGCGGCATCGCGAGGGTGACCGCGCCGGTCTCCGCCGGGTCGGCGAGGACCCGCATGGCGTTCAGCGCGGACGGGATCAGCATCTCGGGACGGGTGATCCGGTCGAAGTAGCGGGAGACCGGGCGCAGGGTGTCGTTGACCGACACATCGGCCTCCACCGGGTGCTCGAGCTGCTGGAGCAGCGGGTCGGCGGCGCGCGTGGCGAAGTAGTCGCCGGGCAGCAGCAGCACCGGGAGGCGGTTGATCGTGGCCAGGGCCGCGCCGGTGACCAGGTTGGTGGCGCCCGGGCCGATGGAGGTGGTGACCGCCTGTGCGGAGAGCCGGTTGAGCTGGCGGGCGTAGCCGACGGCGGCGTGCACCATGGCCTGTTCGTTGCGGCCCTGGTGGAAGGGCATGGTGTCCTCGCCGGCCTCGAGCAGCGCCTGGCCGAGGCCGGCGACGTTGCCATGGCCGAAGATGCCCCAGGTGCCGGCGATGAGCCGGTGGCGTACCCCGTCGCGCTCGGTGTACTGCACGGACAGGAACCGCACCAGCGCCTGGGCGACGGTCAGACGGCGGGTAGTGGTGCTCATCAGGGCTTCTCCGGTGCCGTGTAGAGGGGGAGACGGGGGTCGACCGGCTGGTCCGGCCAGGTGCCGCGGATCCACGCGTGGTCGGGGTGGTCGCAGATCAGCCAGGCGCGGTCGGGGTCCGGGCCCGCCATGACGTTCAGGTAGTACATGTCGTGGCCGGGCACCGCCATGGACGGTCCGTGCCAGCCGTCCGGGATGAGCACGACGTCACCGTCGCGCACCTCGGCCAGCACATCGGTGCCGGTGCCGTGGCCGGAGGGGGAGACCCGCTGGTAGCCGAGTCCGGGGGTGCCCTCATGGGCGGCGAACTCGAAGTAGTAGATCTCCTCCAGCTCCGACTCCTCGCCGGGGCGGTGCTCGTCGTGCTTGTGCGGCGGGAAGGACGACCAGTTGCCTCCCGGGGTGATCACCTCGACGGCGATCAGCTTGTCGCACTCGAAGACGCCGGCGGCACCGAAGTTGTTGACCTGGCGGGAGCAGTTGCCGGTGCCGCGCAGCTCGACCGGGACGGACGAGGCGGGCCCGTAGCGGGCGGGCAGCCGGCGCTCGCAGCGGGCGCCGGTCAGCGCGAAGCGGCCGCCGTCCCGGGACGCGATCGAGACCTGCGCGTCGCGCGGCGCGTACGCGAAGTCGCTGACGCCGCTGAAGACGCTCTCGCGGCCGTTCAGGCGAAACGTGTCACCGCCGACGGCGACGGTGCAGGAGCCCGACAGCGGGAGCACGATCCACTCGCTGTCGCCGGTGTCGAAGGAGTGCCAGCCGCCGGACGGCAGTTCGAGCACCTTCAGGCTGGAGTAGCCCCAGCCGGCCGACTCGGGGGTGACGTCGACCGCGTAGGCGCCGGTTGCGGCCTTGCCTGCGGGGAGGTGGTGCGCGGTGGTCATGATGCCCTTCTCCGTGGCGTTCGTGACGTTCGTGGCGTCCTGGCGTTCGGTGCGGTGGCTTCGGGCGGTGTCACAGCAGTCCGACCGCCGTGTCCACCGCGGTCTCCACGCTGCCTTCCGCCGGGTACAGCAGGGACCGGCCGACGACCATGCCCTGCACGGTGGGCAGGCGCAGCGCCTTGCGCCACTTCTCGTAGGCGCCCTCCTGGTCCTTGCCGACCTCCCCGCCCAGGAGCACGGCGGGCAGCGTCGAGGCCTCCAGCGCCTCGGCCATGTCGTCGGGGTCGTCGGTGACGGGCAGTTTCAGCCAGGTGTAGGCGGAGGTGCCGCCGAGGCCGGAGGCGATGGCGATGGACCGGGTGACGGCCTCGGCGCTCAGGTCGTTGCGCACCCGGCCGTCGACACGCCGGGATATGAACGGCTCGATGAACAGCGGCAGCCGGCGCGCGGCCATGTCGTCCACGGCTCTGGCCGTGGACTCCAGGGTCTTCAGGGAGCCCGGGTCGTCGTAGTCGATGCGCAGCAGCAGCTTGCCCGCGTCGAAACGGAGCCGTTCGATGTCCTCGGCGCGGTGCCCGGTGAAGCGGTCGTCCATCTCGAAGGACGCGCCCGCCAGGCCGCCGCGGTTCATGGAGCCCATGACAACCTTGTCGTCCAGGACGCCGAGCAGCAGCAGATCCTCCAGGATGTCGGCGGTGGCCAGCACCCCGTCCACGCCCGGCCGGGACAGCGCGATGCACAGGCGTTCCAGCAGATCGGCACGGTTGGCCATGGCCAGCTGGTGGTCGCCGACACCGAGGGCACCGCGGGCCGGATGGTCGGCGGCCACGATCATGAGGCGGCCGCTGTCGCCGATCAGCGGGCGGCGCACCCGGCGGGCGGCGGCCTCGGCGATGGCCTCCGGGTGCCGGGCACGGACCGTGGCGAGGTCGGGGATGCTGATGCTCAAGTCAGGCTCCGTTCAGGGGTGGCGGCCGTGGGGCCGCGTGCGAGAGGCCTCGAGGCGACGGTCAGCCGCGGGCGACGAGGTCGGCGACCTCGGCCTCGGTCGGCATCGCGGAGGAGCAGGCGAGACGGGAGGCGACGAGCGCGCCGGCCGCGTTGGCGTACCGCATGGTCTTCTCCAGCGGCCAGCCGGCGAGCAGCCCGTGGCACAGGGAGCCGCCGAAGGCGTCCCCGGCGCCGAGCCCGTTGACGACCTCGACCGGCACGGGCGGCACCTCGGCCGTCGACCCGTCGCGGTGCACGGCGAGCACGCCCTTGGGACCCTGCTTGACGACCGCGAGCTCCACACCGGCCTCCAGCAACGCTTCGGCGCACGCCCGCGGTTCGCGTACGCCGGTGGCGATCTCGCACTCGTCGAGGTTGCCGACGGCCACGGTGGCGTGGCGCAGCGCCTCTCGGTAGTACGGGCGCGCGGCCTCCGGGTCCGTCCAGAACATGGGGCGCCAGTCCAGGTCGAACACCGTGGTGCCGGACTTGTCGCGGGCCTTGAGGGCGGCGAGCGTCGCCGAGCGGCTGGGCTCCTCGCTCAGGCCGGTGCCGGTGATCCAGAAGATCCGGGCCGAGCGGATGGCGAAGAAGTCCAGCTCGTCGGTGTGGATCTCCAGGTCCGGGGCCTTGGGCCGGCGGTAGAAGTACAGGGGGAAGTCGTCCGGCGGGAAGATCTCGCAGAACGTGATCGGGGTCGGGTACGCGTCCACGGGGGTGACGAACCGGTCGTCGACGCCGAACTCCTTCAGCTCCTGGTGCAGATAGGCGCCGAAGGGGTCGTTCCCGGTCCGGGTGATCACCGCCGTGTTGCGGCCGAGCCGTGCCGCGGCCACCGCCACGTTCGCCGCCGAGCCGCCGAGGAACTTTCCGAAGGTCTCGACCTGGGGCAGCGGCACACCGGTCTGCAGCGGGTAGAGATCGACCCCGATGCGGCCCATGGTGATGAGATCGAAATGTTCGGCGGGCTCAGTCATGTGCGACGCTCCTCATGCGGGGGATGCGGGCGACCGGGCGCGGGAGGGTGGGCATCCGGCCCCGGGTGCCTCACAGGTGTAGGCCGCGCGAGGAGTGTCTGTCAAGGCTTTGTACTTACATTCGGACCTGCTTCTGAAATGATGTCTTAACAAAGTATTGACAGCCGGGTGCGACAGGGGTTTGTATCCCGTGCCAGCGAAACCGCCGGATTCACCGGCACACGACCCGGATGTCCGTCCGGGCCCCGAGCGGGGTCCCGTCCGGCGCCGGCCCTCCCCCTCCCCTCGGTCGCACAGTGAGGTGCAGGTAAAAGATGGACCGCACGTTTCACCCTCGCCGCTCCCACAGAGTCGCCCCGCTCGTCGCGCTGGCCGCCGCCTCCGCGCTGCTCGTCGCCGGCTGCTCCAGCAGCTCGGGCGGAAAGAAGGCGGAGGACGCGAGCTCCGGCGTCTCCGCCGGCAAGGCCGGCACGCCCCGTATGACGGTCGCGCTGGTGACCCACCAGGCACCGGGCGACACCTTCTGGGACATCGTCCGCAAGGGAGCCGAGGCGGCGGCGGCCAAGGACAACATCAAGCTCGTCTACTCCAGCGACCCCAACGCGGGCAACCAGGCCAACCTGGTGCAGAACGCGATCGACCAGAAGGTCGACGGCATCGCGGTCACCCTCGCCAAGCCGGACGCGATGAAGGACGTCATCGGCAAGGCCACCCAGGCGAAGATACCCGTGGTCGGCCTGAACTCCGGTCTGAGCGACTGGAAGAAACTGGGCCTGATGGAGTTCTTCGGGCAGGACGAGACGGTCGCGGGCGAGGCGTTCGGCAAGCGGCTCAACGAGCTGGGCGCCAAGAACACCGTGTGCGTGATCCAGGAGCAGGGGAACGTCGGCCTCACCCAGCGCTGCGACGGCCTGAAGAAGACGTTCACCGGCAAGACGCAGATCCTGTACGTCAACGGCACCGACATGCCGTCCGTGAAGTCGACGATCAGCGCGAAGCTCAAGCAGGACAGCTCCATCGACTACGTGGCCACGCTGGGCGCGCCGTACGCCCTGACCGCGGTGCAGTCGGTCTCCGACGCCGGCAGCAAGGCGAAGGTCGCCACGTTCGACCTCAACAAGGACCTGACCAACGCCGTCAAGAAGGGCGACATCCAGTTCGCCGTCGACCAGCAGCCCTACCTGCAGGGCTACCTGGCGATCGACTCCCTGTGGCTCTACAAGAACAACGGCAACTACAGCGGCGGCGGTGAGCAGCCGGTGCTGACGGGCCCGGCCTTCGTCGACAAGTCCAACGTCGACACCATCGCGACGTTCGCCGCCAAGGGCACGAGGTGATCCCATGACTCAGCAGGCTGTGCCGGCGGTGGCCTCACCGCCGGCCTCCGGCCCCAAGGAACGCGACGGCCGGACCGCGCAGCGCTCCCTCGTGGTGCGACTGCTCGCCCGGCCGGAGGTCGGCGTCTTCCTCGGCGCCGTCGCCGTGTTCGTCTTCTTCTTCGCCATGGCCCCCACCTTCCGCACGGGCAGCGCCATGGCCACCGTCCTCTACCAGTCGTCCACCATCGGGATCATGGCGCTGCCCGTGGCCCTGCTGATGATCGGCGGCGAGTTCGACCTGTCGGCCGGTGTCGCGGTGATCACCTCGGCGCTGACCGCGGCCATGGTCAGCTTCCAGCTCACGATGAACGTCTGGGTCGGCGTGGTCGTCGCCCTCGTGGTCTCGCTCGCGATCGGCGCGTTCAACGGCTGGATGATGGTGCGCACCGGACTGCCCAGCTTCCTGGTCACCCTCGGCACCTTCCTCGGCCTGCAGGGCATCAACCTCGCGGTCACCAAGCTGGTCACCGGCAACGTGGCGACCGACGACATCAGCGACATGGACGGCTTCAACCAGGCCAAGGCGGTCTTCTCGTCCAGCTTCACCGTCGGCGGCGTCCAGTTCAAGATCACCGTCCTGTGGTGGCTGTTCTTCGCGGCCCTGGCGACCTGGGTGCTGCTGCGCACCAAGTACGGCAACTGGATCTTCGCGGTCGGCGGCAACAAGGACAGCGCCCGGGCCGTCGGCGTCCCGGTGAAGTTCACCAAGATCTCGCTGTTCATGCTGGTCGGCTTCGGCGCCTGGTTCGTCGGCATGCACCAGCTCTTCGCCTTCAACACCGTGCAGTCCGGCGAGGGCGTCGGCCAGGAGCTGATCTACATCGCCGCGGCGGTGATCGGCGGCTGCCTGCTCACCGGCGGCTACGGTTCGGCGATCGGCCCGGTCTTCGGCGCCTTCATGTTCGGCATGGTCAGCCAGGGCATCGTCTACGCCGGCTGGAACCCGGACTGGTTCAAGGCCTTCCTCGGCGTGATGCTCCTCGGCGCCACGCTCATCAATCTGTGGGTCCAGAAGTCCGCGACCCGGAGGTGACCACCATGACGACCGCTGACCACGACCAGACCAACGGCACGGCCACCCCGGCGGACCGGGCCCCCATCGTGGAACTGCGCGGCGCCGGCAAGTCCTACGGCAACATCCGGGCCCTGCACGGCGTCGACCTCGCCGTCCACCCCGGCAGGGTCACCTGCGTCCTCGGTGACAACGGCGCGGGCAAGTCCACCCTCATCAAGATCATCTCGGGGCTGCACCAGCACACCGAGGGCGAGTTCCTCGTCGACGGCGCACCCGTGAAGTTCACCAGCCCCCGCGAAGCCCTCGACAAGGGCATCGCCACCGTCTACCAGGACCTGGCCACCGTGCCGCTGATGCCGGTGTGGCGCAACTTCTTCCTGGGCTCGGAGATGACCAAGGGTCCCTGGCCCTTCCGCCGCCTCGACATCGCCCGCATGAAGAAGACCGCGGACGAGGAACTGCGCAACATGGGCATCGTCCTGGACGACCTGGAGCAGCCCATCGGCACCCTCTCCGGCGGCCAGCGCCAGTGCGTGGCCATCGCCCGCGCCGTCTACTTCGGCGCCCGCGTCCTCATCCTGGACGAGCCCACCGCCGCCCTCGGCGTCAAGCAGTCCGGAGTGGTCCTGAAGTACGTCGCCGCCGCCCGCGACCGCGGCCTCGGCGTCATCTTCATCACCCACAACCCGCACCACGCCTACATGGTCGGCGACCACTTCAGCGTCCTGCGCCTCGGCACCATGGAGCTGAACGCCTCCCGCGACGAGGTCAGCCTCGAGGAACTGACCAACCACATGGCAGGCGGCGCCGAACTCGCCGCACTCAAGCACGAACTTGCGCAGGTCAGCGGCGTGGACGTCGAGGAGCTCCCGGACGCGAAGGACCTCCAGGCACCCGTGGCGGCATCACCCGAAGGGAACTCCTGACATGACCACCGTCCCCTCCCTGGACCGCATCCGGGTGGGCTCCGCCCCGGACTCCTGGGGCGTCTGGTTCCCCGACGACCCGCAGCAGGTGCCCTGGGACCGCTTCCTGGACGAGGTGTCCGAGGCCGGCTACTCCTGGATCGAGCTCGGCCCATACGGCTACCTGCCCACCGACCCGGCACGGCTCACCGACGAGGTGAACAAGCGGAACCTGAAGGTGTCGGCCGGCACGGTCTTCACCTCCCTGCACCGCGGGCCGTCCGTGTGGGAGTCCACCTGGGAGCACGTCAGCCAGGTCGCGGCCCTCACCCAGGCCATGGACGCGAAGCACCTCGTGGTCATCCCCTCCTTCTGGCGGGACGACAAGACCGCCGAGATCCTGGAGCCCTCCGAGCTCACCGGCGAGCAGTGGGCGCACCTGACCAAGGGCATGGAGCGGCTCGGCCACGAGGTCAAGGAGAGGTACGGCCTCGACATCGTCGTCCACCCGCACGCCGACACCCACATCGACACCGAGGAGCACGTCGAGCGCTTCCTCGACTCCACCGACTCCGACCTCGTCAACCTCTGCCTGGACACCGGGCACTACGCCTACTGCGGCGGCGACAGCGTCAAGCTGATCGAGACCTACGGCGAGCGCATCGGCTATCTGCACCTCAAGCAGGTGGACCCCGCGATTCTCGCCGACGTCGTCAGCAACGGGGTTCCGTTCGGGCCCGCCGTGCAGCGCGGCGTGATGTGCGAGCCCCCGGCCGGCGTGCCGGCGCTGGAGCCGGTCCTGGCCGCCGCGCAGGGCCTCGGCGTCGACCTGTTCGCCATCGTCGAGCAGGACATGTACCCCTGCGAGCCGGACAAGCCGCTGCCCATCGCCGTGCGCACCCGCAAGTTCCTCCGCTCTTGCGGCGCCTGACCTTCCGAAGGGACCACCAACCACCATGACTCAGCGTGGAACGCTCGGAGTCGCCGTCATCGGAACCGGGCGGATGGGCGCCGACCACGTCCGCCGCATCAACGAGGTGATCAGCGGGGCGCGGGTGGCCGCCGTCGTCGACGTCGACGCGGAACGGGCCAAGTCCGTCGCCGCGGGCGTCGAGGGCT
This sequence comes from Streptomyces sp. NPDC028331, assembly GCF_055565775.1. Taxonomy (NCBI): domain Bacteria; kingdom Bacillati; phylum Actinomycetota; class Actinomycetes; order Kitasatosporales; family Streptomycetaceae; genus Streptomyces; species Streptomyces sp. NPDC028331. The sequence continues at coordinate 56,809 of NZ_JBVHTR010000017.1, read as the reverse complement.
GCACCGCCTACACCGAACCGGCCGCCGCGATGGCCGCCGCCGACGTCGACGCCGTACTGATCGCCTCGCCCGGCCCCGCACACGAGGCCGCACTGCTCACCGCCTTCGAGCACGACCTGCCGGTGCTGTGCGAGAAGCCCCTCACCCCCGACGCGGCCTCCGCGTTGCGGATCCTGCAGGCCGAGCAGAAGCTGGGTCACCGGCGCGTCCAGGTCGGCTTCATGCGGCGCTACGACGCCGAGTACATCAAGCTGAAGGCGCTGCTGGACAGCGGCCAGCTCGGCCGGCCGCTGATGCTGCACAACCGGCACCGCAACGCGGGCAGTCCGCCCGGCTTCACCGACGCCATGCTCATCAACGACTCCGTCGTGCACGAGATGGACGTCACCCGCTGGCTGCTCGGCCAGGAGATCACGGCGGTGACGGTGCTGCGCCCGGCACCGTCGGGGAACGCTCCCGAGGGCCTGTCGGACCCGCAGTTCGTCGTCTTCGAGACCGACGGCGGCGCGCTCGTCGACGTCGAGATCTTCGTCAACTGCGGCTTCGGCTACCAGGTGCAGGCCGAGGTGGTCTGCGAGTCGGGCACCGCCCGGATCGGCGACGGGCACGCCATGGTCACCAACATGGCGGGCCGCTGGGGCGGCACCATCGCCCCGGACTTCGTGGAGCGCTTCGCCGAGGCCTACGACCGCGAGGTGCAGGCCTGGGTGGACGCCACCCGGCGCGGCGAGGTCACCGGCCCGAGCGTCTGGGACGGCTACGCGGCGGCGGCCGTCTGCGAGGCGGGCGTCCGCGCCCAGGCCGAGGGGCGGCGCACGGAGGTGGAACTGATCGAGCGTCCGGCGCTCTACCGCTGAGCGGACGGCGTCGCCGGTCCGCGTCGCCGGTCCGGGCGTCCTGGGACGGGTTCCCACCCCCAGGACGCCCGGTCGGGTCCGGACGGTCCCGGCGTCCCGCTCCGGAGCGATCAGTCAGCCGGTCTTGGCGCAGATCGCGTAGACGGAGGCCGTGTAGTGCGGCTCGTAACCGCCGTTGAGGAACACGGCGGTCCAGCCGACGGGCGTGGTGCCGGACAGGACCGGGTTCGAGTGCAGCGCCGGGCCGTACGCCGAGGCGGCCCCGTCGGGCAGGTACCGGCCGCCCCCGGTGGCGTCACAACCATCGCACGTACACCACACGTTGACGATGTACGGACGGAGGATGGGCATACCCGGTCACGGCGATCCCCTGCGGGCGTGATCGAGCGGTTGCCGGGAACGCGACGGGCCCGGATGTCCCGCCTTCGTGGCCGCCTTCCTCCCGGGCGCGTAACGTGACCGAGCATGGAGATCTCCGTCACCGCTGCACGCCGTAGCACGCCGCCGTCACCAGCCGGACGACAAGCCTCCGACCTGCGTGGGGACGGCTCGGCATGAAGATCCTCATCAGCGCCGACATGGAAGGCGCCACCGGTGTCACCTGGCCGGCCGACGTGATTCCCGGGACCCCGCAGTGGGAGCGGTGCCGGGCCATGTTCACCTCCGACGTGAACGCCGCCGTGCTCGGCTTCCTCGACGGCGGTGCCGACGAGGTGCTCGTCAACGAGGCGCACTCGACCATGCGCAATCTGCTCCTCGAACAGTTGGATGAGAGGGCGCAGATGCTCACCGGACGGCACAAGTCGCTCTCCATGGTGGAGGGCGTGCAGCACGGCGACGTGGACGGCATCGCGTTCGTCGGCTACCACGCCGGGGCGGGCATGGAGGGCGTGCTCGCCCACACGTATCTCGCCAACTCCATCACCGGGGTGTGGCTCAACGACGTCCGCGCCAGCGAGGGCCTGCTGAACGCGCACGTCGTCGCCGAGTACGGCGTGCCCGTCGTCCTCGTCACCGGCGACGACGTGGCCTGCGAGGACGCGCTCGGGTACGCGCCCGAGGCGCTGAAAGTCGCCGTCAAGGACCATGTGTCACGGTACGCGGCGGTGTGCCGCACCCCGGCCAGGACCGCCGCCGACATCCGCGCCGCGGCCAAGGAGGCCGCCTCCCTGGCGGTGCGTCACAAGCCCGTCGACAACGGCCCGTTCACCATCGCCCTCGAGTTCGACGCCGAGCAGCTCGCGATGGCCGCCACCGTCGTACCCGGCGTGGACCGGATCGGCGAGCGCAAGGTGGCGTACACGAGCGGGACCATGTACGAGGGCATCCGCACCTTCAAGGCGGTCACCACGATCGTCTCGGCCGCGTTGGAGGAGCAGTATGGCTGACCGGCAGGCACTCGAGGAGGTCGTGCGGTTCACCTCCGACCTCATCCGCGTCGACACCACCAACCGCGGCGGCGGCGACTGCCGGGAGCGGCCCGCCGCCGAGTACGCGGCCGAGCGGCTGGCCGAGGCGGGGCTCGAGCCCGCACTGCTGGAGCGCACCCCGGGCCGGACGAACGTCGTCGCCCGCATCGAGGGCACCGACCCCTCCGCCGACGCGCTGCTCGTCCACGGCCATCTCGACGTGGTGCCCGCCGAGGCCGCGGACTGGAGCGTCCACCCGTTCTCCGGCGAGGTGCGCGACGGCGTCGTGTGGGGCCGGGGCGCGGTCGACATGAAGAACATGGACGCGATGATCCTCGCCGTCGTACGGCACTGGGCGCGCTCGGGAGCAAGGCCCCGGCGTGACCTCGTCATCGCCTTCACCGCCGACGAGGAGGCCAGCGCCGAGGACGGCGCCGGGTTCCTCGCGGACCGGCACGCGGACCTCTTCGAGGGGTGCACGGAAGGCGTCGGCGAGTCGGGGGCCTTCACCTTCCACGCCGGCGACGGACGGCAGATCTACCCCGTCGCGGCCGGTGAGCGCGGCACCGCATGGCTGAGGCTGACCGCGCGCGGCCGGGCGGGCCACGGCTCCAAGGTCAACCACAGCAACGCGGTCACCCGGCTCGCCGCCGCCGTCACCCGCATCGGCAACCACGAATGGCCGGTCCGGCTCACCCCCACCGTGCGCGCCGCGCTCACCGAACTCGCCGCGCTCCACGGGCTTCAGGCCGACCTCGACGACGTGGACGGCCTGATGAAGAAGCTCGGCCCGGCCGCCGCGCTCGTCGAGGCGACCGTCCGCAACAGCACCAACCCGACCATGCTGAGCGGCGGTTACAAGGTCAACGTGATCCCGGGCGAGGCCGTCGCCCACATCGACGGACGCTGTCTGCCCGGCACCGAGGACGAGTTCCGCACGACACTGGACGAACTCACCGGGCCGGACGTGGACTGGGAGTTCCACCACCGGACGGCCGCCCTCCAGGCCCCCGTGGACTCGCCGACGTTCGCGCGGATGCGGGCGGCAGTGGAGGAGTTCGCCCCCGAGGGCCACGTGGTGCCGTACTGCATGTCGGGCGGCACGGACGCCAAGCAGTTCTCCCGCCTCGGCATCACCGGCTACGGGTTCACGCCGTTGAAGCTGCCCGAGGGCTACGACTACCAGGCGATGTTCCACGGTGTCGACGAACGCGTGCCCGTGGAGGCGCTGCACTTCGGCGTCCGCGTCCTCGACCGCTTTCTGCGCACGGCCTAGGAGGGACGGGGGAGATGGTGCGGATCCTGCCGTACGGGGCATGGCCCTCGCCCGTCGACGCGGCGCTCGCCGCCGCGCACGGCGGGCAGCCGGAGGCGGTTGGCTTCGTGGGGGAGGAGGCGTGGTGGACCGAGCCGCGCCCCGCCGAGGGCGGCCGGCGCACCCTCGTCAGGCGCACGGCGGACGGCCGGGAGGTCTCGGTGCTGCCCCCGCCGTGGAACGTGCGCAGCCGGGTCATGGAGTACGGCGGCCGGCCCTGGGCCGGGGTGATGCGCCCCGAAGGGCCGCTGGTGGTGTTCGTGCACTTCGCGGACCAGCGGCTGTACGCCTACGAGCCCACAGCGCCGGGCAGCCGACCGCGACCGCTCACCCCGCTGTCGCCGGTGGGCGGCGGGCTGCGCTGGGTCGACCCCCGGCTGCACGTGGAGCGCGGTGAGGTGTGGTGCGTACTGGAGGAGTTCACCGGTGACGGGCCGACGGACGTGCGGCGGGTGCCGGCCGCCGTACCGCTGGACGGCTCGGCGGCCGAGGACCGGGACGGGGTACGCGAACTGGCGGAAGCACGTCACCGGTTCGTCACCGGCCCCCGCCTCTCACCGGACGGGCGGCAAGCGGCCTGGCTCGCCTGGGACCATCCGCGCATGCCGTGGGACGGCACCGAGTTGCTTCTCGCCGAGGTCACCGGCGAGGGCACGCTCCGCGAGCCGCGTACGGTCGCCGGCGGCCCCGAGGAGTCGATCGCCCAGGCCGAGTGGGCGCCCGACGGCTCCCTGCTGTACGCGAGCGACCGCACCGGCTGGTGGAACCTCTACCGGGACGGCGCGCCGTTGTGTCCCCGCGAGGAGGAGTTCGGCGGGCCGCTGTGGAAGGTGGGACTGCAGTGGTTCGCGCCCCTGGACGACGGCACGGTCGCCGTCGTGCACGGCAGGGGAGCGGGCCGGCTCGGGATCCTCGACCCGGTCGGCCGCCAGGTCGTCGACGTGCCCGGGCCCTGGACCGAGTTCGCCGCCACGCTCGCCGTGCACGGCAGCCGTGTCGTCGCCGTGGGAGCCGGCCCGCACACCGCGTACGAGGTCGTCGAGCTCGACACCGCCACCGGCCACGCCCGCGTGATCGGCGCCGCGCACGAGGACCCGGTCGACCCCGCCTACTACCCGGAGCCCCGGATCCGCACCTTCGCCGGGCCCGGAGGCCGGGAGATCCACGCGCACGTGTACCCGCCGCGCCACCCCGAGTGCGCCGCGCCCGACGGCGAGCTGCCGCCGTACGTCGTGTGGGCGCACGGCGGGCCGACCGGCCGTGCCCCCCTCGTCCTCGATCTGGAGATCGCCTACTTCACCTCGCGCGGCATCGGCGTCGCCGAGGTGAACTACGGCGGCTCCACCGGCCACGGACGCGCGTACCGCAACCGGCTGCGCGGGCAGTGGGGCGTCGTCGACGTCGAGGACTGCGCGGCCGTCGCGCTCGCCCTCGCCCAGGAGGGCACCGCCGACCGGAACCGGCTCGCCGTGCGCGGCGGCAGCGCCGGCGGCTGGACCGCGGCCGTGTCCCTGACGTCGACCGACGTGTACGCCTGCGGCACGATCGTCTACCCGGTCCTGGACCTGGCGAGCTGGGGCTCGGGGGAGACCCACGACTTCGAGTCGCGGTACCTGGAGACGCTGGTCGGACCGTACGCCGAGGTGCCCGGCCGGTACGCCGAGCGGTCGCCCGTGGAGCACGCCGACCGGATCACCGTCCCCTTCCTGCTGTTGCAGGGGCTCGAGGACCCGATCTGCCCGCCCGCGCAGTGCGAGCGGTTCCTGGCCCGGCTCCGGGGGCGGCGGATCCCGCACGCCTACCTCGCCTTCGAGGGCGAGGGGCACGGCTTCCGGCGGGCTGAGACCATGGTGCGTGCCCTGGAGGCCGAGCTGTCCCTGTACGCGCAGGTCTTCGGGCTCAACCCGCCCGGCATCCCCACCCTGGAGCTCACCGAGTGACCCCCCTCACCAGGCCGCCCCGGCTCGCCCCCGGCGCCCGCGTGGCCGTCGTCGCGCCCAGCGGGCCCGTGATCGAGGAGCGGCTCGCCGCCGGCCTCGACATCCTCCGCGGCTGGGACCTCGACCCGGTCGTGGCCCCGCACGTGCTCGACCGGCACCCCGACTTCCCCTACCTCGCGGGCACGGACGCCGACCGGGCCGCCGACTTCCAGACCGCCTGGTGCGACCCGGAGGTGTCCGCGGTGCTCTGCGCCCGCGGCGGGTACGGGGTGCAGCGCATGATGGACCTGCTCGACTGGGACGCGCTGCGCGCCGCCGGGCCCAAGGTGCTGGTCGGCTACAGCGACATCACCGCGCTCCACGAGGCGTTCGCGGCCCGCCTCGGCCTGGTCACGCTGCACGGGCCGATGGTGTCCGCCGCCGACTTCCTCAAGAACACGCGCACGCAGGACCACCTGCGGGCCACCCTCTTCGAGCCGGAGTCCGTGACGACCATCGCCTCCTCCGGCACCGCGCTCGTGCCCGGCCGCGCCCGGGGCGTCACCTCCGGCGGATGCCTGGCCCTGCTCGCGGCCGAACGGGGCACGCCGCACGCCCGCTCCCCGGAGACGGGCGGGCTGCTGCTGCTCGAGGACATCGGCGAGGGGGCCTACCGCGTCGACCGGCTCCTCACCCAGCTCCTGCGCTCCGGCCGGTTCGAGAAGGTCACCGGGATCGCCCTCGGCTCCTGGGAGGAGTGCGGCCCGTACGAACTGCTGCGCGCCGTCTTCGGCGACCGGCTCGGCGGGCTCGGGGTACCGGTCGTGGAGCGGTTCGGGTTCGGCCACGGTGAGGGCGCCCCGACGATGCCGCTCGGCGTCGCCGCGGAACTGGACGCGGACGCCGGGACGCTCACGCTGGAGGTCCCGGCGCTGGCGTGAGGGGGATTCACCCGTCCGCCGCACCCGCCGAGCGGCGCCGTGCCGTGCCCGTCCATCCTGGGCCCATGAGGGCGAAGACCTCCCGAGCGGCGGGCGCGAGCGGCGCGGCGCACCACGGACGGCCGTGGGCGACACCGCGCGGGACCGCCGTCCTGGTGCTGGCCGCGCTCGTGCTGGTCCTCGTCTTCGAGAACACCCAGCGCACCCGGATCCGGCTGTTCGTGCCGCTGGTGACGATGCCGCTGTGGCTGGCGCTGCTGGGTACGGGGGTGATCGGGGCGCTGTGCGGCGCGCTTCTCGTCAGCCGACGCCGGTGACGGCGGATCACGTACGGTGGCGCCGTGTCCGACACCCGTGAATACCTCGCCGAAGGGCCCCGCGTGGGCATACGCCCCTTCACCCATGACGACGCGGCCGAGTTCACCGCCCGGGCCCGGGAGAGCAGGGAACTGCACCGCCCGTGGCTGTTCCCGCCGACGACCCGCGAGGCGTACGCCGCCTACGCGGGGCGGCTCATCGAGGACCCGACGAGGGCGGGGTTCCTGGTCTGCGAGAAGGAGACCGGGGCCATCGCCGGGTACATCAACATCAACAACATCGTCCGGGGCGGCTTCCAGAGCGGGGCACTCGGCTACGGCGCCTTCGCGCACGCCGCCGGGCGCGGGCTGATGACGGAGGCGCTGAACCTCGTGGTGCGGTACGCCTTCGGGCCGCTGGGGCTGCACCGGCTGGAGATCAACGCACAGCCCCGCAACACCGGGTCGATCGGCCTCGCCCGGCGCTGCGGCTTCCGCCTGGAGGGCTTCTCACCGGACATGATCTTCGTCGACGGGGCCTGGCGGGACCACGAGCGCTGGGCCATCACCGCGGAGATGGTCCGCACCTGAGGGGTGCTTCAGCGGTGATGGCTCCCGTACGGCCGTCAGCCCGCCGACCGCACGGTGGGCGTCGCGAGGCTCACCGGCCCGCTGCGCCTGCCGCTCTTGCAGGCGTCGTGACAGTCCTTCTCCAGGCTGCAGCACAGCGAGCAGACAGCCCCGGAGTGGAACGGGCAGCCCGCCATGTCGGGGCGCTCGAAGGTGTCCGCGCACACCGAGCAGGTCAGCGTCGCCGCCGAGGGCAGCCCCCGCTCGTCGAGCAGCGGCTCGTCGAGGGCGTCGACGCGGGCGATGTAGTACCTGCCCTTGGTGGCCACCGCGAACAGCGGCGAGAGCACCATGGCCAGCAACAGGGCGATGAAGGGCGAGTACGCCTTGCCGTAGGCGCCGAACGCCTCGAAGTACGCGGCGATGGACACCGCCGAGGCGATCAGCATCGAGCCGAAGCCGACCGGGTTGAAGTTGTACAGGTGCGCCCGCTTGAACTCGATGTACGACGGGCTGAGCCCCAGCGGCTTGTTGATCACCAGGTCGGCCACGACCGCGCCGATCCACGCGATGGCCACGTTCGAGTAGAAGCCCAGCACCGTGTTGAGGAACCCGAACACGCCGCCTTCCATCAGCGCGAGCGCGATGCCGACGTTGAGGAAGATGTAGACGACGCGCCCCGGGTGACGGTGCGTCAGCCGGGAGAAGAAGTTCGACCAGGACAGCGAACCGGAGTACGCGTTCGTCGAGTTGATCTTGATCTGGGAGAGGATCACGAAGAACGTCGCCAGCCCCAGGGCGACCGGCGCCGCGAACGTCCTGAACCCGTGCACGTACTGCTGGATGGGCTCGTTCGCCTTCGCCAGCCCCACGCTTCCGGCGATGTAGAAGGCCAGGAACGCCCCGCCGATCTGCTTCGCCGCGCCCAGCACCACCCAGCCCGGACCGGCGGACAGCACCGCGCCCCACCACTGCCCGGCGTTCTCGGGCGTCTTGTCCGGCATGAAGCGCAGATAGTCGACCTGCTCACCGATCTGCGCGATCAGCGACAGCGCCACACCTGCGCCCGCGCCGACACCGAGCATGCTGATGCCCGACCCGGTGGGCGAGTCGCCCGCGAAGTGGGTGAACTCCGAGAACTTCCCCGGCTCCTGGATCGCGATGGACACGAACGGCGCGACCATCAGGACCAGCCAGATCGGCTGGGTCCACACCTGCATCTTCGACAGTGCGGTCATGCCGTAGACCACCAGCGGCAGAATGATCAGGGAACAGACGATGTATCCGATCGCGAGCGGTATGTGCAGGCCGAGTTCCAGGGCCTGCGCCATGATCGAGCCCTCGAGGGCGAAGAAGATGAAGGTGAAGCTGGCGTAGATGACCGAGGTCAGGGTCGAGCCCAGATAGCCGAAGCCGGCGCCCCGGGTCAGCAGATCCATGTCGATGGAGTACTTCGCCGAGTAGTACGAGACCGGGATGCCGGTGAGGAAGATGACCACCGCCGCGGTCAGGATCGCCACCATGGCGCTGGAGAAGCCGTTGGAGATCGCGATCGACCCGCCGATGGCGAAGTCCGCGAGGTAGGCGATGCCGCCCAGGGCCGTGGTGGCCACCACGTACGGCGTCCAGCGGCGGAAGGACTTCGGCGCGTACCGCAGCGAGTAGTCCTCGAGCGTGTCGTTCCGCGTCCAGCCGTTGTACGTCCGGCTCGTGGTGTCCGGCGGCGTCTGCCTGTCGACGGTGTCCGTCATGAACCTTCCCTCTTCCGCGAGCTCGAGTCACCTCCCCGGCGCCCGGGGCAGTGCTGTTGCACGGAAGAGTCCCGCCGCGTTGTTTCCCGGCCGTTTCGATGGCTTTACGACGGTGGAGTGCGTCATTCCGCCTGGCGGCGGTCCACGTACTCGTACACCGAACCGTCCGGATGCACGGCGATGAGGTTGCGGCCGACCGGGGTCGGGACCGGACCCGCGACGATACGCGCGCCGAGGTCCGTCAGTACCCGGTGGGCCTCCTCGACGTCCTTCACCGCGATCGTCGCCGCCACCTTGCGCAGGATCTCCAGCTCGGACTCGGGCCCGCTCATCAGCAGGAAGAAGCCGACCGCGGCCACCGAGACCCCGCCGCGCTCGAAGCGCAGCGCGCGGGTGCCCGTCAGTCTCTCGTAGAAGGGGACCGAAGCCTCCAGGTCGTCGACGCAGATCCGCAGCGTGGCTCCCAGAATCTCCATGCCCACGAGACTAGTTGGGGCCGGCCGAGAAGGAGATCGTTTCCCTCCGGTTCCCGGGCGCGCACCTGCCGTTACGCGTGCCCTGGCACGGGTACCCGGCGGACATGAACCGCTTGGATCACCTGGAACATCTGGACAGGCATCTGGTCGACGAGCTGGCGCAGGTGGCCCGGGAAGCCGTGCGGGACGAGCTGCGCGAGCAGACCCGCAAGCAGCGCCGCACGGCCGCGCTCTACGCCGCCTCCGGCGCCACCGGACTGTACGCGGGTGCCGCGCTGGCGCTCGCCCTCGGTCTGGCGCTGTCGCTGGGGTTGCCCGGCTGGGCCGCCGCGCTGATCACGGCGGGGGTGCTGGGCGTGGCCGCCTATCTGCTGCGCGGCGCCGCCCGCGCCGGCGGGCACGGAGCCCTCTCCCACCACGGCGCCCCCGGCCGCGACGCCGACGGCACGCCGTCGGGCGGCGTCGGGACGCCGTACCCGCCGATGCCGCACACCCCGCCCACGCCGGGCGTGACCGATCCGGCCGCGCCGGGTTCCGCGGGCCCCGGAGCGGACCCCGAGACGCCGCGTCGTCGGGGCCGGTGAGCCGCCATGGCCAGGGCATGGTCGGGAGCCCTGCCGAAGCGCCGCAGGGCGGTCGTGGTGACCGGGGCCAGCGGCGGCGTGGGCCGGGCCGCGGCCGTGGCCTTCGCCGCCCGGGGCGACCGGGTGGCGTTGCTCGCCCGGGGGCGTGAGGGCCTCGCGGCGGCCGCGGAGGAGGTGCGGCGCGCCGGGGGTGAGGCGCTCGTCGTCCCCGTCGACGTGTCGGACGCGCGGGCGGTCGAGGACGCGGCGGAACAGGTCGTGGAGGAGTTCGGACGGATCGACGTCTGGGTCAACAACGCCTTCACCGGAGTCTTCGCACGGTTCACGGACATCACGCCGGACGAGTTCCGCCGGGTCACCGAGGTGACGTACCTGGGCTATGTGTTCGGCACCCGGGCGGCGCTGCGGCACATGCTCCCCGCGAACCACGGGACGATCGTCCAGGTCGGTTCCGCGCTGGCCTACCGGGGCATTCCGCTGCAGTCGGCGTACTGCGGGGCCAAGCACGCCATCCAGGGCTTCAACGAGTCGCTGCGGTGCGAACTGCTCCACGAGGGCTCGAAGGTGCGCACCACGATGGTGCAGATGCCGGCGCTCAACACCCCGCAGTTCGACTGGGTGCTCAGCCGGATACCGGGGCGGGCACGGCCGGTCGCGCCGGTCTACCAGCCGGAGGTCGCCGCGCGCGCGATCGTGCACGCGGCCGGGCATCCGCGACGGCGGGAGTACTGGGTGGGCGGGTCCACGGCGGCCACGCTCATCGCCAACGCCGTGGTCCCCGGGCTGCTGGACCGCTACCTGGCGCGTACGGGGTTCGACGCGCAGCGCGACGAGGGCGAGCACGGCACCGCGGGCAACCTGTGGTCCCCGGCGGACGGACCCCACGGCCACGACTACGGGGCCCACGGCCGCTTCGACGCGGAGTCCCGCCCGGACAGCGTGGAGGAGTGGCTGTCCCGCAACCGGACGCGCATCGGCGCGGGGATCCTGGCCGGAGGCGTGGGCGCCGCGGTCACGGCCGGGCTGCGCCGCCGCGGCTGAAACGGGCGGAAACGACGAAAACTGCGAAACGAAACGACGAGAGGACGGCAGAGGACGGTGGGGGGGGGGGGGGGGGGGGGGGGGGGGGGCCCCCCCCCCCCCCCCCCCCCCTCCCCCAAGGGACGGATGGGGAGAGAGAAAAAAAAGACAGGGAAAACGTAATTTATTTTCCCTCT
>NZ_JBVHTR010000017.1:0-45464 GCF_055565775.1 Streptomyces sp. NPDC028331 | reverse complement strand
GGCGGTGGTGTGGGGGGGGGGTTCTTTTTCCCGGCGGCGGTTTTCTTAGGGGGGGGAGGGGGGGGGGGGGAGGGGGGGGGGGGGGGGTTTGTTCCTCCCCCCCCCCCCCCCCCACCGTCCATCCCTGTCCATTCCTCCGCGTCCACCCACGGCGTTCTATCGCGGCAACTGCGGCAGCACCTTCGTACGGTAGAAGTCGAAGAAGCCGCGCTGGTCGGGGCCGATCTGGTTGACGTAGACCACGTCGAAGCCCGCGTCCACGAACGCGGAGAGCGCGGACACGTGTTCGTCCACATCGTCGCCGCACACCCTGTTCTCCCGCACCATGTCCTCCGAGACCAGCGGCATGAGCTGCTCGAAGTGCTTGGGCGTCGGCAGCACCTGGCCCATCTCGCCGGGGAGGAGCTCGTTGGACCACAGCTTGCGGACCGTCCGCACGCACTCCTCCCGGTCCGTGCCGTAGCAGACCTTCGTGCCGCCGCTGACCGGCTTGGTGCCGCCCCCGCCCTTGCGGAACTGCGTCACCATCGACTCCTCGGGCATCATCGTGATGTAGCCGTCGCCGATGCGTGCCGCCAGCGCCGTCGCCGCGGGCCCGAAACCGGAGATGTCGATGGGGACCGGCTCGTCGGGGATCGTGTAGAGGCGGGCGTTCTCCACCTTGTAGTGGGTGCCGTAGTGGGTCACCTGCTCTCCGGTGAACAGCCGGCGCATGATCTGGATCGCCTCTTCGAGCATCTCCAGGCGCACCGTCGTGGGGGGCCACGCATCGCCGAGGATGTGCTCGTTCAGCGCCTCGCCCGTGCCCACACCCAGCCGGAACCGCCCGCCGGTCAGCACCGCGCTGGTCGCGGCCGCCTGCGCCACCACCGCCGGGTGGATCCGCACGGTCGGGCAGGTCACCGCGGTCTCGATGGGCAGCGACACCGCCTCGGAGAGCGCACCGATCACCGACCACACGAACGGACTCTGGCCCTGTGCGTCGTTCCACGGGTGGTAGTGGTCCGAGATCCACAGCCGCTGGAATCCGGCCTGCTCGGCCATCCTCGCCTGTTCGATCAGATCCGCCGGGCCGAATTCCTCGCACGAGAGGAAGTAGCCGTACTCGGTCATGGGGGTGAACCTCCGGGGAGGGGGTACCGCGTCGGTCACCGGCCGGGTAACCGTGCGGCACATGTGCGAAACGCCCGCACGGCGGCGTTTGGGTGCCTTGACCCGGGGGACGCGGAAGGTCTCGCACGGGTGGTGCATCCGTGCGTCCGCCAGGCAGACGACGTAGGCGCGAGAACGCCGGAGGCGCATCGTGAGTCGACCCCGCATCCTGATCGTCGGTGCCGGATTCGCCGGGTACCAGACGGCCCGCACCCTGTCCCGGCTGACCCGGCACCGGGCCGACATCACTCTGCTCAACCCGACGGACTACTTTCTGTACCTGCCCCTGCTGCCACAGGTGGCCACGGGCATCCTGGAACCGCGACGGGTCGCCGTCTCGCTCTCCGGCACCCTGCGCCACGTCCGCCTGGTGCTCGGCGAGGCCGACGGCGTCGACCTCGACGCGCGCACCGTGCACTACACCGACCCGGAGGGCAACGGCGGCACCCTCGGCTACGACCGGCTCGTCCTCGCCGTCGGCAGCGTCAACAAGCTGTTGCCGATCCCCGGCGTCTCCGAGCACGCCCACGGCTTCCGGGGCATGCCCGAGGCGCTGTACCTGCGCGACCACGTGACCCGCCAGATCGAGCTGGCCGCCACGTCCGACGACCCCAAGACCTGCGCCGCGCGCTGCACCTTCGTGGTGGTCGGCGCGGGATACACCGGAACCGAAGTCGCCGCCCAGGGCAAGCGGTACACCGACGCGCTGGTGCGCAAGCAGCCGCTGCGCCAGGGCATCAAGCCGCGCTGGATGCTGCTGGACGTCGCACCGCGCGTGCTGCCGGAGATGGACGAGCGGCTCTCCCGCACCGCCGACCGGGTCCTCAGGCGCCGCGGCGTCGACGTGCGGATGGGAACCTCCGTGAAGGAGGCCACGCACGACGGAGTCCTGCTGACCGACGGGGAGTTCGTCGACACCCGCACGCTGGTGTGGTGCGTCGGCGTACGCCCCGACCCGTTCGTGGAGGGCCTCGGCAAGCCCCTGGAGCGCGGCCGGCTGCTCGTCGACCCCTATCTGCAGGTGCCCGGTCACCCCGAGGTGTTCGCCTGCGGCGACGCGGCCGCCGTACCCGACCTGGAGAAACCCGGTCAGTACACGCCGATGACCGCACAGCACGCCTGGCGGCACGGCAAGGTGTGCGCCCGGAACGTGGCCGCCTCCCTCGGGATCGGCTCCCGGCGCGCCTACCGCCACCATGACCTGGGCTTCGTCGTGGACCTCGGCGGGCCGCAGGCCGCCGCCGCCCCGTTCAACATCCCGCTGTCGGGGCCGCTCGCCTCGGCCGTCACGCACGGCTACCACCTCGCCGCGATGCCCGGCAACCGCATCCGGGTCGCCGCCGACTGGCTCCTGGACGCCCTGCTGCCACGCCAGGCCGTCCAGCTCGGTCTGGTGCGCTCGTGGTCCGTGCCGCTGGAGTCGTCCTCGCCCGAGCTGGCCCGCGTGCCGGGCGGCAACAACACGTCCGGCAAGGAGGAACAGACATGAACACCCGTCATCTGCACGAGCTCGCCCAGCAGCTCCGCGTCGACAGCGTCCGTGCCTCCGCCGCGGCCGGGTCCGGGCACCCCACCTCCTCGATGTCCGCGGCGGACCTGATGGCCGTCCTGCTGGCCCACCACCTGCGCTACGACTTCGAACGGCCCGCCCACGCCGGGAACGACCGGCTGATCCTCTCCAAGGGGCATGCCTCACCCCTCCTCTACGCCGCCTACAAGGCCGCCGGCGCGATCAACGAGACCGAGCTGCTCACCTTCCGCAAGCTGGGCAGCCGTCTGGAGGGGCACCCCACGCCGCGCCGGCTGCCCTGGGTGGAGACCGCCACCGGTTCGCTCGGCCAGGGCCTGCCCGTGGGGGTCGGCATCGCGCTCGCCGGGCAGCGCCTCGACCGCACGGGCTACCGGGTGTGGGTGCTGTGCGGCGACAGCGAACTCGCCGAGGGCTCCGTGTGGGAGGCCGCCGAGCACGCCGGACACGAGCACCTCGACAACCTGATCACCATCGTCGACGTCAACCGGCTCGGCCAGCGCGGACCCACCCGCCACGGCCACGACCTGGACGCCTACGCACGCCGCTTCAAGGCCTTCGACTGGCACACCGTCGAGGTCGACGGCCACGACGTCGAGGCGATCGACCGGGCCTTCGCCGAGGCCGAGTCCACCACCGGGCAGCCTACCGCGATCCTCGCCCGCACGCTCAAGGGCAAGGGCGTCACCGCCGTCCAGGACCGCGAGGGCCAGCACGGCAAGCCGCTGCCGGACGCCGACGAGGCGATCGCGGAACTCGGCGGCCTCCGCGACCTCCACGTCGAGGTCCAGGCGCCCCCGGCCGCCCGCATGCTGCACGCCGTGCAGGGCGGCCACCTCGAGCTGCCGCGCTACGACATCGGGGACGAGGTCGCCACCCGCGACGCCTACGGCCAGGCGCTCGCCGCGCTCGGCAACGCCCGCGGCGACGTCGTCGCCCTCGACGGCGAGGTCGGCGACTCCACCCGGTCCGAGTACTTCGGCAAGGAACACCCCGAGCGCTACTTCGAGTGCTACATCGCCGAACAGCTCATGGTCGGCGCCGCCGTCGGCATGGCCGCGCGCGGCTGGGTGCCGTACGCCTCCACGTTCGCCGCGTTCCTCACCCGCGCCCACGACTTCGTGCGCATGGCGTCGATCAGCGGCTCCGGCATCAACCTCGTCGGCTCGCACGCCGGCTGCGCCATCGGCCAGGACGGCCCCTCGCAGATGGGCCTCGAGGACCTCGCGATGTTCCGCTCGGTGCACGACTCGACGGTGCTGTACCCGTGCGACGCCAACCAGACCGCCCGGCTGGTCGCCGCCATGGCCGGCCGTGAGGGCATCCGCTATCTGCGCACCTCGCGCGGGAAGACCCCGGTCGTCTACGGCCCCACCGAGGAGTTCCCGATCGGCGGCAGCAAGGTGCTGCGCGCCTCTGCCGAGGACCGTCTCACCGTCGTCGCCGCCGGGGTCACCGTCCACGAGGCGCTGAAGGCCGCCGACACCCTCGCCGAACAGGGCATCCGGGTACGGGTCATCGACCTGTACTCGGTCAAGCCCGTCGACCGGGAGACACTGCGCGAGGCCGCCGACCGCACCGGCTGCCTGCTCACCGTGGAGGACCACCGGGAGGAGGGCGGCCTCGGCGACGCGGTCCTGGACGCCTTCCTCGACGGGCGGCCCGTACCGCGCCTGGTGCGCCTCGCCGTCCGCACCATGCCGGGCTCGGCGACCCCCGAGGAGCAACTGCACGCCGCGGGCATCGACGCCGAGTCGATCGCCGCCTCGGCACGGCTGCTGGTGGAACACGCCGTGGTGCCGTGACCGGAGGGAGCGACATGAGCAGCACACGGACCGTGCGGGCCGGCCGCCGCACGGTCGAGGTCCACCGGCCGGACAAGGTGCTCTTCCCCGGCGAGGGGGGCGGCAAGGAGTACACCAAGGCCGACCTGGTGGCGTACTACCGCTCCGTCGCCCCCTTCATGCTGCCGCATCTGCGCGGCCGTCCCCTCATGCTGGAACGGCACCCGGACGGCGTGGACGGGCCCCGCTTCATGCAGAAGAACACCCCGGAGCACTACCCGGAGTGGATCCACCGCGTCGAAGTGCCCAAGGAGGGCGGCACCGTCTGCCACACCGTCTGCGACGACACCGCCACCCTCCTCCACCTCGCCGACCAGGCCTGCCTCACCCTGCACCGCTGGCTCTCGCGCGCCGACCGGCTCCAGTCGCCCGACCGCATCGTGTTCGACCTCGACCCGGCGGACGACGACTTCGGCCAGGTACGCGAGGCGGCCCGGCTGGTGGGGGAGCTGCTGGACCAACTGCGGCTGCCGTCCGGGCTGATGACCACCGGCTCGCGGGGCCTGCACGTCGTCGTCCCGGTCGGCGGCGACCACGACTTCGACGAGGCACGGGCCTTCGCGAGGGACATCGCGGACGTCCTCGCCGCCGCCCACCCCCGGCTGCTCACCACCGCCGCCCGCAAGAAGGACCGCGGCGACCGCCTCTACCTCGACGTGCAGCGCAACGCGTACGCCCAGACCGCGGTCGCCCCCTTCACCGTACGGGCCCGGCCGGGCGCCCCGGTCGCCACGCCCCTGTCCTGGGACCAACTGGACGACCCGGACCTGGACGCCCGCCGCTGGACCATCGCCGACGCGGTGGACCAGGCCCGCACCGACCCCTGGGCGCACCTGCCGTCACGGGGCCGTTCCCTCGCCCCCGCCCGGCGGCGGCTCGACGACCTGCGCGGCTGAGGGCCCGGACATCCGAAGGTTTGGCCAATGCCTTTGGGGCCACCCGGTGTTCGAGGTGGCAATGTCGAACACACCACGTACACAGAAACAGAACTCTCCCGAAGACGGCGACCGGGCGGACGGCCGGCCGAGCCCCATGGAGGTGCTGCGCCACGCGCGCGCCCAGTTCACGGAGCTCACCGGACTGACCCCCGAGTCCGTGTCGTCCTTCGAACCCACCGAGGACGGCTGGACGCTCGAGATCGAGGTCCTGGAACTCGCCCGGGTGCCCGACACCATGAGCCTGCTCGCGACCTACCAGGTGGGCGTGTCCGCCGACGGCGAGCTGACCGGGTACCGGCGCGTTCGCCGCTACGAACGCGGGAGGGCCGATCCACGCAGGGGCGGCGGCAGTTAGCCCGCCGCACGCACCGACACACACAGACAAGGAGGACCGGTCGGCATGACCGTTGTCCCGGCACAACAGACTTCCGGAGGCGGCTCCAGCGGCCTGTACGACGTCCTGGAACTCGTCCTCGACCGAGGGCTCGTCATCGACGCGTTCGTCCGTGTCTCCCTCGTCGGCATCGAGATCCTGAAGATCGACGTACGGGTCGTCGTCGCCAGCGTCGACACCTATCTGCGCTTCGCCGAGGCGTGCAACCGGCTCGACCTGGAGGCCGGCCCGCGCAAGGACCCCGGACTGCCCGACCTGGTCGGGGAGATGACCGAGTCCGGCGCGCGCGGCAAGTCCAAGGGGGCGCTGTCCGGCGCCGCCGAGACCATCTCCGACGCCTTCCGGCAGGCCCGCGGGGAGGCCCAGGCCGAACCGAGCCGGCGCACCCGCAAGTCGACGGCCTCGCGCGAGAAGAAGGAGGAGCAGGAGTGAGCACGTACGTCTACGGCATCGCCGCGGCCGACCACCCCTCGCTCCCCGACGGCATGGGCGGGGTCGGCGAACCGGCCCGCACCGTGCGCATCCTGAAGCGCGGCCAACTGGCGGCGATCGTCAGCGACGCGCCCGAAGGGCTGCGCCCCAAGCGCCGTGACCTGCTCGCCCACCAGAACGTCCTGAGCGAGGCGGCAGCGGGCGGTCCCGTCCTGCCCATGCGGTTCGGCAGCCTCGCATCGGACGACGACGCCGTCACCGGCGTCCTCGAAGAGCGCGCCGACCACTACCGGGAACGGCTCGGCACTCTCGACGGCAAGGTCGAGTACAACATCAAGGCCAGCCACAACGAGGAAGCCGTCCTGCACCACGTGATGGCCGAGAACCCCGAGATCCGCTCCCTGGCGGAGGCCAACCGCAAAGCGGGCGGCGGCAGTTACGAGGAGAAGCTCAAGCTCGGCGAGATGGTGGCGGCCGCGGTGCAGAGCCGTGAGACCGAGGACGCCAGGGAGGTCCGGCGCACGCTGGAGCCCGCCGCCGATGCCGTCAGCGTGGGCCCGGAGTCCACCGGCTGGCTCGCCAACGTCTCGTTCCTGGTGGCGCGTGACGCGGCCGACACCTTCCTGGCCGCCGTCGAACAGCTCCGCACGGCCCACCCCCACCTCGACGTGCGCGTCAACGGGCCGCTGCCGCCGTACAGCTTCGTCGAGCCGGGGCCCGCCGAGCCGGCGGGGACCACCGCGGGCATCGACGCCGGCGCTCATTAGCGGGGCCTTCGGCCCGAGCGGAAGGAGGACACCGTGGGACTGATCGGTGAGGTGCTGATGCTGCCGTTCGCCCCCGTGCGCGGCAGCGCCTGGGCCATCAGACAGGTGCTCCGTGAGGCGGAACGGATCTACTACGACCCCGCCGCCGTGAGGGCCGAACTCGCCCGCCTCGAGGAGCGACTGGGGGCGGGCGAGATCACTGAGGAGGAGTTCGACCGGCGCGAGGACGAACTGCTCGACCGGCTGGAGATCGCGCTGCGCTCCGGCGACACCACAGGCAACGGGACGTGACATGAACCGAACCGCACTGGGCCTCGCCGTAGGGGCCGGATACTTTCTGGGACGCACCAAGAAGCTGAAAATGGCGCTCGCGGTCGGCTCCCTGGTGGCGGGCAAGAAGCTCAACCTCAGCCCGCGGACGCTCGCGAACGCGGTGAACCAGCAGCTCATGAACGCTCCGCAGTTCAAGGAGATCGGCGACCAGTTGCGCCGGGAACTGCGAGGCGTCGGCAAGGCCGCCACCGGGGCCATGGTCGAGCGGCAGATGAACGCGCTCGCCGACCGGCTGCACGACCGTACCGCCCGGATGCGCGAGGAGCTGCCCGAGGGCGGCTCCGGCGAGGACCGGGACGAGGACGACGACCGCGCGGCGCGGGACGACGACCGCGATGAGCGGGAGGACGGCAACCGCACCGAACGGGACGGAGGCGACCGCCCGCCGCGCGGCGAGAGCGACCGCGAGAGCCGGCGGGAGGAGCCGTCCGGCAGGAAGGCGGCCAAGAAGGCCCCGGCGAAGAAGACCGCGGCGAAGAAGGCCGCAGCGAAGAAGACCGCAGCGAAGAAGGCCCCGGCGAAGAAGGCCGCGGCGAAGAAGACGGCCCCCGCGAAGAAGGCGGTGGGCGGCTCGGCCGGCGCGGCCCGCAGGACGGCCGCGAAGAAGACCGCCGGCGCCCGCGGCGCGGGTTCCTCGAAGGGCGGTGACGACCGATGACCGACACCCTCGGATCGGCCACCTCCGCGGCCGGCAAGGCCACGGATGCGGCCACGGACAACCCCTTGACGCACCTCGCCCGCGGCGAGGCCGCGGACCGGCTGAAGGCCGAGGCCCAGGAGTACCTGGCCGCGCGGGCCACGAAGCTGCTCACCGGCCTCGGCCGCAAGCTCGGCGAGACCACCGTCAAGCTCAACGACATCGCCGAAGGCAACAGCCCCGGCTTCGCCAAGCTGGCGCTCGACGGCGGCCGCAAGCTGGCCGAGGGCAAGGGACCGCTGCGCTCCGCCCTGGAACTCGGCGCCTCCCGCGCCAAGGACAACGTGAAGGAAGCCGTCGGCAACCTGGGGGGCGGCAAGGGCAGGAAGAAGGGCGGGGGCGGCAAGAAGCCCACCGTCATCATGGAGTCCGTCGACGTCGGCGTGCCGCTGCGCACCGCCTACGACCAGTGGACGCAGTACCAGGACTTCTCCACCTTCGCCAAGGGCGTCAAGAGCGCGAACAGCGCCGACGACACCCACTCCGACTGGCAGGCGAAGATCTTCTGGTCCAACCGCAGCTGGAAGGCGCACACCACCGAGCAGCTCGCCGACCGGCGCATCCAGTGGACGTCGGAGGGCGCCAAGGGCACCGCGAAGGGCGTCGTGACCTTCCACCCCCTGGGCGAGAACCTCACCCGGGTCCTGCTGGTCATGGAGTACTACCCGAGCGGCCTGTTCGAGAAGACCGGCAATCTGTGGCGGGCGCAGGGCCGTCGGGTCAGGCTGGATCTGAAGAACTTCGCCCGGTTCATCACCTTGAAGGGTGAGGCGGAGGACGGCTGGCGCGGTGAGATCCGTGACGGCGAGGTGGTCCGCAGCCACGAGGACGCGGTGGCGGACGAGGAGGCCGAGGAACCTCGCGACGAGGAACCCGGCGACGAGGAACCCCGCGACGAGGACGAGAGCGCCGAGTCGGAGGGCGGAGAGGACGAAGAGGGCGAGAAGCCCTACGCGGACGAGGAGGATCCGGAGGGGTACGCGGAGGAGGAAGAAGAACCCGACGCGGAACCGGAGGAAGGATCCTACGAGGACGCGGACCCGGAGGAAGGATCGTACGAGGACGCGGACCCGGAGGAAGGATCCTACGAGGACGCGGACCCGGAGGAAGGATCCTACGAGGACGCGGACCCGGAGGAAGGATCCTACGAGGACGCGGAAGGGTACGAGGACGCGGAGGGCGACGAGTACGCGGACGAGGAGCCCGGGGACGTCGCGCGCGGGGGCCGTCGATGACGACGCCCGGCCGGTTTCCCGAGCCGTACGGCGCCGGCAGCGGAGCCAACCTCGCCGACATCCTGGAACGCGTCCTCGACAAGGGCGTGGTGATCGCCGGCGACATCCGGATCAACCTGCTCGACATCGAACTGCTCACCATCAAGCTCCGCCTCGTCGTCGCCTCCGTCGACCGGGCGAAGGAGATGGGCATCGACTGGTGGGAGACCGACCCGGCACTCTCCTCCCGCGCCCGAAACGACGAACTGGCCCGGCAGAACGCCGAGTTGCGTGACCGACTGGCCGAACTGGAAGCGGCGCGCGGCGAGAAGGAGGCACCGTGAACGGACTGCGGTACGTGTACGCCGTCTGCCGCCCCTTCAGCGCGGCGCTCGAGGACGGCCCGGCGGGCGTCGCGGGCGTGCCGCCCAGGCAGTTGGCGCACGACGGCCTGGTCGCCGTCGTCAGCACCGTCCCCGAGGCGGACTTCGCCGAGGAGCCGCTCCGTGCCCGCCTGGAGGACCTGGACTGGCTGGCCGCCACCGCCCGCGCCCACCAGGGCGTCGTGGACGCGCTCACCGCCGTCACCACGCCCCTGCCGTTGCGGCTCGCCACGGTGTTCCGGGACGACAGCGACGTCCGCGCGATGCTCCAGGAACGCGCGGCCGACTTCCACCGCGCCCTCGACCGTCTCGACGGACGCGTCGAATGGGGCGTCAAGGTGTACGCGCAGCCGGACCGCACGCAGGAGACCGATGGGGCCGACACGTCTCCCGAGCCGCCGCGGAAACCGGTCTCCGGCCGCGACTATCTGCGGCAGCGCCGGGTGCGCCAACAGGCCCAGGAGGAAATGCGGGAGAACACCGAACGGTTCGCGCTCCGGCTGCACGAGAACCTTTCCGGCTGTGCCGAGGATTTCCGTCTGCACGCCCCGCAGAATCCCGCGCTCTCCGGTTCTTCCGATCGCAACGTGCTCAACGCGGCCTATCTTGTTCCGCGTTCGGAGTCAGAGGCGTTCGTGACAAAAGTGGACCAGGAGAAAAGCGGAATTCCCGGGGTACGGGTGGAACTCACCGGGCCCTGGGCCGCGTACTCGTTCAGCGGGGTCGAAGGAGGGGAGGGGACGTGACCGCCGGCGGACTTCAGCACCGTCAGGTCGCCCTGGTGGACCTGCTCGACCGGCTGCTGGCCGGCGGCGTCGTCCTCACCGGCGACGTCACCCTGCGCATCGCGGATGTCGACCTCGTCCGCATCGACCTCAACGCGCTGATCAGCTCGGTCGGCGCCCAGGTGCCGGCCCCCTGGCCGGAGGAGCCGTGACATGAGCAGCGGACGCAGCGGACGCAACCGACTCGACCTGGAACCCGACACGGTGGAGCGGGACCTGGTCAAACTCGTGCTGACCGTCGTCGAGCTGCTGCGGCAGCTCATGGAGCGGCAGGCCCTGCGCAGGTTCGACACGGGTGAGCTGACCGAGGACCAGGAGGAGCGCATCGGCCTCACCCTGATGCTGCTCGAGGACCGTATGGCCGAGTTGCGGGAGCGCTACGGACTGCGGCCCGAGGACCTGAATCTGGACCTCGGGCCGCTTGGATCGTTGCTTCCGCGGGAGTGATCACCGAAGGATCACGGGAACCGGGTGCCCGGGCGGATCACCGCCCGGGCACCGCCGGTTCACCAGCGATACCATCGGCCCCGTCCGCCGGTCGCTGTGGAGCCGCGCACCAGGAAGCCCAGCAGCCAGACGACCAGCACGGCCAGGGCGATCCACCACAGCGCCTTCACCGCGAATCCGACGCCGAAAAGAACCACGGCCAGCAGGAGAACGAGCAGAATCGGAACCATAGTCACACCTCCTGCCGTTCAAGTTTCCCGAACAGCCGGAATCAGACCTCTTTTCGGCAGAGAATTTCTCCGTGCAGCACCGAGAACCATCCGTCCTCATGCCGCCCCCATTGCCGCCAGGCTGCGGAAACGGTCCTCAGCTCCTCCGTCGTCGCATGACCCCCGTCCGTCGCCCGATCGGCGTACGCCGAGGCGAGCGTACGGTCCGCCCACAGACCGCTCCACCAGGCCCGCTCCTCGGCGGTGGCGAAGGTCCAGGTGCCCGAGGTGGCGGTGACGTCCTTGATGCCCGCCCGCAGCGCCCAGGACTTCAGGCGCCGCCCGGCGTCGGGCTCGCCGCCGTTGGCGCGGGCGACCCGCTCGTACAGGTCCAGCCAGTCGTCCAGTCCGGCAGACGCCGGATACCAGGTCATGGCCCCGTAGTCGGCGTCCCGCGCGGCGATGAAACCACCCGGCCGGGTGACCCGGTGCATCTCGCGCAGCGCCTGTACCGGGTCACCCACGTGCTGGAGCACCTGATGGGCGTGGACCACGCAGAACGTGTCGTCCGGGTACTCCAGCGCGTGCACGTCCGCGACCGCGAAGTCCACGTTGGTGACCCCGCGGGCGTCGGCCGCGGCCCGGGCCCGGTCCAGGATCTCCGGTGCGCGGTCGACGCCGGTGACATGACCGTCGGGAACCAGGGCGGCCAGGTCCGCGGTGATGGTGCCCGGCCCGCAGCCGATGTCGAGGATCCGCATGTGCGGCTTCAGCGAGCCGAGGAGGTACGCCGCGGAGTTGGCGGCGGACCGCCAGGTGTGCGAACGCAGCACGGACTCGTGGTGGCCGTGCGTGTAGACGGCCGTCTCCTTCGGCATGACGATCCTCTTCCCCTCGTACGGACCCCGGCGTCGCCGGGGGCGGTACGCGTCACGGTAGGCCATCGAACCGAATAATGAGATAGCCGTCTTGAAATGTGGAACGCGCGATGTCGTGTGCGATGGACACCGCACCGGTCATTCGTCGGGAAGCGGCCGGTAGACCGTCAGCGCCTCGGGCAGCGTCTCGAGGGTCACCTCGCCCTGGACGGCGGTGACCTCCCCGTCGTAGGCGAGAAGGGTGCCGGGGGCGACCCCGTCCAGGCGCAGTCGCCGGACCCTTACCGCGGCGTGGAACGGCGAGCGCGACAGCGGGCCCGCGAACGCGGCCGCCAGCAGGCGGGCGGCGGGCCGGCGACCGCCGTGCACGACCCGCACGTCGAGCAGCCCGTCGGCCAGGTCGCAACGGCGGCCGGGCACCAGGCCCATGCGGTGGTACGTGCCGTTGCCCGCGAACAGCAGCCACAGCGGGTGGGTGCGGTCGCCGAGGCGTACGGCCAGGGGGTGACGGTCGGCGCGCAGAACGCGCAGCGCGGCGTACACACCGGCGGGCCAGCCGCCGATCCGGGGGGACCAGCGCTCCCGCTCCCGCACCAGCTCGGGGTACACGCCGAGGCTGCAGGTGTTGAGGAAGCAGCCCTGTGTCTCACCCGAGGAGAACCGGCCCACGTCGACCCGGACGGCGTCGCCTCGCGTGAGGGCGCGCACCAGGTCACGCGGATCCTCCACGCCGAGGTCGAGCGCGAAGTGGTTGAGGGTGCCGCCCGGGAGCACCGCGAGCGGGAGGCCGTGGCGCAGGGCGACGCCGGCCGCCGCGTTCACCGTGCCGTCGCCGCCGCACACGCCGAGGACACGGGCGCGGGCGGCGGCCTTCTCCAACTCGGTGCGGACCTCGGGCGGTTCGCACTCCACGGCCTCCGCGCCGGGGAGCGCGTCCGTGAGGGCGCGTACCCGGTCCCAGGTCGCCGCGCCCTTGTTGACGACGACCACGAGGCCCGTGCCGTCGGCCAGGGCGGGCGCGAGGAGTTCCGGCGACGCGGCGGCCTCCGGCGAGCGCCGGCGGCCGGGCGGTGGCAGCAGGTCGCGGGTCGGGACCAGGCCCCGTACGGCGTAGGCGGCGCCCACGCCCAGGGCCGCACCCGCGAGGACGTCGCTCGGGAAGTGGACGCCGGTGTAGACGCGCGAGAGCGCGACGGCGGTGGCGAGCGGCGCGACGGCGGCGCCCCAGCCGCGCGACTCCAGGGCGACACCGGTGGCGAAGGCGGCGGCCGATGCGGAGTGACCGGACGGGAAGGAGGTGGTGATCGGCTGCCGCTTGAGCCGACGCACGGCCGGGACCGGATCGAGGACGGGCCGGGGGCGGCGGACCGAGCGCTTGCCGAGGGTGTTGATGGTGGCGGAGGCGAGCGCGAGGGAGGCGACACCACGGGCGGCCGCGCGGCGGGCGCGGGGGCTGCGGGTGGCCGCGAGGGCGGCACCGGCGGCGAACCACAGCACACCGTGGTTGGCGGCCCGGCTGAGGCGGGGCAGGAGGGGGTCGGCACCGGGCCAGTGGCGGGCGGCGACGGCCTCGAACAGCCGGCAGTCGAGGGCGAGGAGGCGGTTGCGGAGGGGATGGGGGCCGGGTGGCTGGGTGGTGAGATCGACATCAGCGGTCATGGCCTGCGGGTACCCCGACGCAAGGGGTTTCGCCCCCACCACCCCTTCCCGTCCCTCCTTCAGGGGCTTCGCCCCTTCACCCCCGCCGAGGCTCCGCCCCGGATTCCGGTGGGGCTCCGCCCCGGACTCCGGCGGGGATCCGCCCCGGACTCCGGTGGGGCTTCGCCCCGGATTCCGGAGGGGCTCCGCCCCGGACCCCGGTGGGACGCCGCCCCGGATTCCGGCGGGCGGCTGCGTCCCTTGCGCCCTTCGTGGGGGTTCCGTCCTTGCACCCTGTTGGGGCTGCGCCTCTTGGGCCTTTCGGGTGGGCTTGGCTCGTGGGCTCCGGCGGGCGGCTGCGTCCCTTGCACCTTTCGTGGGGGCTTGGTTCCTGGGCTCCGGCGGGCGGCTGCGTCCCTTGCACCATTCGTGGGGGTTCCGTCCTTGCACCCGGCTGGGGCTGCGTGTCCTGCGCCTTTCGTGTGGGCTTGGCTCCTGGGCTCCGGCAGGCGGCTGCGTCCCTTGCGCCCTTCGTGGGGGTTCCGTCCTTGAGCCCGGCTGGGGCTGCGTCTCCTGCGCCTTTCGGGGGCTCTTGGCTCCTGGGCTCCGGCAGGCGGCTGCGCTCCTTGCAGCCTCCGTGGGGGTTCCCTCCCTGAACCCGGCAGGCGGCCGCGTCCCTGTGCTCCGGCCGGCACTGCGTCCCCTGCACCCCTCGTGGGCGTTCCGTCCCTCGAGCCGGCTCGCTGAGTCCGCGCCCAGCCCCCTTCGGGGGTCGGCCCTCGGGGCCTTCCTCAGACGCTGGAGGGGCCGATTCTTCAGCCCGTCCGGCGCTTGAGGACGAGGCCGTAGGCCGACAGCGGGGGGCTGGGGGCGGCAGCCCCCAGGGACGGGAAGGGCAGGGGCGGCGGGGGCGAAAACCCTTTGCCCGGCCCCACCGCACCCGCCCACAATGCGCCCCATGGGACACCTTGAAGCCGCGCACCTCGAGTACCGTCTCCCCGACGGGAGGACCCTGCTCGGCGACGTGTCCTTCCGGGTCGGCGACGGCAGCGTCGTCGCCCTCGTAGGCCCCAACGGCGCAGGCAAGACCACCCTGTTGCGCCTGCTCTCCGGCGAGCTGAAACCCCACGCCGGCACCGTCACCGTCACCGGCGGCCTGGGCGTCATGCGCCAGTTCGTCGGGTCCGTCCGCGACGACACGACGGTGCGCGACCTCCTCGTCTCCGTCGCCCCGCCCCGCATCCGCGAAGCGGCCCGCGCCGTGGACGCCGCCGAGCACGCCATCATGACCGTCGACGACGAGG
The DNA here is from genome assembly GCF_055565775.1 of Streptomyces sp. NPDC028331. NCBI lineage: Bacteria > Bacillati > Actinomycetota > Actinomycetes > Kitasatosporales > Streptomycetaceae > Streptomyces > Streptomyces sp. NPDC028331. The sequence goes on along the minus strand of NZ_JBVHTR010000017.1, from coordinate 30,521 downwards.
CCGCCCAGCTCCGCTACGCCCAGGCCCTCGCCGACTGGGGCGAGGCCGGCGGCTACGACGCCGAGACCGTGTGGGACATCTGCACCACCGCCGCCCTCGGCGTCCCGTACGACAGGGCGCAGTGGCGCCAGGTCCGCACCCTGTCCGGCGGCGAGCAGAAACGGCTCGTCCTGGAGGCGCTGCTGCGCGGCGGCGACGAGGTCCTGCTCCTCGACGAGCCCGACAACTACCTCGACGTACCCGGAAAGCGGTGGCTCGAGGAACGGCTGGCCGAGACCCGCAAGACGGTCCTGTTCGTCTCCCACGACCGCGAACTCCTCGCCCGCGCCGCCGAGAAGATCGTCACCGTGGAGCCCGGACCGGCCGGCGCCGACGCCTGGGTGCACGGCGGCGGCTTCACCACGTACCACGAGGCCCGCCGCGAGCGGTTCGCCCGCTTCGAGGAACTGCGCCGCCGCTGGGACGAGAAGCACGCCCAGCTCAAGAAGCTCGTGCTGAACCTCCGTCAGGCGGCCACCGTCAGCCACGAGCTGGCCTCCCGCTACCAGGCCGCGCAGACCCGGCTGAAGAAGTTCGAGGAGGCCGGCCCGCCGCCGGAGCCGCCGCGCGAGCAGAACATCACCATGCGGCTCAAGGGCGGCCGTACGGGCGTCCGCGCCGTCACCTGTCAGGAGCTCGAACTCACCGGGCTCATGCAACCGTTCGACCTCGAGGTCTTCTACGGCGAACGCGTCGCCGTCCTCGGCTCCAACGGCTCCGGCAAGTCGCACTTCCTGCGCCTCCTCGCCGGTGACGACATCGCCCACACCGGGCAGTGGAAGCTCGGTGCCCGGGTCGTCCCGGGCCACTTCGCCCAGACCCACGCCCATCCGGAGCTCCAGGGCCGCACCCTCCTCGACATCCTCTGGAAGGAGCACGCCCAGGACCGCGGCGCCGCCATGTCCCGGCTCCGGCGTTACGAGCTGACGGGCCAGGCCGAGCAGCACTTCGACCGGCTCTCCGGCGGTCAGCAGGCCCGGTTCCAGATCCTGCTGCTGGAACTCCAGGGGGCGACCGCGCTGCTGCTCGACGAGCCGACCGACAACCTCGACCTGGAGTCCGCCGAGGCACTCCAGGAGGGGCTGGACGGCTTCGAGGGCACGGTCCTCGCCGTCACCCACGACCGCTGGTTCGCCCGCTCCTTCGACCGCTACCTCGTCTTCGGCGCCGACGGCCGGGTACGGGAGACATCCGAGCCGGTGTGGGACGAACGCAGAGTGGAGCGCGCCCGCTGAGCGCACGCCGGGGCGCATGCCGCGCGCGTGCCGGGCGTGCGCGGCATGCGCCGTCTACGTCCAGCGCAGCAGCGCGCCCACTCCGCCCACCGGCCCTTCCTGACTTCCGGCGGCCGTCACCGAGACGGCCGCCGCGCCCGTCTCCACCGCGGAACGCAGCAGCGCGTCGTCCGCGCGGGCCGACCAGGCGTGCCGTTCGCCCACCGCCTTCAGGTCCGTACGGCGCACCGCCACCTGGTCCGGGTCCTCGCCGACCCACACCTCACGGCGGGTGTCCGGGCCGTCCGGGTTGATCAGGAGTTCGTCGATACGGTGTTCGCGTGCCGCCTCGACCACCGCCGGCACGCCCTCGACGGCCGCCGTCCGCCCCTCCTCGTCCGGTGCGCGGGCGGCCAGGAAGCGTTCCAGCTCCTGTTCGGCACGGCGCTCCACGTGCTCGGCGCGGATCCGCTCCACCTCCTCGTCCAGCAGCCGGCTGCCCGCACCGTGCGTCGTCTCGGCCACCCGGTCCTGGAGCCGGTGCGGCAGCCGCTCGTGCACGGAGCGCCGTTCGCGCTCCTCGCCGACGAGGACCACCAGGTCGGCGCCGGTCTCCTCCTGGCAGACGGCCAGCGCGTCAGCGATCTCCGCCGCGTTGTGCTCCCAGGTGTTCTCCACCCGAAGCTGGAAGTGGCGTACCGACCAGTCGGCGCTGCCCGTGCGGTGCAGTGGATGCTGCTTCCCGGTCACCGATCCGGCCTGACGGCTGCCCAGGGCCCCGCGCAACTCGAACTCGGCGCCCCTGCGGTCGATGTAGGCCACCACGCACACCGGTTCCTCGTTCGCCAGCTCCAGCAGTGGTGCCGTGTGCGGCAACGTGGCCCACAGCGCGGAGGGGCCCTGCGGCGGCGCGGCCAGCGGCGGATCGAGGACCACCTCGCCCGCCCGGGCGAACAGTGCCCTGCCGTGCGGCTCGGGGGAGCGGGCCAGGTCCTCGACCGCGCTCTGCACGGCCCGGCACGTCGGCTCGTCCGCGCCCTGCCCGGCCAGCTCGCGGTAAAGGGACTGGGCGGTCAGGGAGCGTTCGTGAGGCGTGGACTCCGTATGCCGTGAGGTGTCGACGTATACGGAGGCCCAGGGGCCGGGTTGTTCGTACAGTGGATGGAGAAAGGCGAGATCCATGGCTCCCTCCCGGATGCCGCTCGGGGTATTGCTTTTCCGGGCGGGTACCCGGACCGCACCGACGAACACGACGAGCGGGGTACCACCAATGACCGGAGTCGACCCGGGCCGGCTGACCGACCAGCAGCTCATGAAGGAGCTGGAGACGATCCACCGCACCCGCCACGACACGCTGCTGTACGGATCGAACGACGCGCTGCGCGCGCACAACCACCGGATGGCGCAACTGGAGGGCGAATACCTGCGCCGCCATCCGCGCCGCCTGACCGCGGCCGGCCGCACCCGCGACGGCGCCCGGGAGCGCGGCACCTGTGAAGAAAGCCAGGAAGCCGAACCGACCCGCTGACCGCCCGCGCGAGGAACCGCCCCGCGGCCCCCAGAAGGGCCGCGGGGCGGTTCCTGTCCGGTCGTCCGGTTGCTCTACGGAGTCTCGTTCAGGCGTTCTGGCCGGCGAACTCCGTCACGATCGCCTCGTCGAACGCCTTCAGATCGTCCGGCTTCCGGCTGGTGATCAGCAGGTTGCCGTCGCGGTCGATGTGGACCTGCTCGTCGACCCAGGTGCCGCCCGCGTTGCGGACGTCCGTCTTCAGGCTCGGCCACGACGTCAGGGTGCGGCCCCGTACGACGTCGGCCTCGATCAGCGTCCACGGGCCATGGCAGATCGCCGCGACCGGCCGGCCCTGGTCGAAGAACGCGCGCACGAACCTCACGGCCTGCTCGTCCGTCCGCAGGAAGTCGGGGTTCGCCACTCCGCCCGGCAGCACCAGCCCGTCGAACGAATCGGCCTGCACCTCGCCGACCACCGCGTCCACCGGGAACGTGTCCGCCTTGTCCAGGTGGTTGAACCCCTGCACCTGTCCCGGCTTCGTCGACACCAGGACCGGCTGGTGGCCGGCGTCCCTCACCGCCTGCCAGGGCTCGGTGAGTTCCACCTGCTCCACGCCCTCGGGCGCGGTCAGGAACGCGATACGCATGATGTTCACTGCCCTTTCTCCGCCTGTGTCTGCCCCACGGCTGCCTGCCACACGGCCTCGTCGCCCACCTCCTCCTTCTCCGCCCTCTCGTCCCGCGCCCGGCGCAGTGCGGCCCGGACACAGCGCAGCAGTTCCTCCCCGTAGGGCAGGGCCACGCACGCGCCGATCGCCGCCGCGACACCCACGAGATAGCCGCGGGGCAGCGGCCGGCGACGCCGCACCAGCCGCCAGGCGCGCGCGTCGCCCCGGCCGCCGCGCAGCAGCGACCGCACCTGGTCGGCGTGCAGGCACCCGAGCGCCGCGAGCGCCGCGAACGGCAGCGACTCCAGGAAACTGTGGATGTGCTGCTCCACCGGCGTGACCTCGCGGTCGCTGTCCTCGGCGGTACGCACGTCCCACAGCGCGGTCGCCTCGTGCACCGCGGTCCCGGCCAACTGCACGCACAGCAGCAGCGGGTTGACCTCGTAGCGCAGCGTGAGCGCGATGGGCAGACCCACCTCGGTCATCATCAGCGCGTGGATCAACGACTCCTTCGTGCCGGAGGTGTCCTCGATCCGGGTGCGCCGGTGCATCACCCAGTCGGCGAGGCCCGGCGCGAACCAGAACGGCAGCAGCCCGTACAGCAGGTAGCGGGTCGTCGCGTCGCCGACGTCCACGGTGGTGCCGTACGCGCTGACCCGGTCGGCCCTGTGGCGGCGGCTCATGCGGTCACCCGCCCGGCCGCGCTCACGCCGGCACCCCGCCGCGCCCGCCTCCGGGCTCGGCCTGGCTGATGTCCGCGAGCGCCGAGGACGGGTCCTGCGCGACCGCCAGGTCGCCCAGGCTGACCATGCCCACCGGCCGGCCGCCCTCGACGACCGGCAGCCGGCGTACGGCGTGCCCGCGCATCAGGTCGACGGCCGTCGACACGGGATCGTCGGGGCCGACCACCACCGGGTCGGGGGTGCACACCGCCCGGGCGCTCACGGTCAGCGGGTCGGCACCGTCCGCGACGGCCCGCAGCGTGATGTCACGATCCGTGAGGACGCCGACGACGTGCCCGTCCTCGGCGACCAGGACGTCCCCGATGTCCTCGGCGCGCATCAGCTGCGCCGCCTCCACCAGTGAGGCGTCCGGGAGGACCGCCACGACGCCCTGCGTCATGACCTCCCTGACGAAATGGGCCATGGCCTTGCTGTCCTTTCTGCTTCCCCCCGGCCGGCCGGGGGTGGGTACGTCGGCGGGACGACGCCCGCAGTACCCGCCCACCGGACGCCTATGCGCTCCGTCCGGCCCCTTCGCCGCCCACGATCGCCTCGGCGAGCTCCTGGGCGTTGGCGTAGCGCGACGAACGCGGCAGCCGCTCCAGGGGTGCGACGAGCGTGTCCGGGGCGTGGTGGCGGCGCAGTGCGTCGATCAGTTCGGGCGGGCGGCCGGGGAACGCCGTACGACCCAGGATCCGCGCCAGCTCGAAACGGACATCGGCCACGGACCGCGCGCCGCCCGGAATCACCGGACCGGCCCACACCGCCGGGTCGTCGTCGGCGGTCGGCTCGGGGTCGTGCCACTCCTCGGTCCGCGTCGGGTGGCCGGAGCGCAGCAGCCCCTGGAGTTCGTGCTTCATCTCGTCGTCGCGGTGGACGTTCAGCCGGTCGCTGCCTCGCTGCATGAGTCCCTCCAGATTTCGGGTGGCCCTCGCGTGTACCCGAGGGACGGCGGTCGACACGGCTCTGCGGCAGGTGCTCGTGGCCGCTTCGGCCGTGCCGGCTCTCGTACGGCTCCTCACGACTCCTTGTCGCCGCGTCCGGGCAGGAACTCCTGCACCTTCGCCTTGACCCCCTGGCGGATCATTCCGGCACGGTCCGCGTCGCCCTTCAGGATGGAGGCCGCCGTGGCCTGCATCTGCTCCCAGCTTGCGTGCGGCGGGATCGGCGGCACCGCCGGGTCGGTCAGGAACTCCACGACCGCCGGGCCGTCCGCCTCCAGCCCCGCGCGCCAGCCCGCCTCCACGTCCTCCGGCTTCTCCACCCGGATGCCGGTCAGGCCCAGGGAGCGGGCGAACGCGGCGTACTGCACGTCCGGAATCTCCTGCGACGGCAGGAACGACGGGGCGCCCTCCATCGCACGCATCTCCCACGTCACCTGGTTGAGGTCGTGGTTGTTCCACACGCCCACCACCAGCCGCGGGTCCTCCCAGCGGTCCTTGTACTTCGCCGCCGTGATCATCTCGGCGAGGCCGTTCATCTGCATCGCGCCGTCACCGACCAGCGCGATCACCGGCCGGTCGGGGTGGGCGAACTTCGCGCCGATCGCGTAGGGGACCCCGCTGCCCATCGTCGCCAGCGTCCCCGACAGCGACCCGCGCATGCCGGGCCGCATCGTCAGATGCCGTGCGTACCAGTTGGCCACCGAACCCGAGTCGGAGGTGATGATCGCGTTGTGCGGCAGCATCGGGTCCAGGGCCCGGGCCACGTACTCCGGGTTGATCGGGTCCGCGGACAGCTCCGCGCGCTTCTGCATCACCTCGTGCCAGCGGGTCACGTTCGCGCACACGGTGTCGAACCACTCGCGGCCGCGGTCCTTGTCCAGCAGCGGGATCAGGCGCTGCAGGGTCGCCCTGGCGTCGCCGACGAGGTTCACCTCGTACGGGTAGCGCATGCCGATCATGTGCGGGTCGATGTCGATCTGCACGGCCCGCGCCTTGCCGAAGTCCGGCATGAACTGCGTGTACGGGAACGACGACCCGATGGTGAGCAGGGTGTCGCAGTCGCGCATCAGCTCGTACGACGGACGGGTGCCCAGCAGCCCGATCGAGCCGGTGACGTAGGGCAGCTCGTCGCTGAGCACGTCCTTGCCGAGCAGCGCCTTCGCCACACCCGCGCCCAGCAGCTCGGCGATCTGCTGCACCTCGGTCACCGCGCCCGCCGCGCCCTGGCCGATCAGGATGGCCACCTTGTCGCCGGCGTTGAGGACCTCCGCGGCCCGCTCCAGGGACTCCTGCGAGGGGACCGCCGTCCACGCGCTGCGGCCGAGGCTCGAGGGGACCATCTTGAACTCGTGCGTCGGCGGCGAGTAGTCCAGCTCCTGCACGTCACCGGGGAAGATCACCGCCGTGGGGGCGCGGCGCGCGTACGCGGTGCGGATCGCGCGGTCGAGGACGTTCGGAAGCTGCTCGGGGACCATCACGGTCTCCACGAAGTCCGAGGCGACGTCCTTGAAGAGGGTGTGCAGGTCGACTTCCTGCTGGTACGAGCCGCCCATCGCGGTGCGGTGCGTCTGGCCGACCAGCGCGAGCACCGGCACATGGTCGAGCTTGGCGTCGTACAGGCCGTTGAGCAGGTGGATGGCACCGGGTCCCGAGGTGGCCGCGCACACACCGAGACGGCCGCTGAACTTGGCGTAGCCGACCGCCTCGAACGCTGCCATCTCCTCGTGCCGCGCCTGCAGGAACCGTGGCCGGTCCTCGGCGCGACCCCAGGCGGCGAGCAGCCCGTTGATGCCGTCGCCGGGGTAGCCGAAGACTTGCTCCACGCCCCACTCGCGCAAGCGCGCCAGAACGTGGTCGGCGACCTTGGTGGCCATCGGGGACCTCCCGTTTGAAGAAAGGGGCGTACGGATCGCACCTGTCGAGTCACCCGGCCGCTGCGGGGAAAACCTGCCGCCGGAACGCATCGGCCCGGGCCGCGGGAGGCGGACGGGGCACCCGCGGTGACACTTCCGGCCCGGGCGCCCGGCGCACTGCCCGCGCACGGTCCGCGGCGCCGCCCCCGCCGAGCGGTGCACCGGTCGCCCTCCGCACGCCGGGCGCCGCAGCCGGGCCGGGCCCCGCAAGCGGCTGGGCGGGCGCTGCCGAGGGGCCCGCGGACGTCGGCCGACGTCCACGCCGGGCGGCGCACCGCGGGATGAGCCGCACGGGCCGGGGCGGCGCCGGGCGCCCGGTCCGCGGCGCCGACCGGCAGGGCTCTCGCGGTACCGGCCGGCCGCGCCTCGCGTTCCGCGCCGCCCGCGGAGCCGCCGCGGGCGGCGGGCGCAGGTCGGCTTCCGCGCGGTGCGGGGCACGGGGCGCGCGGAAGCCGGCCAAGGACTTCGGAAAGACCGGTGTTTGCGGCGAATGCGCCCGGGCAGGCGCGACTCAGTGCTTCGGACAGGAGGCACGTCCGTGGGAGCGGTGAATCACGCCCCGGGTGTGTCCTGTCGCACCCGCTTCCCCCTCCCACGGTGACCGTCCACCCAGGCACCCAGCAAGGCACCAGCAAGGGAGTTGCGACGCACCATGCAGAACCGAGCTAGCGTGAAGCACCACCCCCACGACGACGCCCCCGACACCACGGAGGCCTTCCGCAGGCTCGCCTCGCTCCCCCCGGGCCCTGAGCGTGACGCGCTTCGCGACGAGATCGTCGAGGCCTGGCTGCCCATGGCCGAACGGCTGGCAGGCCGGTTCCGCAGCCGCGGCGAGAGCTTCGAGGACCTGCGCCAGGTCGCGTTCCTCGGCCTGGTCAAGGCCGTGGACCGCTACGACCCCGAGCGCGGGCACGCCTTCGAGAGCTATGCCGTCCCCACCGTCACCGGGGAGATCAAGCGGCACTTCCGCGACCACATGTGGACCCTGCACGTACCGCGCCGCGTCCAGGACCTGCGCAACCGCGTCCGCTTCGCCGTCCAGGACCTCTCCCAGACGATCTCCGGGCGCAGGCCCACCGTCGCCGAGATCGCCGAGCACGCCAGGATGAGCGAGGAGGACGTGCTGGTCGGCCTCGAGGCCCTGGAGAGCTTCACGGCGCTCTCCCTGGACGCCGAACTGCCCGGCAGCGAGGACGGGTACTCGCTCGGCGACTCGCTGGGCTCCCTCGACCCCGCGCTCGACACGGTCGTCGACCGCGAGGCCGTCAAGCCCCGCATCCAGGCCCTCCCGGAACGCGAACGCGCCATCCTGTACATGCGGTTCTTCGACGACATGACCCAGAGCAGCATCGCCGAGCGCCTCGGCATCTCCCAGATGCACGTCTCCCGCCTGATCAGCCGCTGCTGCTCCCGGCTGCGCGAGCAGGTGATGCGGGACGCCGTCTAACCGACGCCCCGCACCGCCAGCGCGATATGACGGGACATCATGTCCATGGCCTGCGCCTCCGCCATCGAGAACGCCGGCCGGGCCCCGCTGCGGAACAGCGTGAGCACTCCGCGCACGGTGACCCCGTCGGTGAGCGGCACGCACAGCAGGGACGTCACGTCCGCGCGGACCAGGACCGGGGCACCGGTGGCGTCACGGCCGAAGGCATCCGGGTCGTCCGGCCGCACCCGCAGGACCGCGGACCCGCCGCGCGCCGCCTCGACGACCAGGGGGCACTCGGCGGGGTCCTGCGCGACCAGCGCGTCCACGTCCTCGCCGAGCGGTCCCAGGACCGTCGTACGGGTCAGGTGTCCGTCTCCCGCGTCCGCCACCACCCAGTCCGCGAACCGGCCGTGCAGCACCCGGGCCGCCCGCTCCAGGGCGGCCCCGGCCGGCGCGGTCAGCAGGGCCGTGGTCATGGCGTCCAGCAGGTCCATCAGCGCCGCGTGCCGGGTGGTCTCGGTCAGGTTCGGGATGCCCCGGGCCGGTGTCTGCTCGTCGGCCGGCACCCGGGTGTCCGCGGGCTGCAGCGCCACCATGACCGCCGTGCGCGGCTCCCCACTCGGCCGCACCGCGACCAGCGTCGCCCGTACCGGCGCCGTCGCGTGCTGCGGCAGACGTACCGTCATGCTGCGGTCGCCCTCGCCGCGTGCCACCGCCGCCGTCTGCGAACGGAACGCGGCCCGGTCGGCGTGCGCCAGCAGCCCGGTCAGCGGGCGGCCCGTCGCATAGCCCGCGCGGACCCCGGTGAAGGAAAGGGCCGCGAAGTTCAGCCGCCGCACCACCGTCTCGCGGTCCACCAGCGCGACCGGCACCGGGAGCCGCTGGAAGAGGGTCTTGAGCAGTTGCTGCTCCTGTCGCTCCGCGGAGCCGGCGGGGGCGGCCCCGGCGCCCGTGGACAGCCGCTGGAACCACGGCCACAACTGCCCGGCGACATGGTCCAGTTCGAAGATCGCCGCGTCGAGCACCGAGGACAGATCGCCCGCGGGTATGGAACGGGCGGCCTTGAGCTCCGCCACCCGGCGGACGAAATCCGCCAGCTCTTCACCGAATTCCTCCGTCTGCGCCATGCGATGAACCTAACCCGGACGCAGTACCTCCCGGGGTCTCGCACACAGAACCGGCCACGTCGTCGCCGACGCCGTTTTCCGCCCTGGTGAGCGGGCAGCCGCCCGAAGAGGAGGTGAAGGATGCCCGAGACCGGACAATTCGGTTACCACCGGGAGCGTCACCACCTGGCGGCCGGGTCACCCGAGGCCGCCCTCCCGGCCCGTCGGCTGTCGGAACTCGTCGAACAGGTCGCCCGGTGCACCCCCGACTGCTGCGGCGTCAGCACCTCGGTCGTCGAAGGCGGACTCGAGAGCGGTGCTGACCGGCCCGCCGCCGTCACCCACCCCGATCTCGCCCCGCTCGTCACGGTCCAGCTCCGCGGCGGCGACGGGCCGATCCCCGCCGCTCTGGAGTCGGGGCAGCCCGTCGGCGCCGCCGACCTGCTGCACGACGAGCGCTGGCCGGAGTACCGCGCCCTCGCCCTGGACGCCGGCGTACGGTCCAGCGTCACGATCCCCTTCCGGCAGTCCGGGCTGGCCGTGACGCTCAGCCTCTACAGCTTCCGGCCCGGAACCCTGAAGGGCGCCCCGCACGGCCCCGCCAGGGTGCTCGGCGACCTCGCCGTGGGCTGTCTGGTGCGCGACCGCTCCTACCGTGCCGCCCTCACGGAACTCGACCAGCTCGGCAACGCCCTGCGCTCCCGGCCCGTCGTCGACCAGGCGTGCGGGATCGTGATGCACGTCCTCGGCTGCGACGCCGAGACGGCCTTCCACGTCCTGCGCCGCATCTCCCAGGGCGCCAACCGCAAACTCGCCGACGTCGCCGCCGGCGTCGTGGACAGGCGGGGCCGCGGCCTGGAACGCGAACTGGTCTCGCTGGCCGGCTGATCTCCGCGGCACGGCCCGCCCGTCACCCGCACGGCGGTGCGGGTCGCGCGAATGGGGCACGGCCGCGCGCGCGTCACGGCCGGGCGGGCTGTCATGGGGGTGCGGGGGCACGGCTCCCGTGCCCCGGAGGAACCCGGCCGAAGGAGCCCGCCTCATGCGCTGCAGTGCCCGAGTCCTGTCCGCCGCCGCTGTGGCCGGCGCCGCCCTGGGTGCCGTTGCCCCGTCCGCGTCCGCCGATTCGTCCGCCGACGTCACCCCACGTTCCGTCCCGCCCGGCGGCACGGTCACCGTCTCGGTGTCCTGCGACGCGTCGGCCGGCGCCCGCCTGCCCGACGCCATCGAGGGCGCCTCCCAGGCCTTCGAGGGGGGCAGGGTCCGGCTGCACCGGGTCCACCGCGACGACGACGATGACGACCGGATGGAACACCGGGACCGCGTCCACTACAGCGGCACGGCCCGCATTCCGGTCGGCGGGAGCGTGGACGTCATCGCCGACATGGCCGGCCGCGACGCGGAGTGGGGCGTCGACGGACGGTGCCCGGGGGGCCGGGGCGGCCGTGAGAGGGCGTGGACCGTCTCGTTCACCGTGTGCAGAGGAGGCCACGGCCACCACGACGACGACGGCGATGACGACGACGGCGACGCCACGCAGGGCGGAAGGCGGCAGGAGGACGGCGACTCCCAGCAGTCGGGGAGGAAGCAGCAGGGAGACGGTCAGGGCAGGCAGCAGGGGGACGGTCAGTCGAAGCAGCAGGGTGACGGTCAGGGCAGACAGCAGGGGGACGGTCAGTCGAAGCAGCAGGCCGAAGGCCAGGGGAGGCAGCAGGGCGACGGGTCGTCCCAGGTGTCCGGAAAGCAGCAGGGCGACACTCAGGGCAGGCAGCAGAGTGACGGTCAGTCCCAGCAGTCGAGCAGGCAACAGGACGACGGCGACTCCCAGCCGTCGGGGAAGAAGCAGCAGGGAGACGGTCAGGGCAGGCAGCAGGGGGACGGTCAGTCGAAGCAGCAGGGTGACGGTCAGTCTCAGGCGTTCGGGAAGCAGCAGGGGGAGGGTCAGGCCAGGCAGCAGGGTGATGGCCAGTCCAAGCAGCAGGGGGACGGTCAGTCCCAGGTGTCCGGGAAGCAGCAGGGAGACGGTCAGTCCCAGGCATCCGGGAAGCAGCAGAGCGACGGCCAGGGTAGGCAGCAGAGCGATGGCCAGGGCAGGCAGCAGGGCGACGGCCAGTCCAAGCAGCAGGGCGACGGTCAGTCCCAGGTGTCCGGGAAGCAGCAGGGTGATGGCCAGGGCAGGCAGCAGGGCGACGGCCAGGGCAGGCAGCAGGGTGATGGCCAGTCGAAGCAGCAGGGCGACGGGCAGTCCCAGGTGTCCGGGAAGCAGCAGGGTGACGGCCAGGGCAGGCAGCAAGGTGACGGCCAGTCCAAGCAGGCCGGCGGCGGCAAGCAGCAGGACGGCCAGGAGAAGCAGAACGAGGTACGGCCTCCCGTCGGCGCCCAGCACGGCGTGCACGCAGGAGCAGGCGGCGCCTTCAACGACTCCGTGCCCACCCTCGTGGCCGGCGGCCTCCTGATCGCGGGCGCGCTCGGTGCCGCCGTCCACCGGGTCTGGCGGCGCGGACGGTCCGGCCACGCCTGAACCCGCCCCGCGCGATCCGAACACCTGACCTTGTGATCCGGGCAACCGGGCGGGCCGCCCATGACCGGCCCGGACCCGGGGTACTCAGAGCCCGAGGGCGTCTTCGACACCGTAGAGGAACGGGAGTACGAGAGCGGCGGCGGCAACGGGTCGAGGGCGTGGAGCGAGCCGGGGCACCGGGGGACCGGCGACGGCACCAGGGACTGCGCGGAGGCGACGCATGCGGCGGACGGATCCGGAGGGGCACGGCCCCGTCCGTTACGGACCGCCCCTTCCCCAGCAGGGGCTGCCCCTCCTGCCGGGCCTCTCGGCGGCGCTCGCCGAGGCCGCCGACCACGACGGCTCCGGCCCCTCCCGGTTGCCCGCCCTCTTCGACGCCGCCTGCGGCTACTTCGCCCGGCGCGGACTGCCCGCCGAGCCCGACGACATCGCCGCCGCCCCGGGCGCCCCCGCGCTCTTCGTCGCCGTCACGGCCGCGCTCGGCGGCGACGTACTCGTCCCACGGCCCTGCCCCGCCTGGTGGGTGCCCCAGGTCCGGGCGCTGGGACGGTCCGTCTTCCATGTGCCGACACCCATGGAGTGCGGCGGCGTCCCCGACCCGTACGCCCTCCTGGAGACCGTCCGCCGGATCCGCGCCGAGGGCGGCGACCCACGCCTCCTCGTGCTCGCCGTCGCCGACGACCCGACCGCCACCGTCGCCCCGCCCGAACTCGTGCACGAGACCGTCGAGGCCGCCGCCGGCGAGGGGCTGCACCTGGTCAGCGACGAGACCTGGCGCGACACCCTGCACCGGCCGCACGACACCGTGCTGCTCAGCCCCGCCGAGATGCTGCCGGACCGGGTCACCGTCGTCACCGACCTCGCCGGGCCCTTCCTGCCGCCGGGCTGGCCCGCGGCGATCGCCCGCTTCCCGGCCACCGCCGACGGCGCCGGACTGCGGGCCCGCGCGCTGGACGTGCTCACCGCCCTCGGGGCCCGGATCGCCGACCCGGTCGCCGCCGCGGCCGCGTACGCCCTCGGCGAGCCCGCCGACGTCACCCAGCGCCTCACCGCCGGCACCGCGCTGCACGCGCGCGTGGCCGACGCCGCACGCCGGGCCGTCGTCGCGGCGGGCGCCCTCGCCCTTCCCCCGCAGGCCGGGCGCCACCTGTACGCCGACCTCGAGCCGCTGCGCTCCGCGCTCGACGCGCGCGGCGTCGGCGACGCGCAGGAACTCGAGGACCTCCTCACCGCCCGGCTCGGCATGCCCGCGCCCGGCGGCCACCGCTTCGGGGACGACCTCGCGGCGCTCCGCGTCCGTCTGTCCACCGGACCCCTCCTCGGCGCGACCGCCGCGGAACAGGCGCAGTGCCTCACCTCACCGGAGCCGTTGGAACTGCCACACCTGCAACGCGCGTTGGCCCATGTGGGATCGGTCTTCGACGATCTCCGCGACGACGCTCAGCGATGGGAGCCTCCTCGATGACGCAGCAGTCCGAGTCGACCACGAGCAGCGTTGCGGCACACCGGGACACCGGTGAGCCCGCGACCACGCCCACGCCCCTGCTGAGCCGGGACCCCGCACCGCTGGCGGCGCCGCCGCTCGCAGCGCCCCGCCCGCTCGGTGAGCGCCGTATCTGGCCGCGCTCCTTCGTGGACCGGCTGACCACGCCCCTGCCCGGCCTCAAGGCGCTCGCCCGCTTCGCCCGCGAGGGCGCCGTGCGGCCCGGTCCCGAGGGGCTGAAGGACATTCCCCTGCTGCCGTACGAGCCGGGCCCGCTGCCCCGGGTGGACGCGCGCACGGTCGCCGTCTCCTGGGCCGGGCACGCCAGTTGGGTGGTGCGCATCGGCGGGCTGACCGTTCTCACCGACCCCGTCTGGTCGCGACGGATCCTCGGCACACCCACCAGGATCACGCCCGTCGGCATCGACTGGGACGCGCTGCGCCGCGTCGACGCCGTCGTCATCAGCCACAACCACTACGACCACCTCGACGCCCCGACGCTGCGCCGCCTCCCGCGCGACACCCCGATGCTCGTACCGGCCGGGCTCGCCGCGTGGTTCCGCCGCCGGCGGTTCACGTGCGTGACCGAGCTGGACTGGTGGGAGGCGGCCGAGGTCGAGGGCGTCCGGTTCGACTTCGTGCCCGCCCACCACTGGTCCAAGCGCACCCTGACCGACACCTGCCGTTCGCTGTGGGGCGGCTGGGTGCTGACGGCGCCCGACGGACAGCGGGTGTACTTCGCGGGCGACACCGGGTACGGGCACTGGTTCGAGCGGATCGGGCAGCGCTACCCGGGGATCGACCTCGCCCTGATGCCGATCGGCGCGTACGACCCGCGGTGGTGGCTCAGCGACGTCCACTGCGACCCGGAGGAGGCGGTCCGGGCGACGCTCGACCTGGGCGCACGGAGAATGGCACCCATGCACTGGGCCACGTTCGTGCTGTCGGCGGAGCCGGTCCTGGAACCGCTGACCCGGGTACGGGCGGCCTGGGAGAAGGCCGGACTGGCCCGCGAGGACCTGTGGGACCTGCCGGTGGGGGCGTCACGGGTACTGGAGTGAGCCGAGCCGGCCCCGGCTCACGAGGTGGCGGCCCTGCGCATCCGGCGCCACAGGCCGGGAGCCACGCTGATCACGACCGTCAGCACGATCGCCGCCACCACACCCTCCCACGGCTGGGGGAACAGCGAGCCGCCGAGGATGCCGACGAGCTGGTACGTCCCGGTCCAGGCGAGGCACGCCGGGGCGTCGCCGCGGGCGAAGTCCCGCAGCGGCATACGGGCCAGCAGGCAGGCCAGCATCACCGGGACACGGCCCGCGGGGACCAGCCGGGAGAGGGTGAGCACCGCGATGCCGTGCTCGTTCAGCTTCTCCTGGGCCTGGGCGAGCCGGTCCTCGGGGGCGCGGTCGCGGAGGTTCTCCAGCCAGCGGGAACCGTTCTTCGACCGCATGCCGCGCTGCCCGAGCCAGTACAGCGCGATGTCCCCGAGGAAGGCCGCGAGCGCCGCGACGACGAAGACCAGCGCGAGCGAGAAGGGCGCGGTCCGGTGGAAGGCCACGACCGCCGCGGAACTGACCAGCGCCCCTGTCGGCACCACCGGCACCAGCGCCCCGATCAGCACCAGCAGGAACAGGGACGGGTAACCGACGGCCTGCTGGGTGGACTCCGTGGGCACCAGGGTGGTCGTGGCGGCGAGGTGCATCACCGGGCGACCTCCGGACGGGCACTCTCACCGTGGGACAGCAGGTGCACCCGGACGTCCGGGGCGTACCGCGCGGCGAGCCGGGCGAACTCCGCGCCCGGCGCGTGGAACTCGTGAGGGCGCACGGCGTCCATCCCGATCGGCCAGTACGTGCCGTAGTGCACCGGCACCGCGCTGCGCGGCGCCAGCCGGGCCAGTGCCTGCGCCGCGCGCCCCGCGTCCAGGTGCCCCTCCCCGAGGTACGGCCCCCAGCCGCCGACCGGCAGCAGCGCCACGTCGACCGGCCCGACCTCCTCGGCCATCGACGGGAACAGACCGGTGTCACCGGCGAAGTACGTCCGTGCCCGTCCCTCGACGACGAAGCCGAGCGCGGGGGAGCGGTGCGGTCCCACCGGCAGCCGGCGCCCGTCGTGCCGCGCGCGCACCACCCGTACGACCAGGTCACCGACCCGTACCCGGTCCCCGGGCGCCACCTCCGTGAGCCGCAGACGGCCCAGCCGGCGCAGTCCCGGCACCTGGTCCGCCGCCCCGCGCGGCACCAGCACCCGGGTGCCCGGAGCCAGCCGGGCCAGCGACGGCACGTGCAGGTGGTCGGCGTGCAGATGTGACACGAGCGTCACGTCCGCGACCGCCGCCTCGGGCGGCGGCGGGGCACCGCGGCGCCGCCGCAGATGTGCGAGACGGCGCGCGAACAGCGGATCGGTGAGCACCCGTACACCGGAGTCCTCGACCGTGCAGGTGGCGTGACCCCACCACGTGACCTCCACCGGCACCCCATTGCCTCCTTCGCGCGACTCCCCCCGAGCCTACGGGCAGGAGTAGGGTCTGCGGCGAAACCCTGAGGTGAGGGGGGACCCATGGGAGAAGCGCACGGCACCTCCGGCGCGCGCGACGCCCGCGGCCGGCCGGGCACGGTCCGGGTCGCGGCGATCGCCAGCCTGACGCCGCTCGAGGAGCTGGACGCGGACCCCTTCCTCGTCGACTCCCGGAGCCAGCACGCGATGTGCGCACGCTGGGCGGCGGAGCGCGGATACGTGGTGACGCGGGAGCTCCTCGTCCGTGGCCTGCGCCCCGACCACTGCGCGCTGTGGACGGATGTGGACGCGGGCCTGGTCGACCTGTTCGTCGCCCCCAGCCGCCGCGTCCTGGAGCGGGCCCTGACCTCGGTGGACGAGTTCGCCGCGGAGTGCGCCCGGCGAGGCGTCCGCGTCGAGACGGTCGGCCGGGCGGAGCCCTCGTACGACGCCGGGATGAAGGCCCGGATCCACCGGCGCCTCTCCCTGCCGACGGCGGGTTACGACGGCCGCTGACCGGGGGCTCCCGGCGGCGTGACAAGGCGTTGTGACAAGGTGGGGGCGCATCCGAGAGGGCGGCAGAGCCATGACATGAGGTGAGCTGGCGTGGGGCACGGGCGTTGGCGGAAGCTGCTCAGCGGCGTGGGACGCAGTATCACCGTGTGGGCCGCCTCCACCGCCACCATGCTCGTCCTCGCCGCCGTCCTGCCCGACTTCCGGCTGGAGTCCCCCGGCGGCGACAGCGCGACCCGCATAGCCGTCACGGCGGCCGCCGGTGCCGGTGCCTTCGGTCTGCTGTCGTCCCTCGTGTGGCCCGTACTGGTGCGGCTCCTGCTGCTCGTCCCCGCACTCGTCCTCGGCCTGCTCGTCTTCTTCCTCAACGGCTCCCTCCTGCTGGTCGCCCTCCGCATCACCCCTTCCGGTGACGCCGAGGCGGCCCCCGAGACCGCCGTCCTCGTCGCCGCCGCGATGTCGGCCGTCGCCTCGGCCACCGGCGCCGCCCTCGCCGTCCGGGACGACGACGCGTACCGCAGAAGGCTCCACCGGCTCGCCGCCCGCCGCCGCAGACGCGACGAGGACGACTTGGGCCGCGTCACCCCCGGCGCCGTCTTCGTGCAGCTCGACGGCGTCGGACACGATGTGCTGCGGGCGGCCGTCGACCGGGGCCTGATGCCGACCGTCGCGTCCTGGCTGGGCCCGCGCGAGGGGCGCGGCCCCAGCCACCGGCTCACCGCCTGGCGCACCGACTGGTCCAGCCAGACCGGCGCCAGCCAGCTCGGCATCCTGCACGGCTCCAACCACGACGTCCCCGCCTTCCGCTGGTACGAGAAGGAGACCCGCGAGGTCGTCGTGTGCAACCGCCCGACGAGCGCCGCCGAGCTCCAGCGCCGCGCCATCGAGCGGACCGGCGACGACGGCCTGCTCGCCGTCGACGGCGCGAGCCGCGGCAACCTGTTCAGCGGCGGCGCCGACCAGCTCGCCCTGGTGCTGTCCGTGTCCGCCCGGCGAGGCAGGGAGAACCGCTCCCGTGCCGGCTACTTCGCGTACTTCAGCGATCCCGCGAACGCCGTCCGCACCGCCATGTCGTTCGCGGCCGAGGTGGCCCGCGAGATCGGCCAGTCCACCCGGGCCCGCGTCCGCAGGCAGCGGCCCCGGGTCGGCCGCGGCGGTCTCTACCCCTTCGTGCGCGCCTTCGCCACCGTCGTCGAACGGGACGTGGTCGTCGCCGCGGTGATCGGCGACATGCTCGCCGGACGCAGCGCCGTCTACGCGGACCTGGTGGCCTACGACGAAGTGGCCCACCACTCGGGGCCGCACAGCCGCGACGCCGAGAAGGTCCTGCGCCGCCTCGACCGCTCCCTCGCACTGATCGCGCAGGTCGCCGAGCACGCCCCGCGCCCGTACCGGATCGTCGTCCTGTCCGACCACGGGCAGAGCCCCGGCGAGACCTTCCGCACGCGGTACGGGCTCAGCCTCGCCGACCTGGTGCGGGCCGGGTGCGGGCTGCCCGTGCCACGGAAGGTGGTGGGGACCCACAGCGGGGCCGAGGCGCGTGCCGCCGTACGGGCCGCGCTGCGCCGGCCCGTCGAGGAGAAGGCCGAGCACCACAGGGCCGCCCGCCGCCACTCGGAGCCCGTCGTGCTCGCCTCCGGGAACCTCGGGCTCGTCTCCTTCCCCGACGTGCCGCACCGGATGAGCAAGGAGGAGATCGACCGCCGCCACCCGGCGCTGCTGTCGACGCTCGCCAACCATCCCGGCGTCGGTTTCGTCCTGGTCCGCAGCGAGGAGCACGGCGGGGTGGTGCTCGGCGCGTTCGGCGCCGAGATCCCGGTGGACCGGCTCGCCGACGAGACCGGCCCGCTCGCCGGCTTCGGGCCGGGTGCCGCCGACGCCGTGCGCCGCACGCACTCCTTCCCGCACGCCGCCGACATCATGGTCAACTCCTGGTACGACCCGGCCGAGGGGGAGGTCCTGGCGTTCGAGGAGCAGATCGGCTCGCACGGCGGGCTCGGCGGCGCCCAGGGTCGGCCCTTCCTGCTGTGGCCGGTGGAGCTGTCCGACCCGGTCGGGGAGGGCACCGAACTCGTCGGCGCGGAGCAGGTCCACCGGGTCTTCCGCCGTTGGCTCGGCGAGTGCGACGGCCCCCAAGTGCCGCTGCCCGCCGCCGAGGAGGCGGACGAACGCGCCGCCTGACGACAGGACGGTGCCGACGCGGCGGGGAACTGGGTCCGTACGGCTCAGGTGTGATCGGATGGGAGCGACGGAACCCCCGGCAAGGGGACCCCATCGAAAGAAGGAAGAACCGTGGCAACCACGCGCACCGCTCACACCGTCTGGGAAGGCAACCTGCTCGAGGGCAACGGCGTCGTCACCTTCGACTCCTCCGGCATCGCCCAGCAGCCGGTCACGTGGGCCTCGCGCTCCCAGGACGCGAACGGAAAGACCAGCCCCGAGGAGCTGATCGCCGCCGCCCACTCCAGCTGCTTCTCCATGGCGCTGTCGCACGGCCTGGCCGGCGCCGGCACCCCGCCCACCAAGCTCGAGACGAAGGCGGACGTCACCTTCCAGCCGGGTGAGGGCATCACGGGCATCCACCTCACCGTCGAGGGCACCGTCCCCGGCATCGACAACGACGCGTTCGTCGCCGCCGCCGAGGATGCCAAGAAGAACTGCCCGGTCAGCCAGGCCCTGTCCGGTACGACGATCACGCTGGACGCCAAGCTCGCCTGACGCCGAACGTCCCGACAGGTGCCGCGCTTTCCCGCCGAGGGGGCGCGGCACCGCCGTTTGCGGGTACCCGGCATCGCATCGGGAGCCCCCCGTCGAGCGCATTGACATGGGGCCACTCAAGTTTTGTGATGGAGTGCGGGAAGCGCCCGGGCGGAAGGGGACGGCGATGACACGTGCGGTCGGGATCGATCTGGGGACGACGAACTCGGTGGTGGCCGTCCTGGAGGGCGGTGAGCCCACCGTCATCGCCAACGCCGAAGGGGCGCGGACCACGCCGTCGGTCGTGGCCTTCGCCAAGAACGGCGAGGTGCTCGTCGGCGAGGTCGCCAAGCGGCAGGCGGTGACGAACGTCGAGCGCACCGCGCGCTCGGTGAAGCGGCACATGGGCGACGCGCACTGGCGTTTCCCCGAGCACGGGTCCGTGGACGGCACCCGCTTGAGGGCACAGGAGCTGTCCGCGCGCGTCCTGCAGAAGCTGAAGCGGGACGCCGAGGCGTATCTGGGCGAGGACGTCACGGACGCCGTGATCACCGTGCCCGCGTACTTCGACGATTCCCAGCGGCAGGCCACCAAGGAGGCCGGGGAGATCGCGGGGCTGAAGGTCCTGCGGATCATCAACGAGCCGACGGCGGCGGCCCTCGCGTACGGGCTCGACCGCGGCGAGGAGCAGACCGTCCTCGTCTTCGACCTCGGCGGCGGCACCTTCGACGTCTCCCTGCTGGAGATCGGCGACGGCGTGATCGAGGTCAAGGCCACCAACGGCGACACCCACCTGGGCGGCGACGACTGGGACCAGCGGGTCGTCGACCATCTGGTGAAGCGGTTCAAGGGCCAGTACGGCATCGATCTCGGCGCCGACAAGATGGCGCTGCAACGGCTGCGGGAGGCCGCGGAGAAGGCCAAGATCGAGCTGTCCAGCTCCACCGAGACCACCGTCAACCTGCCCTACATCACCGCCACCGCCGAGGGGCCGCTGCACCTGGAGGAGAGGCTGACACGCGCGCAGTTCCAGGAACTGACGGCCGATCTGCTGGACCGCTGCCGGACGCCCTTCCACCAGGCGGTCCGGGACGCCGGCGTGGAGCTCTCCGCGGTCGACCACGTGATCCTCGTCGGCGGGTCCACGCGCATGCCGGCGGTCACCGACCTGGTGCGGGAACTCACCGGCAAGGACCCGCACAAGGGCGTCAACCCGGACGAGGTCGTGGCCGTCGGCGCGGCCCTCCAGGCCGGAGTCCTGCGCGGCGACGTCAAGGACGTGCTGCTGCTCGACGTGACCCCGCTGTCCCTCGGCATCGAGACCAAGGGCGGCATCATGACCAAGCTGATCGAACGCAACACGACCATTCCGACCCGTCGTTCCGAGATCTTCTCCACCGCGGAGGACAACCAGCCGTCGGTCGGCGTCCAGGTCTACCAGGGCGAGCGCGAGATCGCCGCGTACAACAAGAAGCTCGGCGTCTTCGACCTGACCGGGTTGCCGCCGGCGCCGCGCGGGGTGCCGCAGATCGAGGTGACCTTCGACATCGACGCCAACGGGATCATGCACGTCTCCGCGAAGGACCTGGCGACGGGCCGGGAACAGAAGATGACGGTGACCGGCGGATCGGCGCTGCCCAAGGACGAGATCGACCGGATGATGCGGGACGCGGAACAGTACGCCGAGGAGGACCGCAGGCGCCGGGAGGCGGCGGAGACGCGGAACCAGGCGGAGCAGCTCGTCTACCAGACCGAGACGTTCCTGCGGGAGAACGACGAGCGGGTGCCGGCGGACACCAAGGGCGAGGTGACGGCGGCGGTCACCGAGCTGAAGGACCTGCTCAAGGAGGGCGCCGACACGGCGGCCCTGCGGGGCGGCGTGGACAAGCTCGCCACGGCCGGCCAGAAGATGGGCCAGGCGATGTACGCCCAGTCCCAGCAGACGCCCACGGAAGGCACCGGGCAGCACACGGCGCCGCAGGACGAAGAGGGCGTGGTGGACGCCGAGGTCGTCGACGAGGACAGGGACACCAAGGGCGGCGCGGCCTGACCCCGTCGCCGGGGACCGCGTCGCGGCCGGGCTGCCGTTCCGGCTCCGGTGACGGGTGTGGGGATTTCGCGCGGAGAAAGGGCTGATCCAGCGACGGCCGAGCCGCCCGGAGTGGCGCCCGGAATCGGGTGTTTCCGCAGGTCAAGACAGTTCCAGAGGGCTGCGTCGGCGTACTGCGGGCGAGCCGCCCGGCCGCCGGGCGGCGCCTTAGGATCCGGCGTGAACCTGCCGGCCCGGCGGACCGCACCGAACGCTGTGCTAGAAATGTCGCATGGCGAGCGGAAACGCTCGATTTAGGCGCATGCCAATGCGGTCCTTGATCGGCAGGAGTCCACGGAGCGTCGCCGGGCAGGTGTTCGTCCTGCAAGTGGCGCTGGTCGTGCTGCTCGTCGTCTGCGCCGTCATCGCCCTCGTACTGCAGTCGCAGCGGGACACCAACGCCGAGGCAAAGCGCCGCTCCATAGCCGTCGCGCAGACCTTCGCGCACTCTCCGGGCGTCGTGCAGGCCCTGCAGACCCCCGACCCCACCAAGGTGCTCCAGCCGCTCACGGAGAAGGCGCGCAGATCCGCCGGTGTCGACTTCATCGTCGTCATGAACACCAAGGGCATCCGCTACACCCACCCCCTGCCGAGCCGGATCGGCAAGCGGTTCGTCGGCACCATCGGCCCGTCGCTCGCGGGGAAGGTCTACACCGAGAGCGTCCACGGCCCGCTCGGCGAGGAGGAACAGGCCACCGTTCCCATAGACAACTCCAGCGGCAAGGTGGTGGCCCTGGTCTCCGCCGGTCTGAAGGTCAAGAACGTCACCAACGAGGTGGACCGGCAACTCCCCATCATCTTCGGCGCCGGGGCCGGCGCGCTGGTGGTGACCACCGGCGGCACGGCACTGGTCGGCAGGCGGCTGCGACGGCAGACCCACAGCCTGGCCCCCGACGAGATGACCCGTATGTACGAGCACCACGACGCGGTACTGCACTCGGTGCGCGAAGGAGTGCTCATCATCGGAGGCGACGGGCGGCTGCTCCTCGCCAACGACGAGGCCAGACGGCTGCTGTCGCTCCCCCTGGACGCCGAGGGACAGCGCGTGTCGGAGCTCGCGGTCCTCGACGCCGCGACGGTGGCGCTGCTCGTCTCCGGGCGCGAGGCGACCGACGAGGTGATCTTCGCCGGGGAGCGGCTGCTCGCGGTCAACCAGCGGCCCACGGACCGTGACGGAGGTCCCAAGGGCACCGTGGTGACCCTGCGCGACTCCACCGAGCTGCAGGCGGTGTCCGGCAGGGCGGAGGTCGCGCGCGAGCGGCTGAAACTCCTCTACGACGCCGGACTGGGCGTCGGCACCACGCTCGACGTGGTCCGCACCGCCGACGAGCTGGCCCAGGTCGCCGTGCCCCGCTTCGCCGACTTCGTCACCGTGGACCTGGCCGACGCCGTGCTGCGCGGCGAGGAGCCCGGGCCCACGGCCACGGACCTGCGGCGCACCGCCGTGCGCGGCATCCGGGACGATCACCCGCTCTACGAGAGGGGCCGCCTGTTCGACTTCGTGCCCTCCACGCCCCAGGCGCGCGGCTACGGCACGGGCCGCGCCGAGCTGGTGACCGACCTGGCGACCGCCACGGGCTGGCACGCGCAGGACCCCGAGCGCACCAAGGAGATCATCGGCTACGGCATCCACTCCCTCATCGCCGCCCCGATCCAGGCCCGCGGCGTGGTGCTCGGCATGGCCAACTTCTGGCGCGCCGCCCAGCAGAAGCCCTTCGACGAGGAGGACCTGTCGCTCGCGGAGGAGCTGGTGGCCCGGGCCGCGGTCAGCATCGACAACGCCCGCCGGTACACACGCGAGCACACCCTGGCGGTCACCCTGCAGCGGAGCCTGCTGCCGAGGGCCGTGCCCGAGCAGAGCGCCCTCGAGGTCTGCTACCGCTACATCCCCGCCCAGTCGGGCGTCAGCGGAGACTGGTTCGACGTGATACCGCTGCCGGGCAGCCGGGTGGCGCTGGCCGTCGGCGACGTGGTCGGCCACGGGCTGCACGCCGCCGCGACCATGGGGCGGCTGCGGACCGCGGTGCACAACTTCTCCGCCCTCGACCTGCCGCCCGACGAGCTGCTGAGCCATCTCGACGACCTTGTCGGCCGCATCGACCAGGACGAGGCGGGCACCGAGACGGCCGCCGGCATCGTGGGCGCCACCTGCCTCTACGCCATCTACGACCCCGTCACGTGCCGTGTCGCCATGGCACGCGCCGGGCACCTGGCACCCGCCCTGGTCCACCCCGACGGAGACGTCACCTTCCCCGACCTGCCCGCCGGACCGCCGCTCGGCCTGGGCAGCATGCCCTTCCAGACGGCCGAGCTGGACCTCCCCGAGGGCACCCAGATCGTCCTCTACACCGACGGCCTCATCGAGGACCGCACCCGCGACCTCGACGTGGGCATGGAGCTGCTGGGCGACGCCCTCGCCGGTCACCCGGGCCGCCCGCCCGAGGACAGCTGCCAGGCCGTGCTGGACCAGTTGCTGCCCGGACGGCCCAAGGACGACGTCGCTCTGCTCATCGCCCGCACCCGGGCGCTGCCGGCCGACCGGATCGCCGAGTGGGACGTGCCGCCCGACCCGTCCGCCGTGTCCGGGATGCGGGTCGCCCTGTCCCGCAAGCTCGACGAGTGGGGCCTCACCGAACTCGGCTTCGGCACGGAACTCGTCCTGAGCGAACTCGTCACCAACGCCATCCGCTACGGCTCCCCGCCGATCCATGTGCGACTGATCCACGACGACAGGGCGCTGATCTGCGAGGTCGCCGACGGCAGCAGCACCTCACCGCACCTGCGCTACGCGGCGACGACCGACGAGGGAGGCCGGGGCCTGTTCCTGGTGTCGCGGATGACCGAGCGCTGGGGCACCCGGTACACGCCCCAGGGCAAGGTGATCTGGGCCGAACAGGCGCTCCCCGGCACCACCGGAGCACCCGCGAGGACGCCCGACTCGGACGCGGACCTTCTCGACATGTGGGCGGAGGACGACCTGCCGTGACCGGCCTGGCGGGCGGGGCGGCGCCGGGTCAGAACCTGTCGCGGTACTGCCGCAGGATCTCCCGCGTGCGCGCGACCGTGGCCGCCCTCGCCGACATGTGGTCCAGGACTTCCAGGTGCATGGCCACCTCGATGCGCGAGTCGAGGTAGAGGGCGCCGGTCAGGTACTCGCTGTACACCATGTCGGGCAGCTCCGGCTCCGCGAAGCGGAACAGCACGAACGGCGTGTACGTCCCCGGGTGCGGCCCGGAGGCGTACTCCGCCACCTGCAACGTGATCGCGGGGTTCTCGGACACCTCCAGGAGGCGGTCGAGCTGGTCGCGCATCACCTGGGCGCGGATGCTGACCGGGCGCCGCAGCACCGTCTCGTCCATGATCACCCACAGGTGGGGCGGGTCCTCGCGGGCGAGCAGCTTCTGCCGGGCCAGCCGCAGCGCCACATACCGTTCGACGTCCCGGGGCCGGACCTGCCCGACGGTGCCCCCCTCCAGCACGGCACGCGCGTAGTCCTCGGTCTGCAGCAGCCCGGGCACGAAGTGCGGCTCGTAGGACCGGATGATGCGGGCCGCACCCTCCAGGCTGACGTGCAGGCTGAACCAGTCCGGCAGCACGTCGTGGTACCGCTGCCACCAGCCGGGTCGGTTGGCCTCCTCGGCGAGCCGCACGAAGGAGGCGATCTCCTCCTCGGGCACGCCGTACGTCGTCAGCAGCACCTGCACGTACGGGATCTTCAACGCGACCTCGGCGGTCTCCATGCGCCGCACGGTCGCCGGGGCGACCCGCAGCACCTTCGCCGCCTCCTCGCGCTTCAGCCCGGCGGCCTCCCGCAACTCCTGCATCCGCCGCCCGAGCACCACCTGCCCGACGGTCGGCGCAGGCCGCCGCTCACTCACGCCACGCCTCCCCTCCGCGCCGAAGTACCCGAGCAGTGTGGCACGTCCGGGCGGAACTCTCAGGGGGCCGAGGGGACGCCTGCGCCCGACGAGCCGTCAGGTACCCCGTGACTGAAGGTACTTCACCGTCGCCGGGTCCGCCGGCAGGAACGTCTCGATGGCCAGTTCCGCGACCGTCACGTCCATCGGCGTGTTGAAGGTGGAGATGGACGACACGAAGGACAGCACCCGGCCGTCGTGCTCGATCCGCATCGGCAGCGCGAAGTACGGGACCTCCTCGGCGTCCTCGCCCGGTCCGGGTGCCGACTCCGCCCGGTCCGGGACCGGGTACGCCGCCACCTCCTCGTACAGCGCACGCAGGGCCGGCGAGCGCTGCAGTGCGATCTGCCGCTCCATCTGCGCGAGCAGGTGGCCGCGCCACTCGGCCAGGTTGCGGATGCGCGGCGCCAGCCCCTCCGGATGCAGCGTGAGGCGCATCGCGTTCAACGGCGGGGTGAGCAGGTGGTCCGGGACGCCCTCCAGGAACATCGCGATGCCCCGGTTCGCCGCCACCACCCCGTACGTCGCGTCCACCACCAGCGCCGGATACGGCTCGTAGCCCTGCAACAGCCGCTCCACCCCCGCCCGCAGCGCCTGCATCGACGGGTCGTCCAGCGGCGTCTCCGGATAGTGCGGGGCGTAACCCGCGGCCAGCAGCAGGGCGTTGCGTTCCCGCACCGGCACGTCCAGATGCTCGGCGAGCCGCAGCACCATCTCCTCGCTGGGCCGCGAGCGGCCCGTCTCGACGAAGCTGATGTGCCGCGCCGACGAGCCCGCCCGCAGCGCCAACTCGAGCTGACTGACCCGCCGCCGCTCCCGCCAGCCGCGCAGCAGCGGACCGATCCCCTGCTCGGAGGGGGCGGGTGAGGGGGTGGGGGGTGAGGACACGACAATGGTCATACACAGGACCGTAGTCGAGGAGTGATGCATGTACGAGCGGCTGAACCCGTCCTGGGAGGCCACCGCCGTCTACCGGGCCCGGGTGCGCGGCTCCCTCCTCGGGGGCGCGATCGGCGACGCCCTCGGCTACCCGATCGAGTTCTCCTCCCTGGACCGCATCCGTGCCGCGCACGGCCCCGACGGCGTCACCGGTCCGGTATCCGACGGACAGGGCACCGTGGGCCGCGTCACCGACGACACCCAGATGACCCTGTTCACCGTGGAGGGCCTTCGGCAGGCGCACCAGCGGGAGCGGCACAAGGGCATCGGCGGCGGCTGGGCCCGGCTGGTACGGGACGCGTACGGACGCTGGCTCGACACCCAGCGCCTGCCCGGCCCGCCCGCCGGCGCCGTCGGCCTGGCCGCACAGGAGTGGCTGTACGCGCGCCGCGCCCCCGGCAACGCCTGCCTCTCCGGCCTCGCCCAGGACTTCGTGCCCGACCCCGGCGCCGAGCTGGGCAGCCCCGGGCCGGTCAACTCCGACTCCAAGGGCTGCGGCGCGGTCATGCGCTCGGCGCCCTTCGGCCTGGCCCGGGTGCCCGGCGACACGGCGTTCCTGATGGCCGCGCTGTGCGCCCAGACCACCCACGGCCACCCCACCGGTTACTACTCCGCGGGCGCCTTCGCCGCGATCGTCGCACACCTGGTGGAGGGCGACTCCCTGGAGGGCGCCGTACTGCGCGCCCTGCGCCTCCTCGCCCGTCACCCCGGCCACGAGGAGACCACGGCCGCCCTGCGCGCCGCCCTCGACCTGGCCGCCGAGGGCTCACCGACCGCGGAGAAGGTGCAGACACTCGGCGGTGGCTGGATCGGCGAGGAGGCCCTGGCCATCGCCGTGTACTGCGCCCTGGCCGAGCCCGACGTCCGCGCCGCGCTGCTGCTGTCCGTCAACCACTCCGGCGACAGCGACTCCACCGGCGCCCTCTGCGGCAACCTCCTCGGCGCCCACCACGGCGACCACGGGCTGCCGCAGGAGTGGCTGGAGCGAGTCGAGGGACGTGCCGAGATCGCCGTTCTGTCGGACGACTTCGCGGCGGAGTGCGTGCGGCGCTGAGAACCCGCGGCACATCGGCTCCGAGGGCACGGCCACGCGTACGGGGCCGCACGGAGGGGATGTGACAGGGTGGGGCCACCCTCGCGTCGCGCCGTACGGAAGGAGCCAGGTCATGCCCGTCGAACCACTGTCGCAGAAGGAGATCGAGGACCGGCTGGCGGAACTGCCCGGCTGGTCCCTCGAAGGCGACCGGATCACCCGCTCCTACCGGCTCGGCTCGCACTTCGCGGCGACCGCGATGGTCGTGCACATCTCCCAGGTGCAGGAGGAGCTGAACCACCACTCCGACCTCACCCTCGGCTACAACACCGTCTCCCTGACCGTGAACACGCACAGCGTCGGCGGCGCCGTCACCGACCTCGACTTCGAACTGGCCCGCCGCGTGGAGGAGCTGGCCCCCGGACACGGCGCGCACTGAGCGGTCGCCGCACGTGCTGGACTACGAGAAGGAGGCCGCGGAGTACGACCGCCTGCGCGGCGGCGAACCCCGGGCCGCAGCGGCGGCCGACGCGGTGCTCGCACTGATACCCGAGGGGGCCGGCCGACTGCTCGACGTGGCCTGCGGCACGGGCATCGTCACCAGGCGGCTGGCGGCCGCCCGGCCCGGGATGCGGATCGTGGGCGTGGACCTGGCGTACGAGATGGCGTGCCGGGCCGCCGCCCGGCTGCCCGGCGCCGTGGTCCTCGCCGACAGCCGCCGACTGCCGTTCGCGGACGGGGTGTTCGACGCGGTCACCAGCGTGTGGCTGCTGCATCTCCTGGCCGGCCCCGAGGCGGTACGCGCCGTGCTGGCCGAGTGCGCCCGGGTACTGCGGCCGGGCGGCCTCTACGTCACCACCGTCGACAAGGCCGCCTCCCACGACGTGGGCAGCGACATCGACGCGGTCCTGGCCCGGCGCCCGCGCCGCCCCGCGGACGACACCGCCGACGCGGTCGCGGCGCACGCCGCCGCCTGCGGCCTGGTCCCGGCCGGAGAAGCCCGCTTCACCGGGGCCGGCCAGGGCCGCAGCCCCCGCCGCACCCTGGCGGACCTGCGCCGCGGCTGGTTCGTCACCCTGGCCCCCGGCGATCCGCTCACCGAACGGATCGCCGGCGACCTCGCGGCACTCCCGGACCAGGACCTGCCCCGTCCCGACCCGGTGTTCACCCTGCGGGCGTTCCGCAAGGGCCGCTGCCTCACCGCGCCGACGGTGTCCGAGCCGGCCGGACGTCACGACGATCCCGGTGCGGGCCGCGGCGACTGAGCACGCGGGCGGCGCCGGCCTCACCACTGCGGGCGCCGGGAGCCGGGCCGCGTGAGGCGCTCTACCCCGGGCACGGGTCACGATCTACCGTGGACGGGGACACGTCACCGCACTTGAGGGGGGACCGTGGTAACGACCGCGAAGGACCTGATCCGCACGGCGAAGGACAAGGTGGACCAAGCAGCCGGCAAGAGCGCCCATCCCGACGCCATCGCCCTGGCGCAAGCAGCCGTCAACCTGGCCGTGGCCCAGAGCAACGTCGAACTCGCCCAGGCCCTCACCACCTTCACCGAAGCGGCCGGCAAGAACAGCGGCACCGTCAAGGAAGCGGTGGCCGCGCTGACCGCCAAGGTCGGCGACCTCGCCAAACGCTGAGCATCGACGGTGAAGGCCCCGGCGGATGACCGGGGCCTTCGTCACGCTGACGTTCCTCTGCTCGGTGGTCTGCCCGGGCGTCGCACCGTGCCCCGGCCGCTGCGAGGGGCGCGCCGGTACGTCACGCGCCCCGGATCAGCGCTGCGGGCGCAGCGGTTGGAAGTAGTGGGTCACCGCCCAGCCGCCGATCCGCCGCCCGGCCTGGTCCCCGGCCACGTCCGCCGAGCGGAAGTGGATTCCGGCCCACACACGCGCGTCGATCATGTCCTGGTCGAGCTGGTCGGCGTATTCGTAGTGCCGCGTGGTGCCGGTGATCTCGGAGGGGATGTTCAGGTCCAGACGTGTGGTGCCGAGGATTCCGCTGAGGGTCCGGGTCACCGCGCCGGTGACCGTGGTGTGGCCGCTGAGGTAGTCCGGGTGCGGTGGAGTGACGAGCAGCGGCTGCCACTGCGGGTCCGCCTGGGTCGCGTGGTTGCCGTCGGTGTCGGCCAGTTGGACGGCGGTGATGGGCCGCCAGCGTCCGTAGTGGAGCTTGGCGTCCCAGGCGGTGATGACCGCGTCGGTCGCCGACGTGTCCACCGCGGCGAACATGCGCGCCGTCTCGGCGATGCCGAGGTGGTGCCGCTCGGTGTAGTCCCTGAGCGCCGCCTGGATCTGGGTGACCAGACTGCCTCCGAAGAACAGGGCCGTCTCGGTCTGGAGCGGGGTGCGGGGCGAGCCGGTCTTCGCCCCCATGCGCTTCACCTCGTTGAGGTCCTGGGCATAGCGCGCCGAGGGCAGGGTGGGCGGCGGGCCGGGACGGAACTGGGCCGGGGACAGGAGCAGCATCGGGCGCAGCCTGCCGAGCCAGGGGTCGATGAAGGGCTGGTACCCCGGCGGGGTGGGCCGCCAGACGCCGGGCCCGGGCGGCGTGGTGAACTGCACGGGCGCGTACCGGCCGTCGCCTTGGCGCAGGGCGATGACGTGGTCGGCGGCGCGCTCTCCGAAGTCCACGCCCTGCGTCTTCGCGGTGCCGTCCGGGATCCGGGCGAGCCAGTCGGCGTAGGCGGCGTCGAGCCCGGCCCGGGAGGCGGGGAAGTAGGTGAGCAGGACCCGGTGCGCCGCAGCCACGGCCGCCGCCTCGGGCGACGCGGTGGAGGGGCCGCGTTCCCGCCACTGGTACGGGGCGTAGTCGCCCTGGATGCCGACCACGGCGTTGTAGACGGCGGCCGAGACGAACCCGTGCCAGACGACCGCCTGCCCCGACGGACGCGTGGGGCCGACGCCGGCGGCGATGGTGTCGGCGGCGATGACGTTCCATGCGCGGATCGCCGCGGGGTCCGCCGAAGGGACCGCGCGGCGGGCGGCGGTGGCCGGGGAGCCGGTCAGGACGGTGACGACGAGAAGCAGGAGGGAGGTGACGGCGCCGAGGGCGGCGGACCTGCCGGAACGAGGGGCTTCCATGTCCGGCATAACCGTCCGAGGCGCGGATGGTCACGCCATGGGTGGGGGGGGGGGGGGGGGGGGGGGAGAGGAGGGAGGGGGAGGGGGGGGGGGGGGGGGGGGGGGGGGGGGGGGGGGGGGGGGGAGGGGGTTGGGGGGGGAGGTATGCGGTTCCACGCACAGCGCCTCCCGCTGCTCGTCGTAGACCACGACCCACTCCTCGCTGC
>NZ_JBVHTR010000016.1:0-205084 GCF_055565775.1 Streptomyces sp. NPDC028331 | reverse complement strand
GACGTCGCCGACGCCACCGAACAAGGCATTCGCCGCATCAACCAGAACGATCAACTCCCCTGGTCCTTCCTCACCCACACCGGACTCACCATCCAACCAACCCCACAGAACTAACGAAAAGATCAGTAGCAGCCGCGCTCGGGTTCGTCGTGGATGGTCAATGCTCCGGCGAGGTCGAGGTCGGCGACCGTTCCGTGCGCCCCGGCGCGGACGAGCAGCACTGCGCCGAGCGCGGTGCTCCAAAAGGTCCTGGCCTCCACGTCGAGCGGTCGACGGGCCCTCCAGCCGCGACTGTCGATGAGCCGGCTCACGAAGCGCTCGGACTGCCGGAACAGCAACTGGAGGTGCCGGTCGACCACAGGGGCGACTTCGGGCTTGGAGATCCCGGCGGCGAGTGCTCGCGCGACCGACGGGAGCGAGGGCATGGCCAGTACAGCGCGGGCGATGTTGCGCCGAAATGTCACCGCATCGGGGGCTTGGCGACCGATGCGCTCAATCCGTCGGGCGTCGTGCAGCAAGCCGAGAAAGGCGGCGTGCACGAGCAGCGAGTCCTTGGAGCCGAAGTAGTAGGTGACCTGATTGGGGAAGACGCCTGCCGCGCTCGCGATCTCAGCGACGCTCACCTCGGCGCCGGGCCGCTCCTTGCAGAGTCGTGCAGTTGCCTCAATCAGCCGGCGCCTCGTCGCGCGACCGCGGTCACGCGACCGAGCCGACGTTGATCGAGCTTCTGTTCGCTTCTTCTCCACACCCTAATTGTATGTGATACAACAAGACCCGCCCCGCTTGTATGACATACAAGAAAGGTCGAAGTGCATGCAACGAACCGAAGTCGTCGTGACCGGACTCGGCGCGATCACGCCACTCGGTGCAGACGTGACGTCTACGTGGGACGCCCTGCTTGCCGGCGAGTCGGGCATCCGCGGCGGCGTCCTGCGCGGCCACGAGGACGTCGGCCTTCCCGACACCGTCGCGGGGACGATGGCGATCGACCCCGCCGAGTTGCTGCTACCGGTGCAGGCCAGGCGGCTCGACCGCTCGCAGCAGGCGGCCTTGGCCGCGGCGGCCGAAGCCTGGGCCGATGCCGGTGCCCCACGGGTGCACCCGGACCGGCTCGCATCGGCGATCGGCACGGGCATCGGTGGCGTACGGACGCTGCTGAAGGAAGACGACGTACTGGAGGCGGCCGGGACGCGGCGCGTCTCGCCACGCACGGTCCCGATGCTCATGCCCAATGCGGCGGCGGCGCTGATCAGCATCGAATACGGTGCACGGGCCGGGGTCTACACGCCCGTCTCGGCGTGCTCTTCCGGTGCCGAGGCGATCGCCCTGGGAGCCAGGCTCATCCGTGCCGGCGAGGCGGACGTGGTCATCGCGGGCGGGACCGAGGCCGCGATCACCCCGATCACCGTCGCCGGTTTCGCCCAGGCACAGGCACTGTCGCGGCACACCGCCGAACCCGCTTCAGCGTCACGGCCGTTCGCCGCGGACCGCAGCGGATTCGTCCTCAGTGAAGGCGCCGCTGTCATGGTGCTCGAAAGCGCCGAGCACGCCGGCGTCCGAGGCGCGCACGTCCACGCGGTGCTCGCGGGCGCCGGCATCGCCGCCGACGCCCACCACATCACGGCGCCCGCTCCCGACGGCTCCGGTCAGATCTCGGCCATGCGGAAGGCCCTCGCGCAAGCCGGTTTGGCTCCCGGGCAGATCGGCCACATCAACGCCCACGCCACCGGAACTCCGGTCGGCGACGTCGCCGAGGCACACGCGATCGGAGAAGTCTTCGGCCGCGCCACCGTGACAGCCCCCAAGGCGGCACTCGGTCATCTCTTCGGCGCGGCTGGTGCGATCGAGGCGCTCATCGCCGTCCTCAGTGTGGAGCACGGCGTCATCCCGCCGACCCGCAACATCGCCGCGGCCGGCGTCGGGCCCGACATCGATCTCGATGTCGTCGCAGAGCGCCGAGACGTCCCCCAGGAGGCCGTGCTCAGCAACTCCTTCGGCTTCGGTGGGCAGAACGTCTCACTCATCGTCACCGGCGCGGGTCACCACGCGTCCCGTACGGCTTCGATCACCTCATGACCCACGCGAACGCACCATTGTCCGTGGAGGGTCGCGGCCGATTGATCGAGCGTTGAAAGACTCGTCCGACCGAGGGGCCACCCTTCCTTGAGAAGGTGCACCGCCCTCAGACCGCCGCTTCGACCACCGCCCTCACCGCACTGGCGGGGGCGAAGGGGCGGAGCCCCTGGAGGACGAGATGGGGAGGGGCGGCAGGGCGGGTTCACCCCCTCGGGCGACATCCCGTCTCAGCCGACGGACCACGTTTCGCCCAGGTTTCCTCCAGCGGCTACGCTCCGTCCGTGGCTGATATCCAGATTCCCGACGACATCAAGCCCGCGGATGGTCGTTTCGGCGCGGGTCCCTCCAAGGTGCGGGTCGAGGCGCTGGACGCCCTCGCCGCGACGGGTAGCTCCCTGCTCGGCACGTCCCACCGCCAGGCCCCGGTCAAGAACCTGGTCGGCAAGGTGCGCGAGGGAATCCGCGAGCTGTTCCAGCTCCCCGACGGCTACGAGGTCATCCTCGGCAACGGCGGCTCCACCGCGTTCTGGGACATCGCGACCCACGGCCTGATCGAGAACAAGTCGCAGCACCTCAGCTTCGGCGAGTTCTCCTCGAAGTTCGCCAAGGCGGCCAAGCTCGCCCCCTGGCTCGCCGAGCCCACGGTCATCTCCACCGACCCCGGCACCCACCCGGAGCCGCAGGCCGAGGCGGGCGTCGACGTCTACGCCTTCACCCACAACGAGACCTCCACCGGCGTCGCCATGCCCATCCAGCGGGTGGCGGGGGCCGACGAGGGCGCCCTGGTTCTCGTGGACGCCACCTCCGGCGCCGGCGGCCTCCCGGTCGACGTCGCCGAGACCGACGTCTACTACTTCGCCCCGCAGAAGTCCTTCGCCTCCGACGGCGGCCTGTGGATCGGCGTATTCTCCCCGGCGGCGATCGAGCGCGCCGAGCGCGTCCACGCCTCCGGCCGCCACATCCCGGAGTTCTTCAGCCTCCCCACGGCGATCGACAACTCCCGCAAGAACCAGACGTACAACACCCCGGCGCTGGCCACCCTGTTCCTCCTCAACGAGCAGCTCGAGTGGATCAACGGCCAGGGCGGCCTGGACTGGGCGGTCCGCCGCACGGCCACCTCCGCGCGCACGCTGTACGGCTGGGCCGAGGACATCAAGTACGCGAACCCGTTCGTCGCCGACCCGGCCAAGCGGTCCCAGGTGATCGGCACGATCGACTTCACCGACGAGATCGACGCCGCCGCCGTCGCCAAGGTCCTGCGCGCCAACGGCATCGTCGACACCGAGCCCTACCGCAAGCTGGGCCGCAACCAGCTCCGCATCGCGATGTTCCCGGCCATCGACCCGGCGGACATCGAGGCACTGACGAAGTGCGTCGACTACGTGATCGAGAAGCTGTAGGGGACTCGCCCGTACGAGGCAATGCGCGGAAAGGGGCGCCCGGGTTCACCGGGCGCCCCTTTCCGCCTTCCCGGGCCCCTGGGCTAGCCCGGGCTGCGGCGCAGCAGCCGTTTGAGGACGAGGACCAGGGCCAGGCCGGCGAGGAGG
Organism: Streptomyces sp. NPDC028331; assembly: GCF_055565775.1. Lineage (NCBI taxonomy): Bacteria > Bacillati > Actinomycetota > Actinomycetes > Kitasatosporales > Streptomycetaceae > Streptomyces > Streptomyces sp. NPDC028331. The sequence goes on along the minus strand of NZ_JBVHTR010000016.1, from coordinate 201,461 downwards.
ACCAGCGCGCCGGTCCTGTAGTCGACGTCGAGCGGTGAGCCGCTTCCGGCTCCGGGCTGCGTACTCCCCTTTCCGGAGGGTGACTTGGCCCGGTAGCCGGGCACGCTCTCCGGTTGCACCGGGCTGTCCGCGCCCTCGCTGCCGTACAGGAGCTTCGAGCCGTCGAGCGAGTACGTGACCGACTCGCCCTGCCGCTGCAGGGGGACGTCGAGACGGGTCTGCTTCCTGATCCTCCCGCCGTTCCACGCGTACGCGATGCCGCCGAAGTAGCCGCGTACGGCGAGCTGTCGACCGTCGGGCGAGAAGGCGGCGTCCGTGGCCCACAGGTCGACGGCGGCGATGGGGCGGAACACGTTCGTCCCCGTGGCGGACAGTCCGGCCGGGCCCTCGTAGAGGTGGCCGCCGTCCTCCTTCTTGTCGATGATGTAGACGCGCCCCGTCTTCGGGTGAACCAGCAGCGACTCGGCGTCCCTCGGCCCGTCCGCGTACTTCACGACGTACTGGGTGGCGCGGACCGTCTGGTCCTTGAGCACCTTGGGCTCGGGCAGCTTGTAGATCCACACGTACGGCCACTTGCCGCCGAGGTTGTCGCCGATGTCGCCGAGGTAGATCTCGTTCCCCGGGCCGATGGAGACGGCCTCCACGTCACGGGGCGTGCCGATGCCGCGGAGGGTGAGGGTGGCGACCGTCTTCCCGGTGCGGCCGTCCACCGCGTAGAGGTACGGGCCGTCGTCGCTGTCGTTGTGCGTCCAGTAGACCCCCGGGTGGAGGCGGGAGGCGGCGAGTCCGCTCGACTCGGTGATCCGGGGGTCCTTGATGGTGAAGCCGCCGTCGTCGGCGGACGCGGACGCGGGCGCGGCGAGCGCGAGCACACCGGCGAGAAGGGCCCCGCAGAGGCCGGAGAGGAACGCGAACGGTCGACGCATGGCCCCAGCGTGCCATCCCCTGATCGGCGGCCGTCGCGCGTGTCGATCCTCACATCCGCCCCGTCCCATACGTCCCACCCCGTTCCCCGCTGATCGTCCATCATGAGCGGATGCTCAGGTTCATGCCCGTAGGCGACTCCCAGACGATCGGCAGCGCGGGCGAACACACATGGCGCTACCGGCTGTGGCGGCATCTGTGCGAGACGTACGGCGGTCCGTGCACGCTCGTCGGTCCGCGCGAGACCCTGTACGACAAGGCGGCCGACGCGCCGACGTCGTACGCCTACGCCGAACCCGACTTCCCCCGCGCCCATCTGGCGGGCTGGGGCGAGGGCTGGCTGCACATGGCGCCGCTGATCGCGGACGCGGTCCGGCAGTCCAGGGCGGATGTGCTGCTGGTCGCCCTCGGCCTGATCGACCTGGGCTTCTACACGAACGCGGAGCAGACGGCGGAGAACGTGCGCCGCTTCGTGACCGAGGCGCGGGCGGCCAACCCGCGCATCCGTATGGTCCTGCTCCCCGTGATCCCGAACATCCGGGCACAGGCGGACGCGCCCTTCGGAGCCCAGGTGACCCTCTTCAACGAGCTTCTGGCGAAGGCGGTGGCCGACCTCGACGAGCCCCGATCGCCGATCCTGCTGGCCTCCCCACCTCCGTCGTACGACATCCACGTCGACACGTACGACGGCACGCATCCGAACGCGAGCGGCGAGCACAAGATCGCCGAGGCGTTCGCGGGGGCGATGTGGGAGGCGTGGGGGGTCGGGCAGGCGTACGCGGCCGGAACGAGTTGACCGAATACCGGCGTGCCCTGGTCACCGTGCCTATCGTTGTACTGCGCGGCTGCACTCGTGCGGGGGGCGGCCGGGGAGGAGCGCCACGATGACCGTCCTCGAAGACAGGATCGAGATGGCCGATGACAGCGGCGAGCTGACTCTGGACGAGCTGTTCGGGTCGCTCGAGCGGACCACCCCCGAGGGCTACAAGGTCGAGATCGTCGAGGGGGCCATCTTCATGTCGCCGCAGCGGGACACGCACTGGGAGATCATCCTGGGCATCGTCGAGCAATTGCGCACCAAGTACCCGCGCAAGCGCGTGAAGTCGGACGTCCGCGTCGACTACCCGGGCCACCTCAACGGCTTCGCCTCCGATGTGACGCTCGTGGCCGAGGGCGCCGAGACGGACGGCAAGGGTCTGTGGCGCTGCAAGGACGTCGAATTCGTCGCCGAGGTCATCTCGAGGGGCACGGCGCAGAACGACTACGGGCCGAAGAAGACGGCCTACGCACTCGCCGAAGTCCCCGTCTACCTCGTCGCCGACCCCTACCAGGGCAAGTGCCACCTCTACACCCAGCCCAAGGACGGCGAGTACATCAGCGAACTCTCCGTCGCCTTCGGAGCCGACGTCGACATGACCGCCACCCCCCTCGGCCTCACCCTCAAGACCGACGAGTTCCCGCGCGACTGACCCGGTCCCACACCCAACCCCCTTGCCTAGAGCGCACTCCACGCCGTTGGCTAGGCGGTCATGGAGTACACGCAGCTCGGACGCACGGGACTCAAGGTCAGCCGGCTCGTTCTCGGGACCATGAACTTCGGTCCGCAGACCGAGGAGGCCGACAGCCACGCGATCATGGACGCGGCCCTGGACGCGGGGATCAACTTCTTCGACACGGCCAACGTGTACGGCTGGGGCGAGAACAAGGGCCGTACCGAGACCATCATCGGCAACTGGTTCGCCAAGGGCGGCGAGCGGCGCGACAAGGTCGTGCTGGCCACCAAGGTGTACGGCAACATGGCCCCGGACGGCACCACCGCCTGGCCCAACCACGACAAGCTCTCCGCGGTGAACATCCGGCGGGCGGTCGACGCCAGCCTCAAGCGCCTGCAGACCGACTACATCGACCTGTACCAGTTCCACCACATCGACCGGAACACCCCGTTCGAGGAGATCTGGCAGGCGCTGGACGTGCTGGTGCAGCAGGGCAAGGTCCTGTACGTCGGCTCCAGCAACTTCCCGGGCTACAAGATCGCCCAGGCCAATGAGACCGCCGCCCGGCTCGGCTCCCTGGGCCTGGTCAGCGAGCAGTGCCTGTACAACCTCTTCGAGCGCCGCGCCGAGATGGAGGTCATACCGGCCGCGCAGGACTACGGCGTCGGGGTCATCCCGTGGTCGCCGCTGCACGGCGGGCTGCTGGGCGGGGTCATCAAGAAGGAGGTCGAGGGCGGACGCCGGGCCGGCGGCCGGACCGCCGACGCGCTCAACGACCCCGCGGTCCGTACGCGGATCCAGTCCTACGAGGACCTGCTGGAGAAGCACGGCCTGGAACCCGGCGAGGCGGCTCTCGCCTGGCTGCTGACCCGCCCGGGGGTCACGGGCCCGATCGTCGGCCCGCGCACCGCCGAGCAGCTTCAGTCGGCGATCAGGGCGGTCGAGCTGGAGCTGTCGGAAGAGGTCCTGGCGGGCCTGGAGGAGATCTTCCCCGGCCCGGGTCCGTCTCCGGAGGCGTTCGCCTGGTAAACGGCGCATGCGCACACCACGGCCCCGGTGCCTTCGCCGGCCGGCGCGGGACCCGGGGCCGGGCGGTCTCCACAGGGGTTCCGCCCGGCGGGGCGCACGCGGCGGTGGTCTACTTGCCGATCGCCGCCGTCAGCGCCACCACCGCGAACATCAGCACGAGCACACCGGCCATGATCCGGTTACGGGTCTTCGGGTCCACGCATCGAGCGTAACCGGACCTCGTCACTCCCCCGTGCCGAGCCCCCACTGCTCCACGGTCTCGTACCGGGGCTGCTCCCCCGCAACCCCCGACTTCGGCAGCCGGCTGCGGACCAGAGTGAGTTCCCCCACCGTCCACTCACGGCCCTCGAACGCCTGCAGTGCCGCCACATAGGGCCGGAAGTCCGCCGTGCCCCGGCTGCGGGCCAGGGTCAGATGCGGGCGGTAGGGGCGGTGCTCGCCCGTCTCCACGCCCGCCTTGCGCGCCGCGGACTCCGCACGCTCGGCGAGCAGCCTGAGCGCCCGCACGTCCCCGGTCGCGCCCACCCACAGTGCCCGGTCCCCGAAGCGCCCGCCCCCGGACACGGACAGCGGGAACGGTTCGGTGCGCCGGGCCGCCCGAGCCAGCCGCTCGGACAGGTCCGGTACGACGTCCTCGGCCACCTCGCCGTAGAAGGCGAGCGTGAAGTGCCAGCCCGGCCGGCCCGTCCAGCGCAGCCCCCGCGCCCCGGGCAGGCCCTCCAACTCGCGTACCACCGCCGTCAGTTCCCGGAGCACGTCCGGGGGCGGCAGCACCGCGGCGAACAGTCTCATGCCCTCACCCTCGCAGGGATCACGCTCCCCGGCCACACCGGCAGCCGCGCGAAGGGGCGCCTCGCCCGAGGCGCCCCCGAACCCCTCAGGCCGTCACCGGCTCCTCGCGCGGCACGAACCGCACCCGCGGGTGCCCCCGGTGCCAGCCCACCGCCAGGCGCAGGCCGCTCGCCCGGACCAGGAGCAGGCCGACCGTCACGGCCGCCGCGGCCGAGATCAGGCCGCCCAGGGCGAACCCGACCCGGGCGCCGTACGCGTCCGTGGCCCAGCCGACCAGGGGCGCCCCGAGCGGCGTACCGCCCATGAAGACCATCATGAACAGGGCCATGACGCGGCCGCGCATGGCCGGGTCCGTGCCCATCTGGACGGCCGTGTTCGCCGTGACGTTCACCGTCAGGCCGGCGATCCCTATCGGCACCATCAGCAGCGAGAACAGCCACAGCGACGGGGCCCCGGACGCCAGGATCTCCAGCGTGCCGAAGAGGGCGGCCGCCGCGATCAGCACCCGCAGCCGGGCCGTGCCGCGCCGCGCGGCGAGCAGCGCGCCGGTCAGCGAGCCGAGCGCCATCAGCGTGTTGAAGAGGCTGTAGGCGCCGGCGCCCGCGTGGAAGACGTCGTCCGCGTAGGCCGACAGCCACACGGGGAAGTTGAAGCCGAAGGTGCCGATGAAGCCCACCAGCACGATCGGCCAGATCAGCTCCGGGTGCCCGGCGACATAGCGCAGGCCCTCGCGGAGCTGGCCCTTGCCGCGCGGCGCGCGCTCCACGACGTACAGCTCACGGGCGCGCATCAGCAGCAGGCTCGCGATGGGCGCGACGAAGGACACGCCGTTGAGCAGGAAGGCCCAGCCCGTGCCCATGCCGGTGATCAGGACACCGGCGACGGCGGGGCCGACCAGGCGGGCGGACTGGAAGTTCGCCGAGTTCAGGCTGACCGCGTTCTGCAACTGCTTCGGTCCGACCATCTCGGAGACGAAGGACTGCCGGGCCGGGTTGTCGACGACCGTGGCGAGTCCGACGGCGAAGGCGGCCAGGTAGACGTGCCAGACCTGGACGTGCCCGGTCAGGGTCAGGAAGGCCAGGACGAGGCCGGTCGCTCCCATCGCCGACTGCGTCACGAGCAGCGTCGGGCGCCTGGGCAGACGGTCGACGAGGACGCCGCCGTACAGGCCGAAGAGCAGCATCGGCAGGAACTGCAGCGCCGTGGTGACACCGACGGCGGTGGAGGAGCCGGTCAGGCTGAGCACCAGCCAGTCCTGGGCGATGCGCTGCATCCAGGTGCCGGTGTTGGAGACGACCTGGCCGAGGAAGAAGAGCCGGTAGTTGCGGATGCGCAGCGAACTGAACATCGACGACTTGCGGGTCTCGGTCGGGACGGCGGTCTTGGTCGAACCGGTGGGCCGGGTCGGGATGGCGGTCTCGGTCCGTGCTACGGGCTTCGTCCGCGCCAGGGGGTCGGTCCGTCGGGCGGGGCCGGGAGTGGTCCGTTCGACGGGTTCGGGTCCGGTCGGTTCGACGGGCTCCGGGCTCTCGACGGCGGTGGGGGGCTGCGCCGGCTGTGCGGTCTCGTGGGCGGGCGGGGAGTCGTGGGTGGCTGGTGCGGGGGCGGAAGCTGCTCCGGTTCCCGTACTCAAAGGGATTCGCCTCCTTGCGATGACGGCTTCGTACGTACGCGGGTGGGGGCCGCGTCGGTCACGGTGAGCGTCCGGCACGGGCGTGCATCCGGGGCCGCGACACCCCCGGGTCGGGTCCCGCGATGCCCCGGATGCGCCCCGGTCACAGGTGTGCGAGCTTCTCGAGGACGGGCGCTGCGGCGCGGAGTGCCGCCCACTCGTCGTCGTCCAGGCCCTCGACCAGTCCGGCCAGGAACGCGTTCCGCTTGCGGCGGCTCTCCTCGAGCATCGCCTCGGCCCGCTCGGTCTGGGTGACCACTTTCTGGCGCCGGTCCTCGGGGTGGGGCTCCAGGGCGACCAGACCCTTGCTCTCCAGCAGGGCCACGATGCGGGTCATCGAGGGCGGCTGGACGTGCTCCTTGCGGGCGAGCTCGCCCGGGGTCGCGGAGCCGCAGCGGGACAGGGTGCCGAGCACCGACATCTCGGTCGGGCTCAGCGACTCGTCGACCCGCTGGTGCTTGAGTCGGCGCGACAGGCGCATCACGGCGGAGCGGAGAGCGTTCACGGCGGCAGCGTCGTCGCCATGGGTCAGGTCAGGCATGCTCTTTAGGATAACTCATTACTTTCCCTAAAGACCACCCGAACGCACCGCCATGAGGGTGACTCCGGCCACGTGCGCACCCGCCTCCCGGGCCCCGGCGGGAAACACCCGAGCTGCGCGTATCACCCGAACGAGTGATGTGGTCGCGGAACGTGACCCGTCGCGCCCCCGGGTCCGGCGACCCTCGGAGCCATGGGGACCAGTGTGCTCAGCGTGCGGATGGACGGGGAGCTGCTCGAGCGGCTCCGGCAACACGCCGCCAGAAGAGGAATGAGCGTCCAGGACTATGTCGTCCGGACGCTCATTCGGGATGACTTCGACCAGCGGTTCGAGACCGCCGTCGAGGAGACGGAACGGTTCTACGGGGTCACCTGACGCCGTGGACGCCTTCGGGGATCAGGTCAGGCCCAGCGCCGGCATCAGGTAGTAGAAGCCGAAGACCGCCGCCACCACGTACATCGCCACCGGGACCTCCCGCCCGCGGCCCGCGGCCAGGCGCAGCAGCGCGAAGGTGATGAAGCCCATGCCGATGCCGTTCGTGATCGAGTACGTGAACGGCATCATCAGCATCGTCACGAAGGCGGGGATGGCGATCGTGTAGTCCGCCCAGTCGATCTCCTTGACCGAGTTGGACAGGATCAGGAAGCCCACCGCGACCAGGGCCGGGGTGGCCGCCTGGGACGGCACCATCGTGGCGACCGGGGTGAGGAAGAGGGCCGCCGTGAACAGCAGGCCCGTGACGACGTTCGCGAAGCCCGTGCGCGCGCCCTCGCCGACGCCCGCCGTGGACTCCACGAAGCAGGTGGTGGCCGAGGAGGAGCTGGCGCCGCCCGCCGCGACCGCGATGCCGTCGACGAAGAGGACCTTGTTGATGCCGGGCATGTTGCCCTCGGCGTCGGTCAGCTTGGCCTCGTCGCCGATGCCCATGATCGTGCCCATCGCGTCGAAGAAGCACGACAGCAGGACGGTGAAGACGAACAGGACGCCGGTCAGCACGCCGACCTTGCCGAAGCCTCCGAACAGGCTGACCTTGCCGATCAGGCCGAAGTCGGGACTGGCGACCGGGTTGCCGGGCCACTTCGGGACGGTCAGGCCCCAGTTCGGGATCTTGGCGACCGCATTGAGGACCACCGCGAGGACCGTCATCGCGACGATCGAGATCAGGATCGCGCCCGGCACCTTGCGGACGATCAGCGCGAAGGTGAGCAGCGCGCCGAGGACGAACACCAGGACCGGCCAGCCGCTCAGGTGGCCGTTCATGCCGAGCTGGAGCGGGACCGTGGTCTGGGCGACGTCGGGGATGCGGGTGACGAAGCCGGAGTCCACGAGACCGATCAGCATGATGAACAGGCCGATGCCGATCGAGATGCCCTTGCGCAGGCCCAGCGGCACGGCGTTCATCACGCGCTCGCGCAGACCGGTGGCGACGAGCAGCATCACCACGAAACCGGCGAGGACGACCATGCCCATCGCGTCCGGCCACGACATGCGCGGGGCGAGCTGGAGGGCGACGACCGTGTTGACGCCGAGGCCGGCGGCGAGGGCGATCGGGACATTGCCGATCACGCCCATGAGCAGCGTGGTGAAGGCGGCGGTCACGGCCGTCGCGGTGACGAGCTGGCCGTGGTCCAGGTGGTGCCCGTACATGTCCTTCGCGCTGCCGAGGATGATCGGGTTCAGCACGATGATGTACGCCATCGCGAAGAAGGTGGCGAAGCCGCCCCGGATCTCGCGGGACAGCGTGCTGCCCCGCTCGGAGATCTTGAAGTAGCGGTCGAGGGCGCCGGACGGCGGCCGGGTGCCCGGCTGCTGCGGCGCGGAGGCCTTGGCGGGGGCCGAGGTGGGCATGCGGGACCTCAAGGTGCACAGGGGATCAGTAACAAACGGTGACAAACGTGATCGAGTCTCGCCGTCGCTCGATCACCAACAGATCTCCCCCAGTTTCTGTTGGCGTTTCGTACGAACGTAAGCAGCCAGACTCGAACTGTTTCAGTATGAACATATAAGGCGTTGATCGCTATCTCCGCGCGTAGACTCCTGGTGTGCCAGGTCGGCCGGGTCGCGGTCGACGCCGTTACGGCTCCTCGTAAGCTGAGCACATGGCGAAATGGACCCCCAGGCACGAGGCGCCGGAGCCCCTCGAGGGCCCCGTGGTGCCCGTCGTGACCGGCGGCACGCTCCTCTGGTTCCTGATGTTCCTGGTCCAGCTCCCCTTCTACGGCTGGTTCGCCGACCACGGGCACACCTGGTGGCTGTGGACGTGCCTGGCGGGGGCCGGGCTCGGATGCGTGGGCATCTGGTACGTACGGAGGCGGGACGCGGCGATCAAGCGGGCCTCCGCCGCCGATCGGTAGCAGGCTCCGGTAGCGGAGGCACTCCGGCAGGGGCTCCCCTACAACCACCGCACGACACCCTCCGCCGCCCCTCCTTCCCTGGTCTGATCTTTGGGCCGCTCGGCGGGTGACCATGCCCGTCCGCACGTACCGTCGAAGGCATGACGCACATCGACGCGGGCGCCGAACTCGACCCCGTGCACCCCGCTCCGATGCCCGTGCGGACGCGCGGCCTCACCGCCGCCGAAGTGGCCGAGCGGGTCGCCCGCGGTGACGTCAACGACGTTCCGGTGCGCAGCAGTCGCTCCCTGGGCGAGATCGTCCACGCGAACGTCTTCACCCGCTTCAACGCGATCATCGGTGTGCTCTGGCTGATCATGCTGTTCGTGGCGCCGTTCCAGGACAGCCTGTTCGGCTACGTGATCATCGCGAACACCGGGATCGGCATCATCCAGGAATGGCGGGCCAAGAAGACGCTGGACTCCCTGGCGGTGATCGGCGAGGCGCGGCCGACCGTGCGCCGCGACGGGACCGCGCGGGAGATCGGCACGTCCGGGATCGTGCTGGACGACGTCATCGAGGTCGGGCCCGGCGACAAGATCGTCGTCGACGGTGTCTGCCTCGAGACCGACGGCCTGGAGGTCGACGAGTCGCTGCTCACCGGGGAGGCCGACCCCGTCGTCAAACGGCCCGGTGACCCGGTGATGTCCGGCAGCTTCGTCGTCGCGGGCGGCGGCGCGTTCCGGGCGACCAAGGTCGGCCGCGAGGCCTATGCCGTCCAGCTCGCCGAGGAGGCGAGCCGTTTCACGCTCGTGCACTCCGAGCTGCGCACCGGCATCTCCACCATCCTCAAGTACGTCACCTGGATGATGGTCCCCACCGCGGTCGGCCTGGTCATCAGCCAGCTCGTGACGACACAGCACGGGCTCAAGGACTCCCTGGCCCGCACGGTCGGCGGCATCGTGCCCATGGTCCCCGAGGGGCTGGTGCTGCTGACCTCCGTGGCCTTCGCGATCGGCGTCATACGGCTGGGCCGCAAGCAGGTCCTCGTCCAGGAGCTGCCCGCCATCGAGGGGCTCGCCCGCGTGGACACCGTCTGCCTGGACAAGACGGGCACGCTCACCGAGGGCGGCATGGACGTCACCGAGCTGCGGCCGCTCCAGGGCGCCGACGAGACGTACGTGCGCAAGGTCCTCGGCGCCCTCGGCGAGGCGGACCCCCGCCCCAACGCCTCCCTCCAGGCGATCATCGACGCCTACCCGGACAGCGAGGAGTGGCGCTGCACCGAGGCCCTGCCCTTTTCCTCCGCCCGCAAGTACAGCGGCGCCTCCTTCAGCGAGGGCGACGGCCAGGCCAGTACATGGCTGCTGGGCGCCCCCGACGTCCTCCTCGACCCCGACGACCCGGCCCTGGCCGAGACCGGGCGGCTCAACGAACAGGGGCTGCGCGTGCTGCTGCTGGCCCGTGCCTCCCGGGACCTGGACGACCCCCGGGTCGCGGCCGGCACCCGGCCCACCGCGCTGGTCGTCCTGGAGCAGCGGCTGCGCCCGGACGCCGCCGACACCCTGCGCTACTTCGCCGACCAGAACGTCCACGCCAAGGTCATATCCGGCGACAACGCGGTGTCGGTGGGCGCGGTGGCCGGGAAACTCGGCATCCGCGGCGAGGTGATGGACGCCCGGCACCTGCCCCCGAACCAGGTCGAGATGGCGAAGTCCCTGGACAAGGGCACCGTCTTCGGCCGGGTCACCCCACGGCAGAAGCGGGACATGGTGGGCGCCCTGAAGTCGCGCGGGCACACGGTGGCGATGACGGGCGACGGCGTGAACGACGTGCTGGCGCTCAAGGACGCGGACATCGGGGTGTCGATGGGTTCCGGCTCGGAGGCGACCCGGTCCGTGGCGCAGATCGTGCTGCTCGACAACAGCTTTGCGACGCTGCCGTCGGTGGTCGGCGAGGGCCGGCGCGTCATCGGGAACATCACCCGGGTCGCGACGCTCTTCCTGGTGAAGACGGTGTACTCGGTGCTGCTCGCGGTGTTCGTGGTGTGCGGGCAGGTGGAGTACCCGTTCCTGCCCCGGCATCTGACCCTGCTGTCGACCCTGACGATCGGCGTCCCGGCGTTCTTCCTGGCCCTGGCGCCCAACAGGGAGCGGGCCAGGCCCCACTTCGTCCGGCGGGTGATGCGGTACTCGATCCCGGGCGGGGCCGTGGCGGCGGTCGGCACGTTCGTCACCTACCTGATCGCCCGCCACCACTACAGCGGCCCCGGTTCCCTGGACGCGGAGACCAGCGCGGCGACCCTCACGCTGTTCCTGATCACCATGTGGGTGCTGGCGATCGTCGCACGCCCCTACACCTGGTGGCGGATCGGCCTGGTGGCCGCCATGGGCGTGGCGTTCGTGTTCGTGCTGGCCGTGCCGTGGCTGCAGCACTTCTTCGCCCTCAGGCTGGTCGGGGAGACGGTCCCCTGGATCGCGGTGGGCGTCGCGGCGGTGTCGGCGGCCGTCCTGGAACTGCTGTGGAAGTGGGTCGACCGCCGGTTCCCCGCCTGACCTGCTCAGCCTCAGTCGAACCAGCGGTCCCGCGCCAGCTCCTCGGTGCGGGAGGGGTCTTCCAGCAGCGCCGCCACCTCGAAGCGGCGCGGCCACTGGCCCGCCGCCCAGGCCAGGCCCGCCGCGACGCCCTCCAGGGTGGCCGCGTGCAGGACGCCGTCGGCGGTCAGGCGCCAGTCCAGCTCGACCCCGTCGACGACGAGTTCCTCGTGCTCGACGTACGTCTGCGGGGTCCGCGGGCCGAGCAGCACCCGCACGGAGTCCGGTACGTCGTGCTCGGCGCCCTCGGAGGTCACCTCGCCCGTCACCGACTCGCTCAGCCGCCGCACCTGGAACAGCTCGGCGAGATCGGCGGCCCGGGCCGGGCGGACCGGCAGCAGCGGCACGCCTTCGGTGAAGGGCAGCAGGTCGGGCGAGTCGACGACCACCGCGTCGGCGGCGTCCACGACGGTCACCTGCCCGTCCACCACCGCCCGCAGCTCCTCCGGCAGGGTCACCCGCTCCGGGTCCAGCTCGGCCAACGCGCTGTACAGGGCGTGCAGTTGGGCGGCCGTGACGGGGCGCTCCGGGTCGGCGAGCCGGTCCAGCAGCTCCGCCGCGCCGCCGGGCTCGTCGAGCAGGGCGGCGACCGACGTCCGTACGCCGAGGGCGCGCAGCACCTGCTCGTCGTCGAAGCCGGTGGCGTCCGCCTCCTCGTACAGGCCGGCCAGCAGCGGGTCGCCGCCCGCGGCGCGCAGGCCGGCCGGGCGGCGGCCGTCCAGCACCGGGTGGCCGCGCAGCCACCAGGCCGCGTACGGGCGTACGACCTCGTGGGTGCCGTCCGGCAGCAGCACCCGCACCGGCTGGGTGAGCGCGTCCCTGAGCGGGGGCTGCGAGAGCAGGGCGAGGGCCTGCGGCCAGCGGTCGTCGTCGACCAGGTCCAGGTCCCGTACGGCGACGATCTCGGTCGCCACCGGCGGTACCGGGGTCTCGGGCAGCCGGTCCAGGACGTCCTCGCACCACACGTCGACGGCGTCGAGCAGCCCCACGTCGTCGGGCTCCGCGAAGTCGGAGTCGCGGGGCTCCAGTTCGTCCGGGTCGAGGACGACGTCGGTGGCGCGGACGAGGGCGAAGGTGGCGAGCACGCCGCAGGCGGCCAGCGGCTGATGCCCCCAGCGCTCGGCCAGGTCGGCGTCCACGCAGGCCAGTTCGCCCTCGCGCATGATGCCCGCGAACGGGCTGCCGGGCAGGACCAGTTCCCCGGCGGGCGAGAGTTCGCCGTCCTCGTCGGGCAGGGCGAGCGCGCCGAGCCACGGCTCGTCACCGGGTTCGAGGCCCGCCTCGCGGACCAGCGCGAGCACGGTGTCCGCCAGCTCCTCGGCGTCCGGCCCGTCCTCCTCCCAGCCCACGCCCTCGTCATCGAGCGAGGCGGCGACGGCGGCCCGCACCTGCGGGGTGGTGAGGATGGCCCGCGGGGTGGCCGGGAGGGCGCCGAGCTTCTCCAGCAGCGGATGGGCGCCGTCCGCGTGGGCGACCTTCAGTCCCAGCCGGGCCAGCGTCTCCGGAGCCACCGGCGGCCCGTCGAACGTCGGCAGCAGGACCTGCCGGGGCCCGATCGTCGTCCGCCCGTCGGCGAGCGGCACCGGCAGCCCGGACAGCCGGTCCGGGTCGACCCCGGCCAGGCTGTCGTACAGCCGCCACCACCACTCCGGCTCCTTCTCCAGCCCCGCGAGCCGGTCGATCGCCTCGGTCAGCGGCACCCGGGCCACGCCCAGCGTCCGCAGCTCCACACGGCGTTCGAGGCCGGCCGGCAGCAGGCACGGCAGCACCTCGGCGAGGACCCGCACGGTCCCGGCGCCGGCGCCCTCGACGACCTCGGCGTCCCGGGGGAGCAGCGCCTCGGGCAGTTCGTCGTCGTCACCGGGCTCGTTCGCGGGCGGCAGGAACGCGGTGCGCGGCAGCCGCTCCAGGACGGCGCTCCGCAGCGCGCCGTCCAGCTCGCCCTTGCCGAGCGGGCCCGGCACCAGGTCGAGGATGCCGGGGGTCACCGGGCGCCAGGCGGCGAGGAGTTCGGCGTAGGCGTCGGCGGCGCGCTCCACCAGGAAGTCGGTCAGCGGGCCGGGCGCGGTGTGGCGGCGGCTGGTGTCCAGCGGGAACGACGCGATGAGCAGGGCGGGCACCCCGAGCGGCTCGTCGCTCGGGGTCGGGGCGTGCACCACCGGGGCGGTGCGGGGGCGGGCCGGGGTGCCGTCGGCCTCGGCGGGGACGGCCCAGGTGACGGACCAGTGGGGGCGCAGCCGCTCCTCGACCGGGCGGTCGGCGAGCAGGTCGGGGGTGAGCGGGCCGTGGTGGGAGACGGTACGCCAGCGTGTGGTGCCGTCGCGGGAGTCCTCCACGACGGTGTCGGTGCCGTCGGTGCGGCGGACCAGCGTGCGGGGCGTCTCGTCGTGGATCTCGACGACGACCTCTTCGAGCCCGGGCAGGGCGAGCAGCAGGGCGTCGTCGACGGCCCCCAGCAGCCGCTCGGCGAGATCGGCGGCCGCCGCGTCGCGCAGCGGGAGGATGACGGCGGTGTCGTACGGGTCCGGGGCGGTGCCCTCGGCCGCGAACGGCAGCCTCAGCAGCGGCACGTGCCCGTCGCGGCGGCGGATCTCGTCGCCGAGGCCGGGGCTGTGCCGGGCGGTCTCGGTGGCCAGTTCCCGGGCCTCGGACAGGGACCAGCGCACCCCGCCGTGCCGGCCGACGACCGCAGGCTCGTCACTGACGGCGAGGACGGCCGCGAAGCCGACGCCGAAGCGGCCGACGGCCTGCTCCCGTTCGTCGCGCTTGGCGGAGGCCCGCAGCGTGGACAGCGACTCGACGCCGGCCGCGTCCAGCGGGGCGCCGGTGTTGGCGGCGACGAGCACGCCCTCGCGCAGGGTCAGCCGGAGCCGGCCGGGGACCCCCGCCCGGGCCGCGGCGTCGGCGGCGTTCTGTGCGAGCTCCACGACGAGGCGGTCCCGGTAGCCGCCGAGGACGAGGTCCTCCTCGGCGTTGGCGTCCTCGCGGAACCGGGCCGGGCTGGTCGCCCACGCGTCCAGCACGCCGCGGCGCAGGCGGGCCGTGCCGAACGGGTCCCCTTCGGCTGCCGGTCGCACGAACTTGCTCACGGTTCACTCTCCCTCTCGCGGCGGGGGGCTGCCGCCGGACGAAGGTACCGTGCGGGAGCTCGGCCGACACTCGGGCAGGTGCCGTCTGTCGGGGGCGCCGTTCCGGGGCTGCGCCCCAGGCCCCCGTATCCGCCCGAACGGCCTCGTCCTCGAACTCCCCCGGGCTCTTGGAGCGGGGGGACCCCCGGACGGGCGGGTGGGTGGGTGCCGGGCCAGGACCCGGCCGTGCTCGCCGGGCCAGGACCAGGCCGTGCTCTACGAGTGCCCCAGCTCCGCCGACGACTCGTCCGCCACCGCGGGCACCGACCCCTCCGGGGAGGGCCGCAGCGGAAACGGTTCGACCTTCGTCTCGTCGACCACCGGCGGAGCCGGGCGCGGCGGCTTCGGCATGACCGCCGCCTCCGAGTGGCCGCCGCAGCCGTACGACAGGGACACCACCCGGCCGTCCGCCGGGGAGAACTCGTTGGCGCACACCCCGAAGGCCTGCCCGAGCGAACCGCCGATCGGGACCAGGAAGCCGCAGGAGACGCAGGAGGCGGGGGCCGCCTGGGCCATGGGCGTCTTGGCGCCGAACGCCTCCTCCCAGCGGTCGGCGGCGACGTGCAGACCGTAGCGGGACAGAACCCGGGCGCGGCGCATGCCCAGTTCCTCCGCCACCGCGGAGATCGAACCGCGCGACGGGGCCATCGGCAGGTTCGCCGGGGCACCGCCGGTGACCTCCGCGTCCTCCGCCTCGACCAGCTCGGCCATCTCGCCGGAGACCGCGGCGTTCGGCAGCGGCTCCTCCTCGCCGGTGAAACCGGGTTCCAGACGCAGGTCCTCGGCGTCCGTCGGCAGCAGGTCGCCCGGGCCCAGGTCGCCGGGGCGCAGCCGCTCGCTCCACGGCACCCACTCCGGGGCGAGCAGCGCGTCGGGGCCGGGCAGCAGAACCGTCTCGTCGACCGTGACGACCTTCGCGCGCGAGGCCCGCGCGACCGTCACCGCCCAGCGCCAGCCGCGGTAGCCCAGTTCCTTGCACTCGAAGAAGTGCGTCACAACGCGGTCGCCCTCGGACACCGTCCCGGCGTGCTCGCCGACGATGCCGGGCGCGGCGGCCTCCTCGGCGGCGGCGCGGGCGAGGTCGATCGCCTCGGCGCACAGGCGGTCGGGGGTGCGGCTTCGCGTTGTCGCGCTCACAGGTATCGCTTCTCTCCTACGCCGTCTCACGGGTGCGCCCCTTCTCGGCTGGGTGCGGACGGAGCGGACCTGAGGGCCGCGTCGACGTCCGCGCCCGATCGCGCTCGGGCGCACCCACACCATCCATTCTGCGGGATGGATGAGAGGCGCGCGGCCGAGAACAATCGCCACGGCGCGCTACGCACGCTACCCTCTCCGGGCCCCGGCGCCCACACCGAGTGGCTGCGCTTTCCCGGAGCCCGGTCCTCCGCATGCCGTTCCGGACGGGTCGCCGAGGCGCCTCCCGGCTCCGGACGCACTTGGCTCGTTCCGTACCCACGCCCTGCTCCCGGTACGGCACCGGTCGATCCCGTAGGTGCGTATCCGCGTCGCATCGGCGCTACATCCGCCCTTCTCGGGGCACTATGACGGGGTGGCAGCCGCGAGGTCGTCCGAGGGAACCACCGGGGTCGGTGGGGCCGGGGGGCGCAGCCGGGGTGGCGGTTCGGCCCGGTTCGGCGGGTCCGTCCGCGCGGTCGGCCGTGCCGTGGGCCGACCGTTCACGGGAGTCGCCCGCGGTATCCGCAAGGCCACGCACGCGCACGGCGCGGGCGAGTCCGGCCTCGGCAAACTGATCGAACTGCACGCCGTGAACGGCGCCGGCGACGTCATGATCACCGTCGCCCTCGCCTCCACCGTCTTCTTCTCCGTGCCGACGGACGAGGCCCGCGGGCGGGTCGCGCTCTACCTCGCCATCACCATGGCGCCGTTCACGGTGCTCGCCCCCGTGATCGGTCCCCTCCTCGACCGGCTCCCGCACGGCCGGCGGGCCGCCATGGCGGGCGCGATGCTCGCCCGTGCCCTGCTCGCGCTGATCATCTCGGGGGCGGTGGCGAGCGGAAGCCTCGAGCTGTACCCGGCGGCGCTCGGCGTCCTCGTCGCGTCGAAGGCGTACGGCGTCGTCCGCAGCGCCGTGGTGCCACGGCTGCTGCCGCCCCGCTTCTCGCTGGTGAAGGCCAACTCCCGGGTCACCCTCGGCGGGCTGCTCGCCACCGGGCTGGCCGCCCCGGTCGGCGCCGCGCTGCACGCCGTCGGTCCGGGCTGGCCGCTGTACGGGGCCTTCGTGCTGTTCGTCGCGGGGACGTTCCTGTCGTTCTCGCTGCCGCCGAAGGTCGACTCGGCGAAGGGGGAGGACCGTGCGCTGCTCGCCGCGGACGAGGACCATCTGCACGGCCCCCGGCGCAAGGCGGCCTCCAGCCGGCCAGGACTGCGCACCGTCGGCCCCGCCGTCATCCACGCCCTGGCCGCCAACGCCGCGCTGCGCTGTCTGTCCGGCTTCCTGATCTTCTTCCTAGCCTTCCTGCTGCGCGAGCACCCGCTGACCGGGGAGAGCGCGGCGGTGTCCCTGGGCATCGTGGGCGTCGCGGCGGGCGCGGGCAACGCACTGGGTACGGCCGTGGGCGCCTGGCTGAGATCCCGCGCACCGGAAGTGATCATCGTGACGGTGGTGGTGATCGTGCTGGGCGCGGCGATCACGGCGGCGGTGTTCTTCGGCGCGTTCCTGGTGACGTGCCTGGCGGGGATCGCGGGATTCGCACAGGCGCTCGCCAAGCTGGCGCTGGACGCGCTGATCCAGCGGGACGTGCCGGAGCTGGTGCGCACGTCGGCGTTCGCGCGCTCGGAGACGCTGTTGCAGATGGCCTGGGTGCTGGGCGGGGCGATCGGGATCGTGCTGCCGCTCGACGGGGCGCTGGGTCTCTCGGTCGGCGCGGCGATCGTCGCCTCGGGCTGGCTTCCGACGGTACGGGCCCTGCTGACCTCGGCCCGCCGGGAGAGCACGACCCGGACCCGGGCGGCCTGAGCCGGGCGGCGCGGATCGGGGCGGCGCGGGCCGGGCAACCTGAGCCGGGCGGCGTGGGCCGGGCAGCCTGAGCCGGGCGGCCTGAGCCGGGCGGCGTGGGCCGGGCGGCCTGAGCCGGGCGGCGCGGGCCGGGCCGCCTGAGCCGGGCGGCCTGAGCCGGGCGGCGCGGATCGGGCGGCGCGGATCGGGCGGCGTGAGCCGGGCGGCGTGAGCCGGGCAGCGTGGATCGGGCGGCGTGGGATTTCGGCCGTCCGGCGGGCCTCACGGGCCGGCCCGGGAGGGGCCGCGGACGACCGGTGCCGCCGGTGGCCGGGCCGGGTGGACCGGGCGGCGCAGATCGGGCGGCGTGGATCGGGCAGCCTGAGCCGGGCGGCGCGGACCGGCGGCGTGGGATTTCGGCCGTCCGGCGGGCCTCACGGGCCGACCCGGGAGGGGCCGCGGACGAGCGGTGCCGCCCGTGGCCGGGCCGGGTGCGCGGGGCCTGCGCGCGGGAGCGGGCGGCACGTCGTGCACCCCGCGTGGGGGACACCCCGGCCGTGCCCGATAGCCTTCGGCCATGACCGCTCTGCGTTCCCGTCGCGCCGTAGCCGCCTTCGGCGCCGTTTCCGCCGGACTGCTCCTGCTGTCCGCCTGTAACAAGCCGTCGCCGCTGGCGACCATCACGGTCGGCACGAACTCGGTGAGCTCCCAGACCGACTGCTACAACGACGGCAAGGAAATCCCCTCCGGTGATCTGGAGAAGTGCCTGAAGTCGAAGGACATCAAGTCGATCAAGGTGGACCCCGACGAGACGGTCCGCTTCGGCGTCGACCCGGCCATCGCGGACAAGGGCTGGACGATCCTCATGAACGGCCAGCCGCTGACCGAGTCCAGCACCAAGACCTACCGCACGATCCCGGGCAGCGTGTTCTTCAACGCCCAGTACGGGGCGAGCGGCAACTCCACGCTCGTCTCCATCAAGGAGGGCGAGAGCAAGGTGACGGGGCTGTGGTCCTTCAAGCTCGAGAAGGCTTCCTGACCACGTCCTCCCCGGCGCGGGTCCTGGTGGCCACCGCGGTCCCCGTGGAACGGGACGCGGTGGCCAGGGCCCTCGCATCCCCGGCCGCCGAGGTACGGCTCCCCGGGGTGGTCCTGCACCGCACCGGCGCCCACGACCTGCTCGCCGCCGGCGTGGGCCCCGCCCTCGCCGCGGCCTCCACCGCCGCCGCGCTCACCGCCGCCGCCCTCGACGGCACGCCCTACGACCTCGTCGTCTCCGCAGGCATCGCGGGCGGCTTCACGCCCGACGCGCCCCTCGGATCGCTCGTCGTCGCCGACGACATCGTGGCCGCGGACCTCGGGGCCGAGACCCCCGACGGCTTCCTGCCGGTGACCGAACTCGGCTTCGGCACCGTCAGCCACCGGCCGCCGGAATCACTCGTACGAGATCTCGTCGCCGCCACCGGCGCACGCGCCGGGACCGTCCTCACCGTCTCCACCGTGACCGGCAGCGCCGCACGCGCCGCCGAGCTGCGCGCCCGGCACCCGCGGGCGCTCGCCGAGGCGATGGAGGGCTTCGGGGTGGCCGAGGCGGCCGCCGCGCACGGCACGCCCGTCGTGGAGATCCGGGCCGTCTCCAACCCCGTCGGCCCCCGCGACCGCGCCGCCTGGCGCATCGGTGACGCGCTCACGGCCCTCACGGAGGGCTTCGGGAAGCTGGCACCCGTATTGGAGAGTTGGGAAACCGCATGACCGCATCCGCCGAACCCCTGCAGATCGCCTACTCCCCCTGCCCGAACGACACCTTCGTCTTCGACGCCCTCGCCCACGGCCGCGTGCCCGGCGCCCCGGCGCTCGACGTGACGTTCGCCGACATCGACGTCACCAACGGCATGGCCGAGCGCGGCGAGTTCGACGTGCTGAAGGTGTCGTACGCCGTCCTGCCGTACGTCCTCGACGAGTACGCCCTGCTGCCGTGCGGGGGCGCGCTGGGCCGCGGCTGCGGGCCGCTGGTGCTCACCCGGGAGGCGGACACCGACCTCACCGGCCGGACGGTCGCGGTGCCCGGCGAGAAATCGACGGCGTACCTGCTGTTCCGGCTCTGGGCGTCGGACACCGTCCCCGGAGGCGTCGGCGAGATCGTGGTCATGCCCTTCCACGAGATCATGCCGGCCGTGCGGGACGGGAAGGTCGACGCGGGCCTGGTCATCCACGAGGCGCGCTTCACGTATCAGAACTACGGGCTGCACAAGCTCGCGGACATGGGCGAGCACTGGGAGGACACCACCGGCCTGCCGATCCCGCTGGGCGCGATCATCGCCAAGCGGTCGCTGGGCGCGGACGCGCTGAAGCTGCTCGCCGACTCGATCCGCACGTCCGTACGGGCGGCCTGGGACGACCCCGAGATGTCACGCCCGTACGTCATGGAGCACGCGCAGGAGATGGACCCGGCGGTGGCCGACCAGCACATCGGCCTGTACGTCAACGAGTTCACGGCCGACCTGGGCGAGGACGGCTACGCGGCGGTCCGGGGCCTGCTCACCCGCGCGGCGGCCGAGGAGCTGGTACCGCCCCTCGGCCCGGACGCGCTCGCGTTCCCCTGACGGGTGCCGGTGCGTGCCGCGCGTGGTCAGACGTCCAGTTGGTCGGCGACCGCGCGCAGCAGGCCCGCGATCTTCTTCCCGGAGGCCTTGTCGGGATAGCGGCCCTTCTCGAGCATCGGGGTGATGTTCTCCAGCAGGGTCGTCAGGTCCTGGACGATGGACGCCAGTTCGTCCGGCTTCTTGCGCTGGGCGGCCGCGACCGAGGGGGTCGGCTCCAGAAGGGTGACGGACAGCGCCTGGTCGCCGCGCTGACCGGCGACCACACCGAACTCCACTCGCTGTCCCGGCTTCAGGGAATCCACTCCGGCGGGGAGAACCGAGGAATGGACGAAGACGTCGCCGCCGTCGTCGCGGGAGAGAAAGCCGAAGCCCTTCTCACTGTTGAACCACTTGACCTTGCCGGTAGGCACGTCTGTCCTCGTCCTCGTACTCGTCGGAAACTGCGTCTGCAAAGTTTTTCGGAAAACTGCTCTGGAGAGCACTGCAGCGGGCCGCGTGGACCCGCCGGTACCAAGGCTAATGGTCCGGGGGCCGGTGACAAGACGTCGCCGAGTGGTTCCTCGCGGTGGGAACTACCCTGGTCCAGTGCGTGACAAAACCCAAGCGAATTCCGCCGCGGCCGGTGACCGGCTGATCCGTGCCGGTGCCATCGTGTTCTTCCTCGGGGCCGTGTCCACTTTGGTCACCGTGGCCCCGTTGCTGCTGGGGACGAAGCCTTTCCCAACGTACATGTACGGCCTGTGCATGCTCATGGCCGTGGGCTTCCTGATGGCCGGGGCCGGGGTGCTCCAGTCGATCGCTCAGGGGCGACGGCAGGCGCGCCGGCTGGAGCGGCGGTAGCGGTTCGCTACCGGCCCCTGTACGTCGCGAGCCAGGCCGGGAACTCCGTGAGGTCGGCGAGGACGACGTCCGCGCCCGCCGCCCGCAGCTCGTCGGCGTCGCAGGGTCCCGTGGCGACGGCGACGGAGTGGGCCCCCGCCGTACGGGCGCCGCGCACGTCCCCCGTGTGATCGCCGACGTAGACCGCCGCGCCGTGGTCGAGCAGGGCCTCCGCCTTGCGCTCGGCCCACAGGTCGCCGATCACCGCGTCGGGGTCGATGCCGAGGTGCTCCAGGTGCAGCTTGGCGTTGGGCTCGTACTTGGCGGTGACGACGATCGCGCGGCCGCCGGCCGACCGTACGGCCTCGATCGCCTCGCGCGCGCCGGGCAGGGCGGGCGTCGCGGCGATGGCGATGGTGGGGTACATCTCGCGGTAGAGGTCGGCCACGGCGTCGATCCGCTCCGGCGGGAACCAGTTCACGAGCTCCTCCGCGAGCGGCGGCCCGAGCCGGGTCACCGCCAGGTCGGCGTCGATGTACGTCCCGGTCCGCGCGGAAAGTGCCTGGTAGCAGGCGTGGATGCCGGGCCGGGAGTCGATCAGCGTCATGTCGAGGTCGAAGCCGACGGTGAGGGCGCGCGAAGTCATATGGGCGATTGTCCCAGTGACGTGCCGGGCGGCGTCGTCACCTCTCACGTTGTGAACGCCAGACCAGGAACAGCGCCGAGGCGACGGCGGCGCCGCGGACGACCCACGGCCAGGTCTGGGCGAGCGCGTCGTTCATGTGGCCCTGGGCGATGGGGGTGCCCCAGCGACCGTCCGTGCGGCCCCACAGCCAGACGATGCCGGCGGCCGCCGCCAAACCGGGCATGCCCATGACCGCCCACTTGGACTCGGTGGGGGTGAGCCGGCGGGACGCCCAGGCGATGAGCCAGCCGAGCCCGAGGGCGATCCAGTTGCCGAGCACGGCGCCGGCGACCAGGAGCAGGGCGGCGAGGAGCAGCAGGGGGTTGCGCCGGGCGGTGAGGCGGGGGAGCCGGCGACGGGGGGCGGCGGTCTCCGCCACGGCGGGGGCCTGCTCGACCGGGTCCGGCTCGGGGCGGGCGGTCTGCGGTTCCGGGGTGTCGCCGGGCGGGGGCTTGAGCAGCTCCGGGATCTCCACGCCGCCTACGAACCCGGGGACGCTGTCCACGATTCCGCTGTCCACCCGCCACCAGTCGGGGCGGGCGGCACCGTCACCCAGTTCGTGCGCGCCGGCCAGGTGGGGCGGTGAGGGTCCCTCGGCGGGGCGGGGCGGGGGCACGGCGCGGCGCAGGCGCTTGGAGCCGTTGGCGCGCTGGAGGGGGACGGAGGCGGGAGCGGGGTCGGGGGTGTCGGCCGGGGTCCCGGCGGCGGACGCGGCGGCGACGATCTCGTCCGGGGTGCCGAGACGGGCGAGGATGCGGCGGACGGCGGCCGGGCTGTCGACGGCGGCCTTCGCGCGGCGCCGGTCGATCTCCTCGCGCAACTCGGCCACGAGGCGCATGCGGGCGGCCGACGGCAACTGCTGCTGCTGGGCCACGTCTCCGACCCGGCTCAGATAGTCGAAGACGAGCTGATCGCTCTCAATCCCCACGAAGCCCCTCCGGGGTGGCGCCGCATCTCCCCCGTACCGTACCCGGGGGAACCGCCCTCCGGGAGCCGCGCCCCGAGCCCCGGTCGGGCTTCGGCCGGGTGGGGGCTTGCGCGGGTGCGCGAGTGCGAGCCGCACGTGGCTGATCGCGCAGTTCCCCGCGCCCCTTACAGGGGCGCTGCACCCAGCTCATCACAGGGGGACGCAGTCCCCGCCGGGGTTCCAGGGGCGGAGCCCCTGGAGGACGGGGTGGTGGCAGGGGCGGCGGGGGCGACAACTCTCGGCGGCTGCCCCGCCGGGGCACGCGTCGGCGCGGCCCCACCCGCTAACGTTGACCGGATGACGGCCGAGGAGCGCTCAGGTAAGGAAGGCAGCGGTACGGGTGTGCCCCGTTCGCTGGCCGAGTCCCTGCGTGCCCGGGACGACGCCTCCCTGGCCGCCCTCCTCCGCGCCCGCCCGGACCTCGTCACCCCGGTCCCCACCGACCTCACCCAGCTCGCCACCCGCGCCGCCACCCGCGCCAGCGTCGTCCGCGCGCTGGAGCGTCTCGACCGGTTCGCCCAGCAGACGGCGGAGGCGCTCGCCGTGGCCCCGGACCCGGCGTCGTACGGCGAACTGCTGCGGCTGATGGCCGGTGACGGCGGCGCCGAGGAGGATCCCGTGGTCGCCGAGGCCGTCCCCCACGCCCTCGCCACCCTGCGCGACCAGGCCCTGGTGTGGGGCACCGACGACCGGCTCCACCTCGTCCGCACCGCCCGCGAGCTGCTCGCCCCCTCCCCGCAGCACCCCTCCCCCACCGGCCTCGGCCCCACCGTCGCCGAGGCCACCTCCGGCATGTCGCCGGGCCGGATCCAGGAGATCCTCACGACCGCCGGGCTGCCGACGACCCACGACGCCGTGTCCGCCGTGGCCTCGCTCACCGGCCTCTTCAGCGACCGCACCCGCATGGCCGCGCTCCTCGCCACGGCCCCCGCCGAGTCCCTCGAGGTGCTGGGCCGGCTGGTGTGGGGGCCGCCGTACGGGCAGGTCACCGCGGACCCCGCCCCGCGTCTGCGCTGGCTCCTCGACCGCGGCCTGCTGCTGCCCACCGCACCCGGCACGGTCGTCCTCCCCCGCGAGGTCGCCCTGCACCTGCGGTCCGGGCGGGCGCACCGCCGCCCCGAGCCGCTGCCGCCCGCCGTGGAGCCCGCCGCCACGCACAGTCCACAGGTTGTGGACGCCACCGCGGCCGGTCAGGCGTACACGGCGCTCGCCACCGTCGAGGAGCTGCTGAAGGACTGGGACGAGGGCGGGCCGGCCGTGCTGCGGGCCGGCGGGCTCAGTGTGCGTGATCTGAAGCGGACCGCCGTCGCCCTCGACGTGCCCGAGCCCGTCGCCGCCTTCTGGGTCGAACTCGCCTACGCGGCGGGCCTGCTGGCCTCCGACGGGGAGGCCGACGAGCGGTACGCGGCGACCCCGGCGTACGACGAGTGGCTGGAGCGTCCCGCCGCCGAGCGGTGGATCCGGCTCGCCACCGCCTGGCTGGCCGCCACACGCACCCCCGGGCTCGTCGGCGGACGGGACGCCAAGGACCGCGCCCTGTCCGCGCTCGGGCCCGGTCTCGACCGCTCCGCCGCGCCCGAGGTCCGCCACCGTGTGCTGACCCTGCTCGCCGGTCTGCCGCAAGGCGCCTCCGCCACCCCCGAGTCGCTCCTGGCCCGGCTCCACTGGGAGCACCCCCCTCGCGGCACCCAGCCCCCGGCCGACGACCTGCGCACCCGCCTCGCCCAGTGGACCCTGTCCGAGGCCGAACTCCTCGGCGTCACCGGCCGCGGCGCCCTGTCCGCCCACGGCCGCGCCCTGATCGGGGAGCCCGCCGGTCACGCCCCCGCCGTCGAGGCCGCCGCGACCGGCCCCGGCGACAAGCTCCCCGTCCACCACCAGCACCACCGGCCGCCCGTCCCCCGCGCCCCGCTCACCCCCGCCGAGCAGGCCGCGGCCGCCTCCCGCGCAGCCCGCCTGCTCGCCCCGCTGCTGCCCGAACCCCTGGACCACGTCCTGCTCCAGGCGGACCTCACGGCGGTGGCCCCCGGCCCGCTGCAGCGCCCGCTGGCCGACGTGCTCGGCGTGCTCGCGGAGGTGGAGTCGAAGGGCGGCGCGACCGTCTACCGCTTCACGCCCGCCTCCGTCCGCCGCGCCCTCGACGCCGGCCGCACCGCGTCCGACCTGCACGCCTTCCTCGCCGCCCACTCCCGCACCCCGGTCCCGCAGCCGCTGACGTACCTGATCGACGACGTCGCGCGGAAACACGGTCACCTGCGCGTCGGCGCGGCCTCGGCGTACGTGCGCTGCGACGACGACGCCCTGCTCAACGAGATCCTGGCCGACAGGCGCTCGGCCGCGCTGCGCCTGCGCCGACTGGCCCCGACCGTCCTGGCCGCGCAGAGCGACCCGGCGACCCTCCTGGAGGGGTTGCGGGCGATGGGTCTGGCCCCGGCCGCCGAGTCCGCCGAGGGCGACGTCCTGATCACCCGCGCGCACGCCCACCGCACCCCGCCCCGCACCCCGCCCGAGCCGGTCCCGGACGGCCCGCCGGCCCCCGACGCCACCCTCCTCACGGCCGCCCTGCGCGCCATCCGCGCCGGCGACCTGGCCTCCACGGCCCCCCGCAAACCCACCGGCGCCCCCGCCACCGGCGGCGACCTGCCGCGCACCACCTCCGCCGAGACCCTCGCCACCATGCAGGCCGCCGTCCTCACCGGTGAGTCCCTGTGGATCGGCTACGTCAACGCCGAGGGCGCCGCCACCCAGCGCGTCATCACCCCCATCCGCGTGGAGGGCGGCTTCGTGACGGCGTACGACCACACGGCGGACGAGGTCCGCACCTATCCGCTGCACCGGGTCACCGGGGTCGCGGAACTCGCGGACGACCAGGAGTGACCGTCCGCGGGCCGGCCTTGATCGCCCGCCCATGAGGCACACTGGACGTTTGGCCGCCGCGTATGGCCGTAGTGAAAGGGTGCGCGCGTGAATGGTCCGCTGATCGTCCAGTCCGACAAGACCCTGCTCCTCGAGGTCGAGCACGAGCAGGCCGACGACTGCCGTCGGGCCATCGCGCCGTTCGCCGAGCTGGAACGGGCGCCCGAGCACATCCACACCTACCGGGTGACCCCGCTCGGCCTGTGGAACGCGCGGGCCGCCGGGCACGACGCCGAGCAGGTCGTGGACGCGCTCGTGCAGTACAGCCGCTATCCGGTGCCGCACGCGCTGCTCGTCGACATCGCCGACACCATGGACCGGTACGGGCGGCTCACCCTCAGCAAGCACCCCGCCCACGGGCTGGTCCTGACCACCACCGACCGGCCCGTCCTGGAGGAGGTGCTGCGCTCGAAGCGGATCATTCCGCTGGTGGGGGCCCGGATCGACGACGACACCGTCGCCGTGCACCCCTCCGAGCGCGGGCAGATCAAGCAGGTGCTGCTCAAGCTGGGCTGGCCCGCCGAGGACCTCGCCGGGTACGTGGACGGCGAGGCGCACCCCATCGAGCTGCGCGAGGACGGCTGGGCCCTGCGGCCCTACCAGAAGCAGGCCGTGGAGAACTTCTGGCACGGCGGCAGCGGTGTCGTCGTCCTGCCCTGCGGCGCCGGGAAGACCCTGGTCGGCGCCGGATCGATGGCGCAGGCCAAGGCGACCACGCTGATCCTCGTCACCAACACCGTCTCCGCCCGCCAGTGGAAGCACGAGCTGGTGAAGCGGACCTCGCTCACCGAGCACGAGATCGGCGAGTACTCGGGGACGCGGAAGGAGATCCGGCCGGTCACCATCGCCACCTACCAGGTCCTCACCACCAAGCGGAAGGGCATCTACCCGCACCTGGAGCTGTTCGACTCCCGGGACTGGGGACTGATCGTCTACGACGAGGTGCACCTGCTGCCCGCGCCCGTCTTCAAGTTCACGGCCGACCTGCAGGCGCGGCGGCGGCTCGGGCTGACGGCGACCCTGGTGCGGGAGGACGGGCGCGAGTCGGACGTGTTCTCCCTGATCGGGCCCAAGCGGTTCGACGCGCCGTGGAAGGAGATCGAGGCCCAGGGGTACATCGCGCCCGCCGACTGCGTGGAGGTGCGGGTGAACCTCACCGACTCCGAGCGGCTCGCCTACGCCACCGCCGAGCAGGAGGAGAAGTACCGCTACTGCGCGACCACCGACACCAAGCGGAAGGTGACCGAGGCGCTGGTCAGACGGTTCGCCGGGCAGCAGATCCTGGTCATCGGGCAGTACATCGACCAGCTCGACGAGCTGGGTGAGCACCTCGGCGCGCCCGTGATCAAGGGCGAGACGTCCAACGCGCAGCGCGAGAAGCTCTTCGACGCCTTCCGCCAGGGCGAGATCAGCGTCCTCGTCGTCTCCAAGGTCGCGAACTTCTCCATCGACCTGCCGGAGGCGACCGTCGCCATCCAGGTGTCGGGGACGTTCGGGTCGCGGCAGGAGGAGGCGCAGCGGCTCGGCCGGGTGCTGCGTCCCAAGGCCGACGGTCACCAGGCCCACTTCTACTCGGTGGTCGCCCGGGACACGATCGACCAGGACTTCGCGGCCCACCGCCAGCGCTTCCTGGCGGAACAGGGCTACGCGTACCGGATCGTGGACGCGGACGAGATCCTGGCCGCGGAGAGCTGAGAGGGACGGGTGACTAGGGGCGGCGGCGGAGGCCGGCCTCCTCGCCGTACTCGCCGAGCAGGACGACGTCCACCGCTGCGCCGAGGAACACCTTGACGGCGCGCAGGGCGTCGGCGAGGCGATGACGGTGGTGGTCGCCTTGGAGGGCCGTCGCACCGGACGGCGGGCCGTGCCGGGAGGGGGTGAAGGTTGCTGCGCTCATGTCTCCATGGTGGAACCGCGCCACCCGAATGGCGTCGGACCGGGGACGTAACCTGCCCGGCCCTCTCCTCCCCCTGAAGTCGCCCCCGCGTCGTACCCGGGGCGGACACCGCCCCCTAGGGCACCCGGGCCGGCATCCCCGAGACCGGCACCCCCGAGGCGGCGGCACGGCGGGAAAAACCGTTGGCCGTCGTATCCGGTCGTCACCTAGAATCCCCTCTCTTGCCCGCCTCCCTTCACGGAGAGCCGCCGTCCGGACGGAAACCGGACGGCAGAACCGCCACCCGTCACCGCAGCAGCCGGCCGCGGGTACGCGCGCGGACGCGCCCGCGTACCGCCCGGCTCCTTGCCACGCCCCGGAGGCACCTTTCCGTGTCCACCCCGACCACCCCGTCCGACAACGACACCGACCCCCTCTCCCGCGAGCAGGCCCACCTCGCCGCCTCCCGGGCCGCCCTGCGGGCCATGCGCGAGGACGTGGAGAGCCTCGACATCCGCGACGTCACCGCGAACTGGGTCAACGCGGAGGTCCTCGCCCACCAGATCGAGGAACGCATCAAGGCCCTCGCCGACCTCAGCCACACCCCGCTGTTCTTCGGCCGCCTCGACTACCTGCACGCCCCCGGCGCCGACCAGGCGGAGGGGGCAGAGGGAGAGCGCTTCTACATCGGGCGCCGGCACGTGCACGACGCCGACGGCGACCCGATGGTCATCGACTGGCGCGCCCCCGTGTCCCAGCCGTTCTACCGGGCGTCCAAGAAGGACCCGATGGACATCGGGCTGCGCCGCCGCTTCGGCTACACCGGCGGGGACCTGACCGCGTACGAGGACGAGCACCTCTCCGACCCCGCCGAGGCCGCCACCGCGAGCAAGCTGCTCCAGCAGGAGATCGAGCGCCCGCGCGTCGGCCCGATGCGCGACATCGTGGCCACCATCCAGCCGGAGCAGGACGAGATCGTACGGGCCGGACTGTCCGGGACCGTGTGCGTCCAGGGCGGCCCCGGCACCGGAAAGACCGCCGTCGGCCTGCACCGCGTCGCCTATCTCCTCTACGCCCACCGCGAGCGCCTGGCCCGCACCGGCACCCTCGTCATCGGCCCCAACAAGTCCTTCCTGCACTACATCGAGCAGGTGCTGCCCGCACTCGGCGAGCTGGAGGTCAGACAGGCGACGGTCGACGACCTGGTCGCGCACGTCGAGGTGCGCGGCACGGACACCGCGGCCGCCGCCGTGATCAAGGGCGATGCACGTATGGCGGAGGTGCTGCGCAGGGCCGTTCGCTCGCACGTGACGATGCCCACCGAGCCCGTCGTGGTGGTGCGGGGTTCGCGGCGCTGGCGGGTGCCGGCGTACGAACTGGAGGAGATCGTGCGGGAGTTGCTGGACCGGGACATCCGGTACGGCGCCGCCCGCGACGCCCTGCCGCAGCGGATCGCGCACGCCGTCCTCGTCCAGATGGAGCGCTCGGGCGAGGCACCGGACGACCGGGTGCAGGACGCCGTCGCCCGCAACGCCGCGGTGAAGGCGGCCGTCAAGGCGATCTGGCCGCCGGTGGAACCCGCCAAGCTGGTGCTGCGCCTGCTGACCGACGCCGACTTCCTCGCCGAGCACGCGGCCGGGGTCCTCGACGCGGACGAGCAGAAGGAGATCCTCTGGGCGAAGCCGGTGAAGTCGGTGAAGTCCGCCAAGTGGTCGCCCGCGGACGCCGTGCTGATCGACGAGGCCACCGACCTGGTGCAGCGCACGCACTCGCTCGGGCATGTGGTGCTGGACGAGGCGCAGGACCTGTCCCCGATGCAGTACCGGGCGGTCGGCCGGCGCTGCACGACCGGTTCGGCGACCGTGCTGGGCGACCTGGCGCAGGGCACCACGCCGTGGGCGACACGGAGTTGGCGGGAGGCGCTGGCCCACCTCGGGAAGCCGGAGGCGGTGATCGAGGAGCTGACGGCCGGTTTCCGCGTGCCGACGGACGTGATCACGTACGCCTCCCGGCTGCTGCCGCACATCGCACCGGGCCTGACGCCGGTCGCGTCCGTGCGGGAGAACCCGGGCTTCTTCGAGGTGCGCCCGATCACCCGGGACGCCGAAGTGGTCGCCGCGTGCGCGGAGTTGCTCCGCAACGAGGGCTCGACGGGTCTGATCGCCGCCGACGCCCGTGTCCCCGCACTGGCCGAGGCCCTGACGGCGGCGGGCCTGTCGTACCTGTCCCCCGGTGAGGAGACCACCCGGGAGACCCGCCTGACCCTGGTCCCGGCCTCGCTCGCCAAGGGTCTGGAGTACGACTACGTGGTCCTCGACGAGCCGCAGGCCGTCGTCGACGGCGAACCGGACGAACGCACGGGCCTGCGCCGCCTGTACGTGGCCCTGACCCGAGCGGTCTCGGGTCTCGTCGTCACGCATGCGGCACCGCTGCCGCCGCAACTCGGCTAGGTGCCGCCACCACGGACCTTGGGGGCGGGCGCGGCCCCACGCGGTGCCGCGCCTTCGCCCTCGGTCAGGTGAGCGAGTTGTAGATGTTCCAGCCGTAGCCGATGGACGTACGGGCCAGGAACGGCGCCGAGGCGTTGCCGGTGCCCCGGTACAGCCACAGGCCGCCCTTGCCGTCCCGGGCGACGAGATCCGCCCTGCCGTCCCCGGTCAGGTCGGCGGTGCCGACGACGGAGCTGTAGATGTTCCAGCCGTAACCGATGGAGACTCGGGCCAGGAACGGCGCCGAGGCGTTGCCGGTGCCCCGGTACAGCCACAGGCCGCCCTTGCCGTCCCGGGCGACGAGGTCCGCCCTGCCGTCCCCGGTCACGTCACCGGTGGCGACGATGGAGTTGTAGATGTTCCAGCCGTAACCGATGGAGACGCGGGCCAGGAACGGCGCCGAGGCGTTGCCGGTGCCCCGGTACAGCCACAGGCCGCCCTTGCCGTCCCGGGCGACGAGATCGGCCCTGCCGTCCCCGGTCACGTCACGGGCGCCGACGATGGAGTCGAAGATGTTCCAGCCGGGGCCGACCTGCTTGCGGGGCGCGAAGGGCGCCTTGGGGTTGCCGGTGCCCTGGTAGAACCAGAGCGTGCCCTTGCCGTCACGGCCGACGACGGTTCCGTTGCCGTCCGCGGTCTCACCGCTGACGCTGGTGACGATGTTGTAGGTGTTCCAGCCGGTTCCGATGGCGGTCCGGGCGGCCAGCGCCCCGGAGGGCACACCGGTGCCGCGGTAGAACCACAGGGTGCCCAAGGAGTCCCGTGCCAGCACGGAGCCCAGCTCCGACGCCGGCGGCACACCGGTGCCGGTGAGGGGCTCAAGCTGTGCGCCCTGCCCGGCGTCGCCGGTGACCTCGTACGTGGCCGACTGGCTGCCGCTCGCGGTCGGGGCGAAGGTGACCGTCTGCCGGACACTCTGCTCGGGGCCGATGACCAGGCCCTCGGGGAGCGGGTCGGCGCTGCTGAACACGCCTGCCGGCGCCTTGGCCTTGGTGACGGTGACCGGGATGTTCCCGGTGTTGGTGATGGTGAAGGTCCGTGTGCTCGACGTGCCGCGGACCACCGCGCCGAACGAGAGGGTCGCCGGATTGAACACCAGGTGGCCCTGGCCGCTGATCGCGTCGCCCTCGACCGGGATGGTGAGCGGGCCGCTGGTGCTGTTCAGTGTGATCGACGAGGAGTCCTGGCCGGTGGCCGTGGGCGCGTACCCGACCTCCAGGACGATCGAGCTCTGGGCCGGGATCACCGTCGGGTTCGCCGGGTCGGCGCTCGGCAGGTTGGCGGCCGTGAACGGTCCGTCGGGCGGGGTGACGGAGGTGATGGTCTCGGGGTCGGTGCCCGTGTTCGTCAACTGGACGTTCGCGGTGGCCCTGGTCCCCGTCGGCTGGTTGTCGAAGGACACCGTGCCCGGGAACGCGGCCAGACCGGGCTTGGTGCCGACGCCGTGCAGGCTCAGGGCGAAACTGCCGGCGTCGGTGGTCACGGTGAGCGTTCCGCTCGCGCCCAGGACCGCGGTGGGCTTGAAGGAGACGGGTATCGAGAGCTGCCCGCCCGCCGGGACCGTCGGCGGCAGCGACGAGGTGTCCGCGGTGAACGGGCCGTCGACGGTGACGCCCTTGATGCCGAGTGAGCGGGACGGGTCCTGGTTCTCCGTCAGGACGACGTCGGCGCTCGCCGAGCCGCCCACCGGCACGAGCCCGAATTCGACCGGGCCGCCCTTGAGCGGGCTGCCCACCGGGTTGCCGAAGGCGTAGACCTTGCCGTCCCGGGTGCCGACGAAGACCTGCCCGCCGTCCGTGGCCGGGGTGACGAACTTCGGCGCGGTGCCGATCGGCGCGGACCAGACCAGCGGCAGGACGCCGTTCGCGTCGGGAACCGCGTTGTACGCGCGCAGTTGCGCGTTGACGCCGGTCGACCCGCCCGACCAGACCACCCAGACCAGGGCGCTGCCCGAGCGTGTTCCGTCGGAGGTCACCACGGGCGATCCGCTGGTGTACGGGAAGGAGTCCTGGCTGGACCCGGCGACGGTCAGTGCGGGGTCGCCCGAGCCCGTCACACCGCGGTGCAGCGCCACCAGCGAGCCGCCGTTGCCGACGAGGTAGACGTAACCGCCGTCACCGCCCCAGACCGCGGGGTGGCCCCACTGGCCCTTGAGCGGCCCGGTGATGCCCACGACGTCGTCGGTCCCGCCGGCGCCCTGGGACCTCCCGCCGAGGTCGTCGCGGTCCAGCAGGAAGACCCGGCCGTCCTTGCCCTGCTGCACCATCAGATGCGGGTGGGAGGCGGTACCGAAGCCGTCCGGCAGGCCGACCGGCCCGCCCGAGGCGAGGTCCTTGTCCTGCTGGTCCAGGGTCGGCGCGTTGGACGGGCTGAAGAAGTCGGCGGCCTTCAGGCTCCGGTCGGCCTGCACCTGCAGCCGGACCACGGACTCCGCGAGAGTGCCGGGCGGGGCGCTGCCGGGGCCGGGCGCCGGGCTGACGCCGTTGCCGGTGGCGAGGAAGATCCGGCCGGGACCGTCCGAGACGAGTCCCCCGCCGGACTGCCAGATGCCGGCCCCGCTGTTGCTGGCGCCGGTCTCCGTCGCCCACATCGAGGTCACCGAGGCGTTGGTGGTGCTGACGCCGACCACGTAGCCGCGGTACGGCTTGGCGTCGCAGTGTCCGCCGAACGCCGCGTACACCACCCCGTCGAGCAGCAGCAGGCCCGGACGCTGCATCTGGTAGGCGGGCAGGAAGGACTGCGTGGGGTCGTTGGACGGGGT
Organism: Streptomyces sp. NPDC028331; assembly: GCF_055565775.1. Taxonomy (NCBI): domain Bacteria; kingdom Bacillati; phylum Actinomycetota; class Actinomycetes; order Kitasatosporales; family Streptomycetaceae; genus Streptomyces; species Streptomyces sp. NPDC028331. The sequence continues at coordinate 168,883 of NZ_JBVHTR010000016.1, read as the reverse complement.
GCCCTGGATCGTCACGGGGAAGCCGGACTTCTCCGCCCCGGTGACCGGGTCGAGCGCGTGCATGTACCAGTGCGGGCTCAGGTGGGTGGGACCGTCGTCGACCTTGGTGGTCAGATAGACCGCGCCACTGGCCGGGTCGTACACCGGCGTCGCGGTGCTGCCGATGGTCGGCACGAGGTCGCCGCAGTTCAGGGTGGACGCGGGCCATGCGGGCCCGAAGCTGCGCTGCCACAGCACGGCTCCCGTGGCGCGGTCGAGGCCGTAGGCCTTGTTGTTCTCGGTGACCGCGACCACGGTGCCGCCGACGACGATCGGCTGGGCGTATATCTGCCCGTCGAGCTGGGCGGGAGCCGTCCAGAGCTGCCCGAAGGAAGAGGAGCGCACGTCGGACGGGCCGAGGTTCGGTTCACTCCGGTCCCAGCCGGTCCGCAGGGTGTCCACCGAGGCCGTCGTCTCGCTCGCCCGCGCCGGTGAGACGCCCAGCCCGGTCAGGACCGCGGTCACCGCGGCCGTTACGGCGAGCGCCAGGCCGCGCCGCCGGGTGTGTCTGCGTCTGTGTGCGTCCGTGGTGGCGCCCGCCACCGCATCGCCTTGTGACATCGCCAAGGAAACCCCCCAGAGTCCCCACCTCGGCGGCCCCCACCGCCATCCCGCCCGGCCGCGGCGGTCTCCTCGGTCGCGTAGGACGCCGCAGCGCAGGGCACAGCCCGCGCATCCAATCACACAACCCCCACAATGTGTACGGTTGCGCACCTGATGGACACGGTTCCGCCGCACGCCCCCGCGCGCAGTCGACGCGCCGAAGCCTCAGAAGAAGGCGTGCGGCTCCTCCCACCCGCTGATCATTTGCCGGGCGCGTCCGGGTAGGACAGCGAACCGAGCACGGCGTCCAGGAGGCCGGGGAACCTCGCGTCCAGGTCCGCGCGGCGAAGTTGCACATAGCGGTTGCGTCCGACTGCGCGGGTGGAGGTGAGCCCGGCCTCACGCATGATCTTCAGATGGTGCGAGACGGTCGACTTGTGCAGATGCGGGAGGCCGAGCGCGTCGGGCGCACAGCTGAACTGCCGACCGGTCGAGTACACCTTCAGCAGCCACAACCGCACCGGATCGCCGAGTGCGTGCAGCACCTTGACCAGCTCGATGTCGTCCACATCGGGCTGGGGCAGCCACTCTCCCTCTTCCTCGGCCACGGATCCTCCCACCCTCAGATTGTTTGACAATCATCCAACAGACTTTATTGTTTGACCAACGTCAAACCGTTGCGCTGTCGCGCCGCACGCACTCTGGGGGACCCGTGCGCCTACGTCTGCTCCTGCTCGCCCTGGGTACCTTCGCCGTCGGAACGGACGGCATGGTGATGGCCGGCATCCTGCCGCTCATCTCCCGTGACCTGGACGTCTCCCTCACGGTCGCCGGACAGGTGGTGACCGTCTTCGCCCTGTCGTACGGGGTACTGGCACCCGTGCTCGCCACCGCCACCGCCCGGTGGCCCCGGCGCCGCGCCCTGCTCACCGCGCTCGCCGTCTTCACCCTCGCCAACGCCCTGACCGCACTGGCCCCTTCGTACGGGATCCTGCTGGTCACCCGGGTACTGGCCGCCGTCGGAGCCGCCCTCTACACGCCCACCGCCAACGCCGTGGCCACCTCGCTCGTGCCGCCGGAGCGGCGCGGGCGGGCGATCGCCGTCGTGATGGGCGGACTGACCGTCGCCACCGCGCTCGGTGTGCCGCTCGGCACCTGGATCGGGCGGACGGACTGGCGGCTGACGATGTGGCTGGTGACCGGGCTCGGCGCCGCCGCCTTCACCGGACTGACCCTGCTGCTGCGCGAACTCCCGCAGCCGACCAGCGGGTTGAGCCTGCGCGACCGGCTCGCCCCGCTCGGCAACCCGCGCGTCCTCGGCGCGGCCCTGACCACGTTCCTGGTCTTCCTCGCCTTCCAGACGACGTACATCTACTACACGCTGGCCACCCGCCCGGCGACCGGCGGCGACCAGGACCGGCTGACGCTGCTGCTCCTGGTGTCCGGGATCGCGGCGGTCGGTGGATCACAACTGGGCGGGCGGCTGGTCGACCGGTGGGGGCCGCGCGCGGTGATCCTCTCCGCCTGCGCGGCCTACCTGGTGATCGCGGCCGCCCAGCCCTGGACCCTGCGCACCATGCCGACCGCGCTGGCGGCCTCCGCGCTCACCCCGCTGACCGGCTGGTCGATCGCGGTCGCACTGATCGCCCGCCTCGCGTCCCTCGACCCGGCCAACACACCCGTCCTCGTCTCCCTCAACAGCAGCGCCCTGTACCTGGGCATGGCGGCGGCGGGCGGCACCGGCAGCCTGGCGATCACCCTGCTCGGCGACCGCTGGTTCCTGTGCGTGGGCGCCGGGCTGATGGCGCTCGCGACGGCGGTGGCGGCGCTGACGACGCGGCCCCGGGTGCCGGAGAGCACCGGGGGACGGTCGGCACCGGACGAGTACGCGGCCGGGGTGCACCGGTGACATGCGGGATGGGCCGCGTACATCGCCGGGTGTACGTCGTTCAGCCCGTGGGTGCACACGGGGCGCCCGGAAGGTCGGTCTGTGGGGTGTCGATCCGGGTGAGGGCCACTTCTAGCGTGGAGCGGGTCCGGCCGAGTACGAATCCGGTTCCCCTGCAAGGACTCCCCGAGGACACTCCATGATCGAGGCCCATTCCCTCACCAAACGCTACGGTGAACGCGTCGCCGTGGCGGATCTCAGCTTCACCGTACGTCCCGGCGTCGTCACCGGGTTCCTCGGACCGAACGGGGCGGGCAAGTCCACCACGATGCGGATGCTCCTCGGGCTGGACGCGCCCACCTCGGGCCGGGCGGTCGTCAACGGCAAGAGCTACGCGGAGCACCGGGCGCCGCTGCACGAGGTGGGGGCGATGCTGGAGGCGCGCGCCATCCACACCGGCCGCACCGCCTACAACCACCTGCTGGCGCTCGCCGCGACCCACGGGATCTCCGCCCGGAGGGTGAACGAGGTGATCGACCTGGTCGGGCTGCGCGCGGTGGCGAAGAAGCGGGTCGGCGGCTTCTCGCTGGGCATGGGGCAGCGGCTGGGCATCGCCAGCGCACTGCTGGGCGACCCGGCGACCGTGATCCTCGACGAGCCGGTCAACGGGCTGGACCCCGAGGGCATCCTCTGGATCCGCAACCTGCTCAAGGGACTCGCCGCCGAAGGACGCACGGTCCTCGTCTCCTCGCACCTGATGTCGGAGATGGCACTGACCGCCGAGCACCTGATCGTCATCGGCCGTGGCCGGCTGATCGCCGACACGTCGGTGGCGGAGTTCACCGCGCAGGCCGCCGGGGACCTGGTGCGGGTGCGCACCGACGACGCGGAGAAGCTGCGCGGGCTGCTCGCCGGCCCGGACGTCACCATCGCCTCGGACGAGCCGGGTGTGCTGCTGGTGACCGGGCTGACCAGCGAGCGGATCGGGCGGATCGCGGCCGACCACGGTGTCGCGCTGGCCGAACTGACGCCGCAGCAGGCGTCGTTGGAGGAGGCGTTCATGGAGCTGACCCGGGACGCCGTGGAGTACCAGGCACCGGCGGCGCAGCTCGTGGGCGCTGGCGGGGAAGGGCGTGCGGCATGACGACGGCATCGGTGATTCCGGAGGCGGAGCGGGGCGAGGTCACGCAGCTACGGGTGATCCACTCAGAGTGGATCAAGCTGCGGTCGCTCAGGTCGACGCTGTTCACGCTGCTCGCCGCGGTCGTGGCGATGATCGGCCTGGGCTATCTGTTCAGCTACTTCACTGCCGACCGCTGGTCCCATCTGCCGGCCGACGAGCGGATGAACTTCGACCCGACGCTGGTCAGCCTGCGCGGCTTCTTCCTGGCCCAGCTCGCCGTCGGCGTCCTGGGCGTGCTGGTGATCAGCGGCGAGTACGCCACCGGCATGATCCGCGCCTCGCTGTCCGCGGTGCCGCGCCGCCTCCCCGTGCTGTGGGCCAAGGCCCTGGTGTACGCGGCCGTGGCGTGGGTGCTGATGACGGTCGCCTCGCTCGTCGCCTTCCTGGTCGGACAGGCCGCGCTCTCGAGCCACCATCTGGGGACCTCGCTCAGCGCCCCGGGCGTGCTGCGCGCGGTGCTCGGGGCCGGTCTGTATCTGACGGGCGTGGGTCTGATCGGCGTGGCGCTCGGCGCGCTGATCCGCAACACGGCGGGCGCGATCGCCACCCTGTTCGGTGTGCTGCTGGTGCTGCCGGTACTGGCGGAGGCGCTGCCGTCGTCGTGGTTCGACGCGATCAACAAGTACCTGCCGAGCACGGCGGGGCAGGGCCTCCTCCACATCCACCAGGAGCCGCATACGCTGGCGCCATGGACCGGGTTCGCGGTGTTCTGCCTGTACGCGCTGGTGGCGCTGGCCGGGGCGGCGGTGGCGCTCAAACGACGGGATGCCTGATGCCCGCCGACCCGGGCGCCCTCCTCCCGGCGGACGGCTTCCGGATACCTCGATGACGTCCGCACCACCTCAGGCCCTACGGCTACGGGCCCGGTCGTGGCGCGCCCTCGTGGGGCGCCCCCGGCTGCGTCTGCGGGCACGCCTGTCCCCAGGGGCCGTCGACGCGCTGTTCGCGGCGGCGGTCTTCCTGGCGCAGACCGGAGCGGCGCACCGCGCTCTCCGCCCCCTGATGGGGCCGGTCCTGCTGGTCACCGGGCTGCTGGCGCTCCCACTGGTGTGGCGGCGACGGGCGCCGCTCACGGTGTTCCTGGTCATGTCCTCGGTCGCCTTCGTCCAGTGGTGCGCCGATCTGCGCACCCCCGCGGACGTCTCGCTGCTGATCGCGCTGTACACGGTGGCGGCGTACGCCCCGCGGCAGCGCACCTGGCTCGCCATCGGGGTGCTGGAGGGCGGGGCGCTGCTCGCGTCCGCGCGGTGGGCACCGGAGGACCGCGCCGTCGAGTCGTTCGTCGCCCTGTCCGCGATGGTGGTGGCGGCGGCGGTGATCGGCATGAACATGCGCAACCGCCGCGCGCATCTGGCGTTCCTCGAGGAACGGGCCGTCCGACTGGAGCGTGAACGGGACCAGCAGGCACAGCTCGCGGTCGCCGGCGAACGCACCCGGATCGCCCGGGAGATGCACGACATCGTCACGCACAACCTGTCGGTGATGGTGGCACTCGCCGACGGCGCCGCCTTCGCGCAGGAGCACTCGCCGGAGCGGGCGACCGCGGCGATGCGGCAGGTGTCCACGACGGGACGCCAGGCGATCACCGACATGCGGCGCTTCCTGGGCGTGCTGCGTGCCGACGAACCCGACGCGCTGCGCCACCCCATGCCCGGCATCGCGCAGTTGGAGCCGCTGGCCGACCAGGTCCGCGCGGCCGGGCTGCCCACGCTGCTGGATGTCACCGGCGACCCCGCGCACGTGCCGGTCCCCGCGCAGCTCACCGTGTACCGCCTGGTTCAGGAGGCGCTCACCAACACCCTGAAGCACACCCCGCCGGGCACCCGGGCCGACGTCCGGGTGTGCTGTGCTCCACGGCGGATCACGGTGCAGGTCACCGACGACGGCCCCGTGGTGCAGGTCCCGGTCGCATCCGGCGGACAGGGGCTGCACGGGATGCGGGAGCGTGCCGCGGCGTACGACGGCGAGTTCGAGGCGGGGCCGCGGTCCGTGGGCGGCTGGCGTGTCCGTGCGGTGCTGGACCTGTCCGAGAACGAAGCGTGAGCCATGACGATCAGAGTTCTCCTCGTCGACGACGAGCCGTTGCTGCGGATGGCGTTCTCCATGGTGCTGGAGGCCCAGGCCGACATGGAGGCGGTCGGCGAGGCCGGCGACGGCGCCGAGGCCGTGCGCATGACCCACGCGCTGCGACCGGACGTGGTCCTGATGGACGTCCGCATGCCCGGCGTGGACGGCATCGAGGCCACGGAACGCATCGTGGCGCAGTGCCCCGAGGCGAAGGTGCTGATCCTGACCACCTTCGACCTGGACGAGTACGCCTTCGCCGGGCTGCGCGCGGGCGCGTCCGGCTTCCTGCTGAAGAACGCGCTGCCGCACGAGCTGCTGGCGGCGATCCGCTGCGTGGCCGCGGGTGACGCGGTCGTGGCGCCGCGGATCACCCGGCTCCTGCTGGAGAACTTCGCCCACCGGCTCCCCTCCCCGTCCGCGGGCACCCGTGAGGACGAGCGTCTGGCCCGGATCACGGCCCGGGAGCGCGAGGTGCTGACCCAGGTGGGGCGCGGGTTGTCCAACGCGGAGATCGCCGAGGCCCTGAACCTGGCGGAGGCGACGGTCAAGACCCACCTGAGCCGCATCCTGGTCAAGCTGGGACTGCGTGACCGCGTGCAGGCCGTAGTGTTCGCCTACGAGACCCGGCTCGTCCGGCCCGGGTGAGCCCGCCGCGGCGGTCAGGCGTCGAGCGCCGTGCGCCAGACGTTGACCGCCTCCGCCGACACCGGTGTCGTCCAGCCGCCCGTGCGGGCCGCCGCGCCGATGTGGAAGGCGTCGACGCCCGCCGTGCGCAGCCGCGGGACGTGGTCCAGACGGAGGCCGCCGCCGGCCATGAGGCGCTGGGTGTAGCCGGGCTCGCCGCGCCGGGCGGCCTCGGCGACGAGGGTGGGCAGGCCGTCGTCCACGCCGTCCGGCGAGCCCGCCGTGAGGTAGGTGTCCAGGCCGGGCGCCTCGGCGAGCTGCTTGCGCAGGGCGTCGCGGTCGGCCGCGCGGTCGATCGCGCGGTGGAAGGTCCAGCGGCAGCCGTCCAGCTCCCCGGCCAGCCGCTCCACGGCCTGGAGGTCGGGCCCGCCGTCCTCGCCGAGGAAGCCGAGCACGAACTCCTCGGCACCGGCCGCACGCAGCTCCCGCGCCGCCCGCACGAGCGCCTCGACGTCACCGGCCGCGAACCCGTCCCCGAGGCGGAGCATCACGCGCAGCGAGATGTCGACGGCGGCGCGGATCCCGGCGAAGGCCGCCACCGGCGGGGTGAGCCCGTCGGAGGCCATGTCGGCGACCACCTCGAGGCGGTCCGCACCTCCGGCCTGGGCGGCGACCGCGTCCTCGGCGTCCAGGGCGATCACCTCAAGGACTGCACGCTCGCTCATGAGACCCCACTTCGTCAGGCGACCAAAGATCGCTGCCCTGCGCGTTCACGGCACTAGGACATCACAGGTCTAGTCCAATATGCCACCCCGCGCGAGGCCCGGGGCCCCGTCCGCCGATCACCCTCTCCCCCCCCCGGCGCAACTATCAGGACCATCACCCCGGAACGCCCCGGGCCGAATAGAGTTGAAACACCTGATGCGCCGAAGGGGGACAGGGCATGACTGGGGTACGAGGAACACCTGGACTCACGCTCGTTGTCACGAGGCCCTCCTGAAGGAGCGCCGTCAGGTGGTGGAGAGCGAGGCGCGTTACAAGGCGCTGCTGATCGGCGCATCCAACTACGGGACCCCGGGCATCGAGCCGCTGCCGTTCGTGCCGGACGACCTGGAACGGATGGCCGCCGCTTTCGTCAGACGCGGGTTCCACCAGGCCAACGTCGCGCAGTTCCCGTATGCCACTCCCAATGAGATCAACGGCGAGGTGACCCGTTTCCTCGGCGCCGCCCGGCCCGGCGACCGGCTCGTCATCGTCCTCAGCGGCCACGGGGTGCACTACAACGGCCGGGACTACCTGGTCCCCGAAGACATCCAGCCGGAGCTTTTCACCTTCGCGAAGGGCTGTGTCGAGATCGGCTGGGCGGAAGAGCTCGAGGAGTGCCCGGCCGAGCAGGTGATCTTCCTGATCGACGCGTGCCGGGAGGGCATCCAACGCGACACCAAGGCCACCACCGCCGCCTGGGGCAGCCGGAAGGCCGCCGCCGCGCTGCGCCGCAAGGTCGCCTACGTATACGCGTGCTCGCAAGGGCAGTACGCCCGTTTCGTCCGGCCGAACGATGCACCGCACCCGGGCCACGACGTGGGCACCGAGCCGGGGGAGTCGTTCAGCCTGTTCTCGCGCGCCGTCTCCGACCTGCTCGGCGGGCACCTCCCGGTCTCCGAGGACTTCTCGGCGCTGGACGGCTTCCGGGCCGCGGCCCAGCAGCGCATCGACGCACTGCACGCGGCGTACGGCAAGCCGAAGCCGGCCCAGCGTGTGCGGGTGCTCACCGAGCAGCACGAGGCGGAGTTCACCGTCTTCCCGCCCGCGGAGCTGCCGTCGTCCCGGCTCCAGGTCACCGAGCGGGTCTGGACCGAGCGGATCACGACCCATCTGGCCTGGAAGCTGACGGCACCGGACCAGACGGACGATGTCGCCCAGCTCAAGGAGGCCTGCCGTCGACTCGCGGCCGAACTCGCCCGTTCGTGCACCACAGCGGAGCGCGCCCTGGCGGACGACCCCTGGTACGACCCGACACTCGCCGAGCGTACGACCGAACGCGTCGGCTTCCTGGTACAGCGCATGGCGGACACGTCCCTGTCCCCCACCGAGGCGGCGCTGCTCGCGGTGCTGCCCTTCGCAGCACAGGCCCATTGGGCCCGGCAGGCGGCCGGGCGGAGGCTGTCGGCAGACGAACTCGGCACCTTTCTGAAGCTTTTCCCACGCATCGGCCGCCGCCTGCGGAACCTCAAACAAGCGCAGGCCGACGCGCTACGGGACATCAACTGGTGGGGCTACCACCGCTGGCTGGCCCAGCAGCCCGAAACCTACGCGCCCGACCCCCCGGACGACGGCAGCGGCGGTGACGAAAAGGAGACCTGGGCCGACGAACTGCCCGCCTCCTACTCATGGATACGCCGCGAGCTCTCCTCCGCGCGGCTGCTGCGCTACCTCAAGGAACAGCGCATCGCCCCCGCCGCCGTCCCCGGTACCACGCGAACGACCGAGCTCGCCGAAGAGCACGAGGTCGCACCCAGCACCGCCCACGAACACACGGTGCGCGAACGCCTGGTCTCCACCCTGCTCAAGGCCGCACACGCGCTCGCCATCGACCCGGCCGACCTGCCCGAGGTGCTGGTGGAACACCTCGGCATCTCCGACAGTGTCTCGCTCGATGCCCTGCGCACCACCATCCGTCAGTCCCACTGGCAGGCCTCGGGCACCGGGCGCTCCCTGAGCGCGCTGTGCCAGCACCCGGCCGTGGAGTTGGCGTTGAAGCAGCACGTCGAGTCCGTCGACGCACTGCTGCGCGACATCAACCACTCGGCGGCGGCGAAGGGCAGTTCACTCGCCCCGCTCAGCGGCCTGCCCGCGTACGCGAACGCGCAGCACGTCAAGCCCAGTGGCGCCACCCCGCCCAACCTGAGCACCGGTATCCGCTTCCGTCTCGCGGACGACCGGGTACAGGAACTCCTGATGGGCGAACAACTGTACGGCGACCGTGCGCTGGCGGTGCGGGAGCTCTATCAGAACGGGCTGGACGCCCTGCGCTACCGCGCCGCACGCACCGCGTACCTGCGCCGCACGGGGGTGCGGCTGCCCGAGTGGCAGGGCGAGGTCACCTTCCGGCAGGGCACGGACGAACGCGGCCGCCCGTACCTGGAGTGCGAGGACAACGGCATCGGCATGGGCGTCACGGAACTCAGCCGCTCCTTCTCCCAGGGCGGTGCCCGTTTCGTGGACCTCCCCGAGTATCTGGAGGAGGGCGTGTTGTGGGCGGCACTCGATCCACCGGTGGAACTGCACCCGGTGAGCCGCTTCGGGCTCGGCGTGCTCAGCTATTTCATGATCGCCGACGAACTCATGGTGTGGACCTGCCGCCTGGACCGGGACGGACGTCCCGGGCGCCTGCTCAAGGTGACCATCGCGGGGCCGGGCAACCTGTTCCGGGTCGAGGACGAGGGGCCCGGCGCCGACGCGGGTACCAGAGTGCGGCTCATCTCCGCGCCCGAGCGGGGAGTGCCGTCGAGCGCAGACGAGCTGGGCAAGTACCTGTGGGTCTCGCCCTTCCGGGTCACCGCGCCGGATGGGGCGGAACTATGGGTGCGGCAGCCCGGAGTGCTGGCGGCCACGGGGCTTCCCGGGCGGGCGCCGGCGGGGGACCCCGATGACCGGCCGCAGTCCGACTGGGAGGTCTCCAGCGAGCCCACGCCCTATCTCTGGTCCACGCACCTGGCCGGCGTCCCGCTCCCGGAGACCCAGAAGCAGGACGCGCCGCTGCCGCTCCCGCGCGTGGCCCATGCCGCACCCCCGCACGACGTCTGGTGGACGAGTGACAGCGGTGCTGTCCTGGTGGACGGTATCGCCGCCGACCGGCAACTGTTCGGTCGGGCGGTCGATCTCCACGGATCCGAACAGGCGACGCTCTCCGTGGACCGCAAGAAGATCCTCTCCTACGACGAGGATCTGGTGCACGAGCGCTGTATGGCCGCCCTCGACGCTTTGGTCGAACACCCGGACATCATCTCTCCGCCATGGCTGTGCCGTCTGTACCGGGAGGACCCGGTCCTGGCCGAGGCCGCCACAGCCCGGGCGGCCTCCGCGGGCATGGTCTGGTCCTCCGGCGGCTGGACGCTGGACGCCGAACGCCTCGGCCTGTTCCCGCCCGACCTGCTGCTGCTTCCGGCTGCTACCGGCAGGTTCACCGGAACGCCCACGCACCACGACCAAGTGGCCGGCCTGCTGGTCCTGCTCATGCCCGAGCCCGTGGTCCGCTGGCGGCTGCGCGCCCTGCTCGGCCTGCCGGCCCAGCCCTGGGAATCCGCCGCTCTGCCGTCGGACATGAGATTGCTCAGTGCACATGCGGCGTACACCGTCGAAGACTGGGAGAGACTGCTCGAGGAGGCCGACACCGTCCTGCGCGACAAGTTGCAACGGAACCCTCGCACCCCCTTCAGGGCATGGCCCGCGTACAACAGGGACGAGTTGCAGGAACAGGTCGTCCGCGCGCTCGGAAGCCTGTTCCCATGGCGCCCCGCACACCGGCCCGTGCTGGCGGATGAGGTCACCGAAGCCGCCCATCACCTGGGCGTTTCGCCGGCCCTCGCGGCAGAACGGCTGCGGGGCATCGGCTACCAGGTCGACGAGCCAACGGGTTCCGCCGCCGATATCTCCCTCACCACGGTGCAGCAGCCTGCGCCGCCCCACGAAACCAAGGTCCTGCCCGCTGAGCAGCCCCTACGGCTCACCACCGAAAGCGTTGTGCCGCTGGCTCACCTGCTCTACCAGAGAGATCCCGCCGCGGCAGCCCGGCGCCTGAGGGAGCTGAATTTCCGGGTTCCCCAGGATTTCGACACCATTCTGGCTCGCTGGCCGGATATCACCCCCGCTCACCGGGAACTCGCCCGGTCGCTCATGCTGCACCCCCATGCACTGTCTTCCGCACAGGAAGTCCCGACAGCGATCACGAAAGAACAGCTCTTGTGCGCCGCCGCACGCACCGAGCGGGACCCGCGCGAGGTCGCCGAGGAGTTGGGGCGGTTGGGGTTCACCGTGCCGGACGACCTCACCGGGCGTACGTCGGTCTCCGCGCACAGGCGAGTGGCCCGCACGGGCATCACCCACCGTAGGTCCAGGATGATTCCGTACCAGGAGATTCGGGAGACGTTCGAGCCAGGCATTAGGACTGTGCCGTACGGCAGTGAAGAAGTCACGGCCCTGAAGGACCTCGGGTTCGAGATCGGATTGGGCCTCAAGCGCGAGGAACTCAGGAATGCGGCCAGGCAGATGCCTGAAGTCGCCATGACGCCGACGGCCGTGCGCATCGCGGCAGAACTCACCGGGTTCCCGCAGCGCACCATCAAGGCGGCTCTCAGGAGACTGGGCCGGGACCCCGTCACCGACAAGGAACCCGCTTACGAGCAGATCCTGCTTCGTCACTTCGAAGGCCAGCCGCCCGTGCTCGGCCGCCGCCTCTCGGGAAACACCGTCCGTCTCGCCGAGATCGCCTCCGCCGCCCTGATCACGCGCCGCCCCTTTCACGAGGTCGTCGCCGCCGCAACGGGGCTGGGCCTCCGCCACGAGGCCGAAGGGTGGTTCGGTGATCCGATCCGGCGGCCCAGCCCCGAGTTCCTTCCCAGGACCACCTAGCCGAAGAGGTTCAACTCCCCTTTCTCCACGCCGACCAGCTCATAGGACGCCGCCGTCAGCGGCCGGCCGGAGTAGAGCCGCACCAGCGTGGCGGCGTCGCCGATGAACCGGGCCGGCGGATGCTCCCCGTTCGCGTCGCCCAGGAGCAGCGGCTCGTCGAGGTCGTCGAGGTCCGCGTGCAGCGGGACGCGCCCCCGCTCCCGGGAGATGCGGGCGAGCAGGGTGAGCGCGTACGGCAGTCCGGCGCCCGCGTACGCCCCCGGCTCGCCGAACGCCTCCCGTACGTCCCCGCCGTGCACCCACTCCCCGAGCGCGATCCTGTCGAGCACCCCGCCCGCCTTCGCGATCACGGGGCCCGCCTCGGTCATGCCGCGCTCAAGCTCGTCCACGACCTGGGCGTTGGTCCAGTCGGCGCGCTCGGCGATGTCACGGTCGTTCGACTCGGGGCTGAACACGCCCTTTTCGAAACGGTTCTCCACCACCCGGGTCAGGGCCGCCGAGCAGTGTGCGAGGACATGCCGCACGGTCCAGCCCGGACACGCGGCGGTCGGCAGCGCGAAGTCCGCGTCCGCGCGGGAGCGCAGCAGCGGGATCAGCGCGTCGCGCTCGGCGGTCAGCAGCAGACCGGGCAGTTCCGGGTCTCGTACGTCGTCGTGCAGATCTGCGGTCGTCATACGCCCCACGCTAGGTGCCCCGAGGTGAACACGGGAGAATGCCCCCATGACCGACCTCGACGCGTTGCGTGAGAACTGGCGGCGCACCCTGCTCGCGGTGCGCGGCGGCGCCGCCGGGCCCGATCCCGCGCCGTACGCCGACAACCTGCTGCGCCGCTGGTCGGAGCCGCAGCGCCGGTACCACACGGTGGAGCACCTGGCGGCGGTCCTGGAGCGCGTCGACGTGCTCCAGGAGTACGCGGACGACCCGGACGCGGTGCGCCTCGCGGGCTGGTTCCACGACGCCGTGTACCTGCCGGAGCGGTCGGAGAACGAGGAGCGGTCGGCGCGTCTCGCCGAGCGCGCGCTGACCGAGGCAGAGGTGCCCGAGGAGCGGACCGCCGAGGTCGCCCGGCTGGTGCGCCTCACCGTCACCCACGACCCCGCCGACGACGACCGCAACGGCCAGGTCCTGTGCGACGCGGACCTCGCGATCCTCGCCTCGCCCCCGTCGGCGTACGCCGCCTACACCGCGGCCGTCCGCGAGGAGTACCACTTCGTGCCGACCGAGGCGTTCCGCGAGGGCCGCGCGGAGGTTCTGCGCCGGCTCCTCGGCCTGCCACGGCTGTTCCGCACCCCGTACGGGCAGGAGAGGTGGGAGGCGACGGCCCGCTACAACGTGCGGTCGGAGCTGGATCTGCTCGGCGCCTAGCGCGGTCACCCTGGAAACATTTCTGGTCCGTCTCCTCAACTCCCTCCCACGCGTCTAAGGTTGGTGACACGTCAGTGTTACGGGGGAAGGGCTGGGGGATGGAGCACGCGAACGAGCTCGGTGAGCCGAGCCTTCCGTTCTGGGTCACGGTGACCGAGGAGAGCGGGGGCGGCGACGGCTCCGGCGACGACACGATGGGACTCTTCGGCGGGCGGGGGCGCGGGGACGGCGAACCGGTCCTCAGGTCCGTCCCGCTGGGCCCGCTGCGCAAGAACCTCGCCGACACCGTCGACGCCCTGCAGCAGCTCTTCGCGGATGCCGCGGCGCGCGGCGGCACTCTCCCGCTGGCCGAGGCCCAGCTGTCCTTCCAGGTCACCGCCGGCGGTGGCATCCAGCTCATCGGCACCGGGCAGATTCAGGGCACCCGCGGCCTGACACTCGTGTTCAGGCGACCGTCCTGACAGCGGTGCCGCGGTGGTGCGCTACAAGGCCCTGCTCATCGGGGTCGCACAGTACGAAGCCCCTGGTATCAGCTCCCTGCCCTTCATTCCGGAGGACTTGGAGCTCATGGGGGCGGCACTCGCCAAGCGCGGTTTCCACCAGGTGCATCTGGTCCGGGCCCCGTGGTTCACGCCCAATGTGATCAACGGCGAGGTGGCAGGCTTCCTCGCCGGCGCCAAGCGCGGCGACCGGCTACTCATCATGCTCAGCGGCCATGGCGTCCACTCCGAGGGCAAGGACTATCTGGTGCCCCAGGACATCCGGCCCGAGCTGTCCACGTTCACCAGCGGCTGCGTCGAGATCGACTGGCGGGACGAGCTGGAGAACAGCAGCGCCGACCAGGTGGTCTTCCTGATCGACGCCTGCCGCGAGGGCATCCAGCGCGACACCATGGGTGACACCATGGGCACCGCGGCCTGGAGCGACCGGCGGGTCGCCGCCACGCTGCGCCGCAAGGTGGCGTACGTGTACGCGTGCTCACAGGCGGAAGTGGCCCGCTTCGTGCGGGACACCGAGAGCGTCCGGGACGGCTGTGAGGTGGGCACCGGGCCGCGGGAGTCCTTCAGTCTCTTCTCCCGGGCGGTCAGCGAGCTGCTCGGCGGGCCGGTGAGCAGTCTGCGCGAGCTCCGGAGCGCGGCCCAGAGCCGCATCAACGCGCTCCACACCGCCTACGGCAAACCGGGACGCCCGCAGCGTGTCCGCATCCTCACCGAGGACGACCAGGACGACTTCGTGATCTTCCCTCCGCTGGAGGGAACCGCGCCGGCGACCGGCGCGGAACTGACCTGGGCCGAGGCGGTCGTTCAGCACGTGGCCTGGAAGCTCACCGACCCCGCCCAGGCGACGGCCGTCACGTTGCTGAAGGACGTCGCCGAACGTCTCGCCGCCCACTTCGCCGCACTCCGAACCGCGGCAGAGAGGTCACTGGCCGAGGACCCCTGGTACGACCGGGAGCTGGCACAGCGCACGACGGAGCGCATGGGGTTCCTGCTGCTGCGGCTGACCGCCGGGACGCGGCTGTCCCCGACCGAGGCGGCCCTGCTGTCGCTGCTGCCCTACGCCGCGCAGGCGCACTGGGCCTCGCACGCGGCCCGACGGGGACTCGCCGATGACGAACTCAGCCAGTTCCTCCAGGAGTTCTCCCGCCTGGACCGCCGACTGCGCACCCTGGACCAAGGCTCGTCGCAAGCCGCGCGGGACATCCGCTGGTGGGGCCTTCACCGCTGGCTCGTCCAGCAGCCGGAGGCATTCACGCCCACCTTCCTGACGTGCGCCGACGTCGCGTCCCTGCCCTACTGGACCAGTGCGGAACTGTCTGCCTCACGTCTGCTGTCCCACCTCAGGGAACAGCGCGTCGCGCCGGGCGCGGCACCGGGCACCGCCCGCAACACCGCCCTCGTCGACGAGCGCCCCGTCGCCGCCGGTACGCCCTACGAACACACGGTCCGCGAGCGGTTGGTCTCCGCGCTCTTCAAGGCCGCCCACGCCTTGGCCATCGACCCGGCCGACCTGCCCGAGGTCCTCGTGGAGCATCTCGGCATCTCCGACGGTGTCTCACTGAAGGCGCTGCGCACGACCGTCCGCCGATCGCACTGGCTGGCCTCCGGCGCCGGCCGGTCGCTCAGCGCCCTGTGCGAGCACCCGGCCGTCGAACTGGCCCTCCGCCACCACTCCGAGACCGTCGACGCCCTGCTGCGCGACATCCACAAGCAGTCATGGCGCGACGGCGGCTCCCTGGCTCCGCTGGCCTCGCTGCCCGCGTACGCGGACGCCCAACTGGTGCGCCTCAGCGCCGCGACCCCGGCGGAACTCTCCGCCGGAATCAGGTTCCGACTCGCCGACGACCGCGTCCAGGAACTCCTCATGGGCGAACAGCTCTACGGCGAGCGGGGGCTGGCGATCCGGGAGCTGTACCAGAACGCATTGGACGCGTTGCGGTACCGGTCCGCTCGTACGGAGTACCTGCGGCGTACCGGGACGGACGTCGACTGGCAGGGCAGGGTCCTCTTCACCGAGGGGACCGACGACGCCGACCGCCCATACCTCGAATGCTCCGACAACGGCATCGGAATGGGCTACACGGAACTCAGCCGCTCCTTCTCCCGCGGCGGCTCCCGTTTCGTCGATCTCCCGGAGTACACGGAGGAGGCGGCGCTGTGGGCGTCCCTCGATCCGCCGATCGAGCTGCATCCGGTGAGCCGATTCGGGCTCGGCGTCCTGAGCTACTTCATGATCGCCGACGAGATCACCGTCACGACATGCCGGTTGGACCGTGCGGGGCGGCCGGGCAGGGTGCTGAAGGTGACGATCGCCGGGCCGGGGAACCTGTTCCGGGTGGAGGATCTGGGTCCCGGAACCGACGCGGGGACGACCGTCCGGCTCTACGGGAGCGCGGGACGGGAGCTGCCGTCCAGTGGGGAGGAGCTGCACAAATACCTGTGGGTGTCTCCGTATCGGGTAGAGGCCCACGACGGGCGACAGATCCGCCAATGGGCGCCGGGAGTGCTGGCGGACGACAAGGTGCGGGACCTCCGACCATGGCAGTGGTCCTCCGACCCCCCGCAACGCGGTTCACGCCGCACCTTCGACCTCACGTCGGACCCCACCCCCTACGTCTGGAGCAGACAGAGCTCTTCCTGGACCGTCGCCTCAACGCGTGGCTTGTTCACCCGCACGGCACGGACGGAAACGGTCGAGGCCGCCGGGCAGGGCATGTGGTGGGCCCGGGGCGAGGTGCCCGTGCTCGTGGACGGCATCTCCGCCGACAAGAACCTGTTCGGAAGAGTGGTCAACCTCCACGCGGAGCAGGCGACGCTTTCGGTCGACCGCAAGAGCCTCCTGCATTACGACGAGAAGCTGGTGCACGACCGGTGCGTGGCCGCCGTCGACGACTTGGTCGACCACCCGGCTTTCCTCACTCCTTCGTGGCTGCAGCGCGTGCACGACGAGGACTCCGTCCTGGCCGACGAGATCACCGACCGGGCATCGCGGAAGGGCATCTTCTGGAAGTGCCAGGACTGGACACTCGACCCACGCAGAACCGGGTACTTCCCCGCCGACCTCCTGCTGCTCCCGGCCGTCACCGGCACCTGCCCGTGGGCCGGCAGCCATCACGACATCGTCGCCGCCCTGATGATTCTCTGCATGCCGGAACCCGTCGTCCGGTGGCGGCTGCGCGCGCTGCATCCGGAGCAGGCGACCGATCCCCTCCCCATCGCCAGACCGTCCGACATGGAGCTGCTGTCCCTCGGCGGGCTTCAGGACAGGGACAGCTGGGACGATTACCTGTCCAGCGTCAGTGCGCGGTTCGCCCGCAGACGGCGGCACGGCGTCGGTGCCCAGGGCCTCTCCTACCCGGAGGACAGCGAGCCCGTGGGGCTCGTGGAGTTCGACACGCTCCCCTTCTGGCGGCCCGACCACCGGCCGGTGTCGGCGCAAGAGGCGCTCGTCACGGCGGCACGGATGCGATGCGGCGTCGGCGAGGTCGCCGAACGACTGAACCGGCTGGGCTACGACGTGGTGCCTCTCGGCAGGCTCGCGGCGGCAACCGCCGAGGACCTGCCCCTGCTCTCGCTGGACAGGAGGAAAATCCTCCCGGAAGCCCTCCTCCCACCGGGCGCATGCGTGCCCCTCGCGCACCTCTACGTCCAAGAAGACCCTGCCGCCGCAGCCGCGCGCCTGCACGAGCTGGGTTATGTGCTCCCCGATCGAGTCCCGGGTTGCCTCCTCGACCCGGGCGACATCGACTCCACGGACCGGAACCTCGCCTGGGCACTGCTCAACCAGTCCGCGGCCCTGCCGACGTCACGTGCTCGAGCGTCCAAGGCGACCCCGGACGAGATCCGGCGTGCGGCCGGGCATGAGAACCTCCGGCCGAAGGCCGCGACGGAGCGGCTGGTCAGGCTGGGCTTCTCCGTGTCGTCGGCGGTACGGGACGTCTTCGCGACCGGGCGATCGGCCTGGCGCCCGGCGCTGCGCGACTTCAACGGCCCCACTCCCACCCTGCAGACCTATGAGCGGTCACCGGAAGGCCCTTCGCCTCGCGATGCGGTCCGGGCACTCGCGCTCTTCGACGTGCCGCGCGACGGAGCCGGCGGTCCCGGGGGCTCCTTGCGCGGCCTGGCGGCGAGGACCGTGCCGGGGAACCAGGACCGGTCCGGGCTGCCCTCCGTCATCGCCACCCGCCTCCGCGTCGCCGCCACCCTGGCCGATGTCTCCGTCGCTTCGCTCAGAGCCGTGCTGAAGGGGCTGGATCAGGTGGCGAAGTGCGACGATGATCCTGCCTACGACCTTGTCCTGATGCGTTCCTTCGCCCCCGCCGGTCCAGGCGGCGACTCCGTCCACGGGAAGGGCCGCACCGTCAAACTGGCCGAGATCGCCGCCGCCGCCATCATGGTGCAGCGCCCCTTCCGCCAGGTGGCCGCCAGGGCAACGGAACTCGGCTTCCGGCACGACGCCGAGACATGGTTCACCCGCCGCTGATCCCGTCCGGCCGTCCCGGGACGGAGAACACCCCTCCGTCCGGCGTGGCGGGCAACGGACTATTCCGGGGCGGGCCCGGGCACGAACACCTATGCTGACCGGAATGCGAAGCATGGGCGGGGAACGGGTGACGGAAGCCGTCGCGGGGGCCGTGGAGTTGCTGCGGACGGCCGCGGAGCGGGACTGGGACGGGGTGCGGGCGGGGCGGCTGGAGTGGAGCTGCCGGGCCACCGTCGAGCACATCACCAGCGATCTCATCGCCTACGCCGGGCAGTTGGCGGGGCGTGCGCAGGACGACTACGTTCCCTTCGACATCACCCTTGAGGAGGGCACGGACAACTCCGGCCTGCTGCAGGTGATCGAGACGACGGGTGCGCTGCTCGCCGCCGCCGTCGCCACCACGCCCCGCGAGGTGCGCGCCTTCCACCCGTACCCGTTCCGCAGCGCGGACCGCGAGGGATTCGCGGCGATGGGCATCGCCGAGGTCGTGCTGCACACCCACGACATCGCCGAGGGCCTCGGGCTCGCCTACGCGCCGCCCGACGAGCTGTGCGAGGACCTGCTCATGCGGCTGTTCCCGCACGTACGGCCCGGCCCCGAGCCCTGGCCGACGCTCCTGTGGGCCACGGGCCGCGGCGACCTGCCGGGGCGTGAGCCGGTCACCGAGTGGCGCTGGACCAACAACATCGTCGTCCCCACCGAGCGGCTCACCCTTCAGGGCGTCACCCCGGCGGCCGCCACCGATCTGCGCCTGGGCGGCACCGGAGGCTTCGAATGGCTCGACGGCGCGCCCTTCGACGGCACGCGGGAAGCCGCCGGGATGCTCGTGAAGGCGTACGAGGCGGGGGTGCACCGGCCGGAGTGGGGTGTCTTCGTGCTCGTCCGGAAAGACGACGGGCGCGCGATCGGGAGCATGGGCTTCCACGGAGCCCCGGACGAGGAGGGGCGCGCGGAGGTCGGCTACGACCTGGTCGAGGGCGCCCGCGGCCACGGCTACGCCACCGAGGCGTTGCGCGCGCTGTCCGCGTGGGCGCTGGCCAGGGACGACGTCGGCACCCTGTTCGCCACCATCGAGCGGACGAACACCCCGTCGCAGGGCGTCATAACCCGGGCCGGCTTCACCCGGGTGAGTGAGGACGAGGAGACGTACGCGTACGTGCTGCACCGCTGAGCCCCGGCTCGTGCCCCTTGCGCCGGCGCAGTCCGGACGCGTGCAGCAGCCGGACCACCTCGCGGCTGGAGACCTCCACCGCACCGGCGGCCACCGCGTCGGCGTAGCGGCCCGACGGCAGGTCGTAGTGGTCGCGTTCGAAGGCCCGGCGCGGTACGCCCAGCTTCTCGGCGAACGCGTGCAGTTCGTCGTACGAGACGTCGCTGATCAGATGGGACCACAGGCGGCCGTGCCCCGGCCAGGCGGGCGGGTCGACGTAGACCGTCACGAGGACGCCATTCCGCCGGTCGCCCTGCCCAGCGACCCCAGCGCCGCGACCTTCACCCCGGCCTTGGGGCACACCCAGTGCGGGTTGGGCCCCAGTTCCGGCTCGACGTCCAGGGCGTGCGGGTCGCCCGAGCCGCAGACCGGGCACAACGGCCAGCGGCCGTACCGCTCCAGGAGCGCGTCCTGGACGTCCTGCGCGACCAGACCCGCCACATAGTCGGCGCCGTCCGGCCACTGCTCGACCCACCATCGCCGCTGGGCCACGGAGTCCTCGACCAGCGAGACCACGTCCGCCTGGGCGACCTCGCCCGCGATCAGGTCCGCGAGCACCAGGGCGCGCGCCGCGTGCAGGGCCTGCTCCAGGGGACTGATGGGATCCATGCCCCTATTGTGCGCACTCTTGACCGGACGGCCGAATCGAAAATAGCTTTCACATGTGACCCGCGACGTGAAGGAAATCTTCGCCGGGCCGACGGGCTCGGAGGTGCCACCCGCCCCCGCCGCGCTCGCCGCCAAGGTGCGCACCCTCGCGCCGACCATGACCCGGTCGATGCAGCGCGTCGCCGAGGCCGTCGCCGGGGACCCGGCGGGCTGCGCGGCGCTCACGGTCACCGGCCTCGCCGAACGGACCGGCACCAGCGAGGCCACCGTCGTCCGCACGGCCCGCCTGCTCGGCTACCCCGGCTACCGGGACCTGCGGCTCGCCCTCGCCGGCCTGGCCGCCCAACAGCAGTCCGGCCGCGCCCCGTCCGTGACCGCGGACATCGCGGTGGACGATCCCATCGCGGACGTCGTCGCCAAGCTCGCCCACGACGAACAGCAGACCCTCGCCGACACGGCGGCCGGGCTCGACACCGTGCAGCTCGGCGCCGCCGTCACCGCGCTCGCCGCCGCCCGCCGCGTCGACGTGTACGGCATCGGGGCCTCCGGGCTCGTCGCCCAGGACCTGGTGCAGAAGCTGCTGCGGATAGGGCTCATAGCCCATGCGCACAGCGACCCGCACCTCGCCGTCACCAACGCCGTGCAGCTCCGCCCCAAGGACGTCGCGGTCGCGATCACGCACTCCGGCTCCACCGGCGACGTCATCGAGCCGCTGCGGGTCGCCTTCGAGCACGGCGCGACCACCGTCGCGATCACCGGGCGCCCGCACGGGCCGGTCTCGCAGTACGCCGACCACGTCCTGACCACCTCCACCGCCCGCGAGAGCGAGCTGCGACCGGCCGCGATGTCGTCCCGCACGGGCCAACTGCTGGTGGTGGACTGCCTGTTCGTGGGGGTGGCGCAACGGACGTACGAGACGGCGGCACCGGCGCTGGCCGCCTCGTACGAGGCGTTGGCGCACCGTCACCGCCCACGGGGCGGAACGAAGCGCTAGCCGTCTCCCCTCCTCCTCCCAGAACAGTGCCGCACCGGAAACGAGCCACCCCATGACCTCCACGTCCGACCCCCGCGATCTCCGCGCCGAGCTGGAGACGCTGACCACCGAGGCGTTCCGGCCCGAGCTGGCGGAGATCGACCGGCTGCCGACGCTGGAGATCGCGAGGCTCATGAACGGCGAGGACGCGACCGTGCCGGCCGCGGTCGCCGCGCGGCTGCCGCAGATCGCCGCCGCGATCGACGCCATCGCCGAGCGGATGGCCCGCGGCGGCCGGCTCGTCTACGCGGGCGCCGGAACCGCCGGGCGGCTCGGCGTCCTGGACGCGTCCGAGTGCCCGCCGACCTTCGACACGGACCCCTCCCAGGTCGTGGGCCTGATCGCGGGCGGCCCCGGCGCCATGGTGACGTCGGTCGAGGGCGCCGAGGACTCCCGGGAGCTGGCGGCCGAGGACCTCGACGCGCTGACGCTGACGGAGCGTGACACGGTGGTGGGCGTCTCGGCGTCGGGGCGCACGCCCTACGCGGTCGGCGCGGTGGAGCACGCCCGGGCGCGCGGGGCGCTGACGGTCGGCCTGTCCTGCAACGCGGACAGCGCGCTCGCGGCGGCCGCCGACCACGGCATCGAGATCGTCGTCGGCCCCGAACTGCTGACCGGCTCGACACGGCTGAAGGCGGGCACGGCGCAGAAGCTGGTCCTCAACATGCTCTCGACGATCACGATGATCCGCCTCGGCAAGACGTACGGGAACCTGATGGTCGACGTCCGCGCCTCCAACGACAAGCTGCGCGCCCGCTCCCACCGCATCGTGGCGCTGGCGACGGGCGCGAGCGACGAGGAGATCGAGCGTGCTCTCGCGACCACGGACGGCGAGGTCAAGGACGCGATCCTCACCATCCTGGGCGGCGTGGACGGCCCGACGGCGAAACGTCTCCTCACCGAGAGCGGAGGGCATCTGCGCGCGGCGCTGGAGAAGTCGGCCGGCTGAGCCGCCTTTCGGTGGAGTGCGGCGGAGGTCTCCGCGCGGCGCCCACCCCGGTACCGCCCGGGGGCCGCACCCTCGACCCGTGCCCAGTACCTCATACGCCGCCACGGCCGCCGCCCTGCTCCCCCTGGTCGGCGGCCCCGCGAACGTCACCTCCGTCGCCCACTGCATGACCCGGCTGCGGCTGGGCCTGGCCGACCGCTCCCTCGTGGACGAGGGAGCCCTGCGCGCGCTTCCCGCGGTGCTGGGGGTGGTGGACGACGACACGTACCAGATCGTGCTGGGACCGGGGAGGGCCGCACAGGTCACGGCGGAGTTCGAGGCCCTCCTCCGCACGAGCGCCGAGGGACCGGCCCCCCGGGAAGCCGCGTCGGCCGGAGAGCCGGCTGCCCGGGCGGCAGCGTTGCAGGAGGCCCGGCGGCGGCGCAACGCCACGCCCGGCAAGATCCTCCTGCGCCGCGTGGCGAACGTCTTCGTCCCGCTGATCCCGGCCCTCATCGGCTGCGGCGTCATCGCGGGCGCGGCCGGCCTGCTCCTGAACCTGCGCCTGCTGCCGTCCCTCACCCCCGCCCTCACCGCCCTGTCCTCCGCCTTCATGGCCCTGATCGCGGTCTTCGTGGGCCACAACACGGCGAAGGAGTTCGGCGGCACTCCGGTGCTGGGCGGGGCGGTGGCGGCGGTCGTGGTGTACCCGGGGGTCGCCAAGGTCACGGTGCTCGGGACGGCGCTCTCCCCGGGCCAGGGCGGCGTGCTGGGCGCCCTGGCCGCCGCGCTCCTGGCGACGTACGTCGAGAAGTGGTGCCGCACCTGGGTCCCGGCCACCCTGGACGTCCTGCTGACCCCGACGCTCACGGTCCTGGTCCCCGGCCTGGTGACGCTGTACGTCCTGATGTACGCGGCCGGAGCGGCGGCGAGCGCCCTCGGCGCGACGGCGAACTGGCTGCTGTCGACGACGGGCGCTCTCGCGGGCCTGGCGCTCGGCGGCCTGTTCCTCCCCCTGGTGATGCTCGGCCTGCACCAGGCCCTGATCCCGATCCACACCACCCTCATCGAACAGCAGGGCTCCACGGTCCTGCTCCCCCTCCTGGCGATGGCGGGCGCGGGCCAGGTGGGCGCGGCCCTGGCGGTCTACGTCCGCCTCCGCCACGACCTCTCCCTGCGTACGACGATCCGCTCGGCCCTCCCGGCGGGCCTGCTCGGCGTGGGCGAACCCCTGATCTACGGGGTGTCGCTGCCGCTCGGCCGCCCGTTCCTCACGGCGTGTGTGGGCGGGGCGGCGGGCGGAGCGTTCGTCGGCGGCTTCGCGATGCTCGGCTACAAGGTGGGGGCGACGGCGATCGGACCGTCCGGCTGGGCGCTGTTTCCGCTGCTGGCGGGGAACAGGGGGCCGGGGGTGACGGCGGCGATCTACGGGGGCGGGCTGCTGACGGGGTACGCGGTGGGCTTCGCGGCCACCTACCTCTTCGGCTTCGCGCGGCGGACGTAGCCCGTCGCCCCCGTCGACACGAGCGCCGCCTGGTGGGGTTCAGCGTGCGCGAGGTCCGTTAGAACGGCGTCAGGGTCAGCCGGACCCCGGTGGGTGCGGTGTCCTGGATGTAGGAGGCGAAGTCGGCGACGTCGTCGAAGGCGAAGCCGTAGGCCTTGCCGTCCCGGGTCGCCGCGTGCACGGCCTTCGCGTAGTGGTTGGTGAGGGCGGTCCGGTAGAAGGCCGAGGCGTCGGTGACCGGCTGGACGGGGTTGCCGAGCAGGGTGGAGCGGTTGAAGCCGGCGCCCAGGACGGCGGCGACGGGACCGGTGGTGCCGTCGTTCGGCGCGGCGAGGTTGCCGTCGCAGAAGAGGACGTCGCGGGTGGACGGCTTGCTGAAGGCGACCGGCGCCGGACCGTCGAAGATGAGCTTGTCGGCGCGCACCCGGCCCCTGAAGGTGCCGGCGTCGGTGGTGACCGTGAGGTCCTTCCCGGTGTAGGTGCTCCACACCTGGTCGATGTACGGGGCGAAGTAGTCCTTGGGGAACAGGCCCGCGTCCAGGCCGTGTCCGGGAGCGATGACGCGGAGGTCGTCGACGACCAGGGGGGCGAACTCCGCGACCTGCTTGACCGCACTGAACACCGAAGCCCGGCCGCCGTCGCGCAGGGTGCCCGTGGTCTGGTCCTTGGCCCCGGTCAGCCGGATGCTCATCGGTACGCTGAACATGTCGACCATGGTCGTGTTGCAGAACATGCCCGAGGCGTTGTACGTGAACTCGGCGCAGTCGTGCAGCACGCGGTAGTTGGGGTCGGAGGTCACCCAGCCGGCGGGGTACTGCAGTGCCGGGTTTCCGTTGCCGTCCTTGACGACCTTGAACTTCAGCTTCTGCCCGAGCGACACGTAGATGCGGCCCGACATGTGGGGCAGCGTGAGGCGGGCCTCTCCGGCGGCGGGCAGGGAGATGGCGTAGTCGGTGAAGCCGTCCGCGCCGTTGTCGGACAGGGCTATCGGAGCCAGGGTGCCGTCAGGGGTGACCCGTACCTGCTTCCCGTCCTGGTTGCCCACGATGTAGACGTGCACCGAGGCGTTGTCGAACGAGCCGCTGTTGTTGACGATCGTCAGCGGGAGCGCTCCCGCCGCGGCGGCCTTCGTACGGTTGTCCGTCGTCCCGGCGAGGGCGTAGGGGCCCAGGGCCGCGACGGCGGGCGCTGCGACCGCCGCTCCGCCCAGGGCGATGAACAGTTTGCGGCGGGTGAGGTTGCGCTGGTGACGTGGTGCCATGTGCCGTGCCTTCCTTGGTGCGGGTGCCTCGGGGAGGCGAGTGGGGGGATGGGGTGGGGTGGTCCGTCTGCCGTGCGCGGTCAGCCCACGGTCCATTTCTGGTTGGGGGTGCCGCCGCAGGTCCAGATCTGCAGCCGGGTTCCGTCGGCCGCCGAATTGTCCTTGGCGTCCAGGCACTTGTCCGCGCCGGTGTTGGTCAGGTCGTGGGCGGCGGTGTAGGTCCACTGCTGGGCCTTGCTGCCGTTGCAGGTGTAGAGCTGGACGGGGGCGCCGTTCTCGGTGGAACCGCCGCGCACGTCGAGGCACTTGCCCAGGGCGCGGACGGTGCCGTCGCTGCCCAGGGTCCACTTCTGGGCGTCGGCGCCGGTGCAGTTGTGCAGTTGTATCGGGGTCTCGTCCGCCGTCGAAGCGCCGGCGACGTCGACGCACATCCCGCCGATGCCCTTGATGGCGCCGGTCGTGCCGGTCGGGCCGCCCGTGCCGGAGGTCGAGACGTGGACGTAGTCGACGACCATGGTCTGCGGGAAGGAGGTGGTGGCGTCGGGGCTGCCGGGCCAGTCGCCGCCGACGGCGAGGTTCAGGATGAGGAAGAACGGGTGGTCGTAGACCCACTTCTTGCCACCGAGGTCGGACGGCGTGCGCGTCTCGTAGGCGTGGCCGTCCACCGACCAGGTGATCGCCGTCGGGCTCCAGTCGACCGCGAAGACGTGGAAGTCGTCGGCGAACGCCTTGCCGCCCGGAAGGGTGTACGCGGCGCCGATGCCGCCGGAGCCGGAGTAGCCGGGGCCGTGGATGGTGCCGTGGACCACGCCGGGCTCGTGACCGACGTTCTCCATGACGTCGATCTCCCCGCTGTCGGGCCAGCCCACGCTTCCGAGGTTGTCGCCGAGCATCCAGAAGGCCGGCCAGACCCCCCGGCCGCGGGGGATCTTGATGCGGGCCTCGAAGTGGCCGTACGCCTGGGTGAAGCTCCGGGCCGTGTTGAGCCTGGCCGAGGTGTACTGGCAGGGCCCGTTCCAGCACTGCAACCCGGGATCGGTGTTCTTGCGCGCAGTGATCACCAGGTGGCCGTCGCCGTCGAGGGCGGCGTTCCGGTTGCCCGCCGTGTAGTACTGCAGTTCGTGGTTGCCGTTGCCGGAACCACCGGTCTCGAGCGTCCACTTGGCGGGATCCGGCGCGCTTCCGGCGCTGCCGTCGAAGTCGTCGGACCAGGTCACCGCAGCAGTCGCGGCGCTGGCCCGGTTCGTGACGGGGCCGGTCGTGATGAGGACGGCTGCGGCGAGTGCGGAGGCGACCAGCAGGACCAGTCCGCCCAGCGTCCACCGACGAGCGCGATGAGCTGCCATGGCTGAGATGACACCTTGTCTGTGGGGGATGCGGGTTGTTCCGTCCGTACGGCGGGGCGCAGGCGAGGAGGCGGAGCGCTCTTTTTGAGAGCGCTCTCTCGACTGCGTGGAGCCGTGGGTGGACCCCGATGGTACGCACGACCGTTGCCTCGGCCAACCTGTCCCGTGCACCCCCAAAACCGCCTGACCTGCGGTTACTTGGGATACGGGCGGAGACTGAAGGCGGCTTAAGCAGTGTTTAAGCCGCACTTAACCAGAGCGGCCCTGCGGGCGGGTCGGAGTGGTGCGCCAGGGGGCGCGACGGACTGCCCGCCTCGACGGTCCGCGTCCGCGCGGGCGGCATCCGCAGTGAGGTGCCGCCGCGACGACGCGTAAGGACACCCGCTCGACGGCCGCCACGGTCCGCCGCCGCCCACTCACTGCTCCGGCTGCCGCTCCGCGTCGCGGTGGCGGCGGTGGTACAGGTGGCGGCCGATGACGGCCAGGATCACCACCGCCATGGCGACCAGCACGTACAGCTCGTAGCGCTGGATCGCCGGATACAGGGTGTTCAGGTGGACTCCGGCCAGGCCGCCGAAGGTGACCCAGGCGCCGACCCACAGGGCCGCGCCCACGGAGTTGAAGATCAGGAAACGGCGCCAGGGCATCCCGGCCAGCCCGGCGATGATCCCGTTCGCCTGGCGCAGACCCTCGATGAACCTGGCGACGGTGACCACCTTGCCGCCGTGCCGGGTGAAGAAGCGTTCCGCCTTCTCGACGCGGGCCGGGGTGAGCAGCACGTAGCGGCCGAAGCGCTCGACGAGCCGGTGGCCGCCGAAGCGGCCGATGGCGTAGCCGACGTTGTCGCCGAGCACGGCGGCGCAGAAGGCGATGACCGCCACCAGGACGATGTTCAGCCGGCCGGCGCCCGCGTAGACGGCGGCGACGATCAGGACCGTCTCGCCGGGCACGGGCACGCCGAAGTCCTCGATGAACACCAGACCGGCGACCGCCAGGTAGCCCCAGTGGTCCAGGATCGGGGCGACGTCGGCCAGGACTCCGGGAAGCGGGGGCTGTGTCATCGGCGGTCTCCCGTGCGGCTGGGCATGAGCTGTCGGCACCGGTTTCCATGGTCCTGCACGCCCGCGCGTCCCGGGCGGGCGGGCGTCACGGCTCCGTGGCGACGAGTTGGTCGACCAGGCGGCGCGCCTGGGTGAGCAGGGTGCCGTAGGTGGCGATCTCGCCGGGGTCGTCCGGTACCGAGCGGGTCAGGTGCCGGCGCAGTTCCTCGTGCGTGTCGCGCAGCGTCCGCACGGCTTCGCGCAGCTCGTGGTCGTCCCGGCTGCCGAAGCGGCTCTGGCAGTAGAGCTGGAGCGCCTGCGCGGTCCGGCGCAGGAAGTCCGCGTAGCGGCGGGCGACGGACGGGTCCGGGCGGGCCACCGGCCGGTCCTCGTGCGCGGCCTCCAGGACGGCCCGGGTGACACCGGCGGTGTGCACGGCGGCGTAGTCGAGGACCACCACCGCGTCGTCGTAGTCCTTGCCCGGCGCGGAGAGCGCGCGGGAGCGGCGGCGGAGGTTGATCCGCATGCTCTCCCGGCTCCAGCCGACCGCGGAGCGCGCCTGGTCCACCAGACGCTCCAGGCGCAGCGCGCGCTCGTGCCAGCCGGCGGCCTCGTCGGCGTCCCACCGGTCCTCGGCCAGCCCGTCGGCCACCGCCTCGAGGATGTCGTGGGCCTCGCCCGCGGCGTCCTGGAGGGCCGCGCGGCTGTCGCGCAGGTAGACCGGGGGCCGGATCAGCGCGTTGACGGCGATGCCGACCAGGGCGCCGAAGGTCGCCTCGGCGATCCGGGCACCGGAGGTGGCGACGGTGACCTGCCCGTTGGTCAGGACGAACAGGGCGCCGGTGGCCGCGTAGATGCCCTGGCTGCCCAGGCGCTGCCAGTGGCCCAGCAGGACGACCGTGGGCAGCACCAGCGCCATGGCGGTCATCGTGTCGTGCAGCAGGAGGGCCGCCGCCGTCGCCACGACCGTGCCGGTGGCGATCGCCGCGAGCTGCTGCAGCCCGCGCGCGATCGACCGGTACACCGTCGACTCCACCAGGACGATCGCCACCCAGGGCGCCACGAAGGCCACCGGGGCCTTGAGCCACCAGCCCGCCACGGCCCAGGCCACCCAGGCGGCCAGTGCCGCCTTCAGCGCCTGGATGACGATGTCGCGCTCCCGGCCGGGCCCCTTCCAGGCCCGCCGCACCGCCTGGCCGGCCGTCTGCAGCCAGTGCCCCACCGGCTGGATCACCGTTCGCTTGCCACTCATGGCAACCCAGGTGCCACGGGGCTCGCGATGAATGCCCGCTTTCCCGTGCCTGCTCGCGCCCGGTGCCGGGTGCGTGCGGAGCTATTCCCGCAGGAAGTCCGCGATGCGCTCGTCCCAGGTCGCGATGTCGGCGGGGTTGTGCGAGACGTGCAGCCGCGCGTCGGGCAGCAGCTCGGCGAGTCGCTCCGCCGTGGAGACCGGGTGTCCGGGGTCACCGCTCCAGGCGAGGATCAGCGCGGGCTGGGTGAGACGGGCGATCTCCTCCCGGGCGGGCAGGTCGGAGGCCGCCGCCCCGCGCAGCAGTGCCGGCAGCGTCTCGGGGTGCGCGCCCAGCGACCGCGGCGGGTAGCCCGGTGCGCCGACGAGGGACTCCGGCACCGGCGCGCCCGCCAGAGCCGCCGCGAAGCCCTCCACGCCCTCCTTGTCCGTGACGTCGGCGAGAGTGCGGTACAGCTCCGCCTGGGCGGGCCGGGTCTCCCACGCCGTCGGCGGGATCATGAGCACCAGGCGGTCGAACCGCTCGGGTGCGCGCACCGCCGCGGTCAGCACGGTGGCGCAGCCCAGCGAGTCGCCCATGCCCGCCACGGGCCGCCCGCCGTCCAGACGGTCCATGAGCGCCAGCAGGTCGTCGGCGAACCGGGGGTAGGTGTAGTCGTCGGCGTGCGGGCGGTCGCCCGACTCGCCGTGTCCCCGGGCGTCGTAGCGCACGAAGCGGCGGCCTGGCAGGGCTTCGACCGCCGCCCAGCCGAACAGGCCCAGGTCCGCCTCGGCCTGCCGGCTCAGCAGCAGGCCGTGGGCGTACACGGCGAGCGGGCCCTCGCCCGTGGACTCGTAGGCGAGGTGGGTGCCGTTCGGGAGTGTCAAGCGCAGCGTCATGATCGGCCAACGCGGCAGGCTGCGGACCGTATTCCGGGCGCGCTCGCCAACTTCATCGTGCACCAAGGGCGTTCAGGCCAGCAGCGGCAGTGCGGGGAACTCGTACCCCGCCCAGATGCGCCGCGACGTCTCCTCCGGGTACGCGGTGACCGTCGGGTCCGCGTCCAGCACCTGCACCAGCCGGCGCTCGGTGTCGTACGCCGGCCAGCCCGGGTCGCCCGTCCTCGCGAACGTCGTCCAGGACGCGCGGAAGTGGGAGGCCAGGGCCTCGGCCTCCGGGCCGGGCTCCACGCCCGCGAACAGCAGGGCGCCGAGATCCGACGTGAACGTGCCGAAGAGGAGCGGGATGTCCAGGCCGTGGCAGGCGCGCAGGACGCCTCCGCCGCCCGGGGCGGGCCAGGTCAGTTCGTACGCGTACGCGCGGCCGCCCCCGGCCACCTGCGCCTCGGCCAGGTGCAGGGTGGGCATGCGGAACAGCCAGTCGGACTGGACCCGCTCGTACAGTTCGTCGGGCGTGGCGTCGGGGAACGCGGCACGGTAGGCGGCCTCGCCGTCCGGGCCCGGTGCGAACAGGCGCAGGGCTCCCGTCACCTGTTCGTCGGTGATCCGGCCGAGCATGTCGCCGAGGACCAGGAAGAGCTGGTACTCCTCCCGGTTGTGCCCGGTGACCAGCTCGACGTCCCGGGCCGCGCCGGCCGCCAGCGCCCGCCAGGGCGTGGTGGGCAGCACCTCGCCGTCGACGACCGGCGAGAAGGGGGTCACCGTGGGCGCGACCTGCCCCCAGCGGTCCTGGTACTGGAGCATCTTCGCGCCCAGCGCCTGGCCGGCGTCGGTCAGTTGGCGCGGGGCCACGGCCGACAGGTCGGCGGCCGTGGGGCGCAGGCCCGCCTCGGCGGCGATGGCGGTCGCGAGGTCGCGGGCCAGTTCGTCGGAGAAGTACGTGCCCGGCACGCTCTGGGCGATCGCCCGCCGGAACAGTCCGGCCGCGCGGGGCATGGCCAGCAGCGCGGCGATCGACCCCGCCCCCGCCGACTCGCCGAAGACGGTGACCTGCTGCGGGTCGCCGCCGAAGGCCTCGATGTTGTCCCGCACCCACTCCAGGGCCGCGACCTGGTCCAGCAGACCGCGGTTGGCGGGGGCGCCCTCGATGCGGGCGAAGCCCTCGACGCCGACGCGGTAGTTGAAGGTGACGACCACGAGGTCGCCGTCGCGGACGAGGTGCCGGGCGTCGTAGCCGGGGCTGCCCCCGTGGCCGAACTTGTAGGCGCCGCCGTAGATCCACACCATCACGGGGCGGCGGGCGGCCGGATCGGGGTCGGGCGTCCAGACGTTGACGGTCAGCCAGTCGTCGCCCAGGGTCCTGTCCGGGAAGCCGATGCCGGCCTCCTGCGGGGGCGGCGGCCCGAACGCGTCCGCCTCCCGCGTGCCCTCCCAGGCCCGTGCCGGGCGCGGCGCCTGGAAGCGGGCCTCCCCCACCGGCGGCTCGGCGAACGGTATGCCGCGGAACACGGCGAGGCCGTCCTCCCGGCGCCCGCGCACCGCGCCGCCCGCGGTGCGCACCACGGGCCCCGGCTCGTCGTCGGTGGCCGGCCTGCGGGACTCGGCTGTCGTCATCTGTGACCCCTCACTGGTTGCCGGGCCGGCCCCCTCGTCCGGGTGCCGGTGGAGCAGGGTGTACGGGCGGCCGGGCGGCCGCCGTCCCGCTCTCGCGGGCAGGACGGCGACCGCCCGACCTGATGATCGGTGGCACTCTACGCCTTGGCCTCGGAGACCTGCGCCTGCGCAGCCGCACACCGCACAGCCCCGCGGCCCTCGAAGGGCGCGGGGCTGTGCGGCCACTGCGTCCGCGTCAGTGCAGGGTCTTCAGCGACGCCGCGTCGTACGCGCTCAGGGCGTCGAAGCGCCCTTCCAGCACCTTCTTCGCCCACTCCGGGTCCTGGAGCAGCGCCCGGCCCACCGCCACCAGGTCGAACTCCTCCGACTCCAGCCGGTCCAGGAGGTTGTCGATGCCCTTGACCTGCGCGCCCTCGCCCTGGAACGCACCGATGAAGTCGCCGTCCAGGCCCACCGAGCCGACCGTGATCGACGGCTTGCCGGTGATCTTCTTCGTCCAGCCCGCGAGGTTGAGGTCCGAGCCCTCGAACTCGGGGAGCCAGTAGCGGCGCGTGGAGGCGTGGAAGGCGTCGACGCCCGCCGCAGCGAGCGGGGTGAGGATCGCCTCCAGCTCCTCGGGGCTCTCGGCGAGCCGGGCGGTGTAGTCCTGCTGCTTCCACTGCGAGTAGCGGAAGAGGACCGGGAAGTCGGGGGACACCCGCTCGCGGACGGCCGCGACGATCTCGGCCGCGAACCTGGTGCGGGACACGGGGTCGCCGCCGTACGCGTCCGTGCGGCGGTTGGTGCCCTCCCACAGGAACTGGTCGACGAGGTAGCCGTGGGCGCCGTGGATCTCCACGCCGTCGAAGCCGATGCGCTCGGCGTCCGCGGCGGCCTGGGCGAACGCGGCGATGACGTCGTCCAGGTCCTGCTGGGTCATCGCCCTGCCGGTGGGCTCGGCACCCGCCGTGACCAGGCCGGAGGGGCCCATCGCGGGGGCGTCCGGGTACGGGGCGTCGCCGTCCTTGCGGACCATGCCGATGTGCCACAGCTGCGGGACGATCGTGCCGCCCGCCGCGTGCACGTCCTCGGCGACCTTCGCCCAGCCCGCGAGCTGCTCCTCGCCGTGGAACCGGGGCACGCGCCCGCTGTTGCCGGCCGACTCGTGACCCACGTACGTGCCCTCGGTGACGATCAGCCCGACGCCGGCGGCGGCGCGGCGCGCGTAGTAGGAGCGCACGTCCTCGCCGGGGATGCCGCCCGGGGAGAACATGCGGGTCATCGGCGCCATCACGATCCGGTTCGGGACGGTGAGGCCGCCCAGCGCGATGGGACGGGACAGGATCTGGGCCGCGCGGGAGGCGGGGGTGGTGACGGTCACGTGAGGGGCTCCTCGGATCGCTGTGTTAACCGACTGGTATGTGCGCGCGCATTGTTGCAGCTTCTGAAGCAACCATCTATGCGCCGCCCCACATTCCCCGTCGGGCGGGACGCCCGCGTGATCCCGGACACGCCCGAGGGCGGCACCCCCTGCCACAGACAGGGAGTGCCGCCCTCGTACGGAAGGACTGGTACCGATCCTCGGAAGGATCAGAAGTCCATGTCACCACCCGGCATGCCGCCACCGGCGGGCGCGGCGGCCTTCTCCGGCTTGTCGGCGATGACGGCCTCGGTGGTGAGGAACAGCGCGGCGATGGAGGCGGCGTTCTGCAGCGCGGAACGGGTCACCTTCGCCGGGTCGATGATGCCCTCGGCGATCATGTCCACGTACTCACCGGTCGCGGCGTTCAGGCCGTGGCCCGG
Organism: Streptomyces sp. NPDC028331; assembly: GCF_055565775.1. Taxonomy (NCBI): domain Bacteria; kingdom Bacillati; phylum Actinomycetota; class Actinomycetes; order Kitasatosporales; family Streptomycetaceae; genus Streptomyces; species Streptomyces sp. NPDC028331. Next base: position 136,105 of record NZ_JBVHTR010000016.1, on the reverse strand, counting down.
GGTGAGGTTGCGGACCTTCTCCACCACGACGCCGCCCTCGAGGCCGGCGTTGACGGCGATCTGGGTCAGCGGGGCGGTCAGGGCCTTGCGGACGATCTCGGCGCCGACGGCCTCGTCGCCCTCGAGGTCCAGCTTCTCGAAGGAGTTCTGCGCCGCCTGGACCAGGGCCACGCCACCACCGGCGACGATGCCCTCCTCGACGGCCGCCTTCGCGTTGCGGACCGCGTCCTCGATGCGGTGCTTGCGCTCCTTGAGCTCCACCTCGGTGGCGGCACCGGCCTTGATGACGGCCACGCCGCCGGCCAGCTTCGCCAGGCGCTCCTGCAGCTTCTCGCGGTCGTAGTCGGAGTCGCTGTTCTCGATCTCGGCGCGGATCTGGTTGACGCGGCCGGAGACCTGGTCGGCGGAGCCGGCACCGTCGACGATGGTGGTCTCGTCCTTGGTGATGACGACCTTGCGGGCGCGGCCCAGGAGGTCCAGGGTCGCGTTCTCCAGCTTGAGGCCGACCTCCTCGGAGATGACCTCGCCGCCCGTGAGGATGGCGATGTCGCCGAGCATGGCCTTGCGGCGGTCGCCGAAGCCCGGGGCCTTGACGGCGACGGACTTGAAGGTGCCGCGGATCTTGTTGACGACCAGGGTCGACAGGGCCTCGCCCTCGACGTCCTCGGCGATGATCAGCAGCGGCTTGCCCGACTGCATGACCTTCTCCAGCAGCGGGAGCAGGTCCTTGACCGAGGAGATCTTGGAGTTGGCGATCAGGATGTACGGGTCGTCGAGGACGGCCTCCATACGCTCCATGTCGGTGGCGAAGTACGCCGAGATGTAGCCCTTGTCGAAGCGCATACCCTCGGTGAGCTCGAGCTCCAGACCGAAGGTCTGCGACTCCTCGACGGTGATGACGCCTTCCTTGCCGACCTTGTCCATGGCCTCGGCGATCAGCTCGCCGATCTGGGTGTCGGCGGCGGAGATGGAGGCCGTGGAGGCGATCTGCTCCTTGGTCTCGACGTCCTTGGCCTGCTCGAGCAGCGAGGCGGAGACGGCCTCGACGGCCTTCTCGATACCGCGCTTCAGGGCCATCGGGTTGGCACCGGCGGCCACGTTGCGCAGGCCCTCGCGGACCAGCGCCTGGGCGAGCACGGTCGCCGTGGTCGTACCGTCACCGGCGACGTCGTCCGTCTTCTTGGCGACTTCCTTGACCAGCTCGGCGCCGATCTTCTCGTACGGGTCCTCGAGCTCGATCTCCTTGGCGATGGAGACACCGTCGTTGGTGATCGTGGGGGCGCCCCACTTCTTCTCGAGGACGACGTTGCGGCCCTTGGGGCCGAGGGTCACCTTGACGGCGTCCGCGAGCTGGTTCATGCCGCGCTCGAGGCCGCGCCGCGCCTCCTCGTCGAACGCGATGATCTTGGCCATGTGAAGTGGTCCCTCCAGGACTGGGGGTGATTACTTCGGACCGCGCCCGCGCCCGCGACGGACGGCCCCGGCCGGAGGTTCCTTGCCCCACCCGGCCCGCGGCCTCACCGACCCGGTCCATCTGTTGTCACTCTCACCTTCAGAGTGCTAACGCCAATGATTAGCACTCGCCCCTGCCGAGTGCAAGCCGCTCCGGGGTATCGGAGGGTGAACTCGGGAGCATGATCCGCAGGTGGACGCCGCTGCGCGCCCCCTGGAGGAGCCGTGGCCGGACACGGCCGAGGGCCCGCACCCCGGACACGACCGAGGGGCCCGTACCCCGGACGGGATACGAGCCCCTCGACACGTCGAACAGTTCAGTCGTCGGCGCGTTGTATCAGGCGGTCACGCGGACCATGTCCGCCTGCGGGCCCTTCTGACCCTGCGAGATCTCGAACTCGACCCGCTGGCCCTCTTCCAGGGTGCGGTAGCCGTCCATCTGGATCGCGCTGTAGTGGACGAAGACGTCCGCACCACCGTCGACCGCGATGAAGCCGTACCCCTTCTCCGCGTTGAACCACTTGACGGTGCCCTGAGCCATGCCTAACTCCCCTATTACTGGCCCTTGCACAGATCCACACTTCGCGGATCCGGGTCAGACCTCACCCCCCAACGGTTGGGGGCGTGCGCCGGAACGCGTCGACCGCGGCTGAATGTATCTGTCCAACTGCCGTCTGCAACAGGTCAATCGGACGAGAATTCGGGGCACGACCGGTCGGGAATGTACGGAGAATTCACCTGAATGCAGGGCAAGTCGGGCCCGGCAAAAGGAATGAATGGCTCAAAAGCCCTGCACACTTTGGCTACTTCTCATCGGGCGTGCGGCAGGTGATCGCGGTTCCGGAAGGGGAGTCCGGGAGCGCGTTCCCCAACTCTACCCCGTTCAACCATGCAGAATTGCCCCCTCCGTTTCTCTCACGGAGAGGGCAATTCGATGAACAGTGAGTGACGTGCGTTACCGACGGTAAGGTACGTGCCTCCGAAGGACCGTCAGCCGCCCGCCACCGCGGGGATGATGGAGACGCCCGCGCCGTCCGGGGTGGCGGTCTGAAGGCCCTGCTCGAAGCGGACGTCGTCGTCGTTCACGTAGACGTTGACGAAGCGGCGCAGCTTGCCCTGGTCGTCCAGGACCCGGGCGGCGATGCCGGTGTGGTTCTTCTCCAGGTCCTCGATGACCTCGGCGAGGGTCGCGCCCTCGGCGGTGACCTCGGCCTGGCCGCCGGTGTAGGTGCGCAGGATGGTGGGGATGCGGACGGTGACGCTCATCGGGGGATGACCTCCGGTCGGGGTACGGCTGGTGGGTTGTGGCGGGCGGAGGTCAGACGAGACCGGCCTCGCGGAAGGACTCGAGGGTAGGACGGATCGTCGCGGTCAGCCCCGTGTCGGCCACCGCGTCCAGCGTCTTCAGGCCGTCCCCGGTGTTGAGGACGACCGTCGTCTTCGCCGGGTCGAGGACGCCGTTCTCGATCAGCTTGCGCGTGACGCCCACCGTCACGCCGCCCGCCGTCTCGGCGAAGATGCCCTCGGTCCGCGCCAGCAGCTTGATGGCGTCGACGATCTGCTCGTCCGTCACGTCCTCCACGGCGCCGCCCGTACGGCGGGCGATGTCCAGGACGTAGGGGCCGTCGGCGGGGTTGCCGATCGCCAGCGACTTGGCGATGGTGTCCGGCTTCTGCGGCCGGACGACGTCGTGGCCCGCCTTGTACGCCGTCGACACCGGCGAGCAGCCCTCGGCCTGGGCGCCGAAGATCTTGTACGGCTTGTCCTCGACGAGCCCGAGCTTGATCAGCTCCTGCAGCCCCTTGTCGATCTTCGTGAGCTGCGAGCCCGAGGCGATCGGCACCACGATCTGGTCCGGCAGCTCCCAGCCGAGCTGCTCCGCGATCTCGTACGCCAGGGTCTTGGAGCCCTCCGCGTAGTACGGCCGCAGGTTGACGTTGACGAAGCCCCAGCCCTCGCCGGCCGGGTCGCCGATCAGCTCGGAGCAGAAGCGGTTCACGTCGTCGTAGTTGCCCTCGATGCCGACCAGCTCGCCGCCGTAGATCGCGGCCATGACGACCTTGCCCTGCTCCAGGTCGTGCGGGATGAACACGCAGGAGCGGAAGCCGGCCCGGGCCGCCGCGGCGCCGACCGCGCCCGCGAGGTTGCCGGTGGAGGAGCACGACAGGGTGGTGAACCCGAAGACGCGCGCCGCCTCCAGCGCCTGGGCGACCACGCGGTCCTTGAAGGAGTGCGTCGGGTTACCGGAGTCGTCCTTCACATACAACCCGCCGGTGACGCCCAGCTCGCGCGCCAGGTTGTCGGCCTTGACGAGCTTGGTCCAGCCCGGGTTGAGGTTCGGCTTGTCGGCGACGTCGGCCGGGACCGGCAGCAGCGGCGCGTAGCGCCAGATGTTCGCGGGGCCCGCCTCGATCCGCTTCCGCAGCTCCTCGGTGTCGTAGCCCGAGAAGTCGTAGGCGACCTCCAGCGGGCCGAAACACTCCTCGCACGCGAAGACCGGGCCGAGCGGCACCCGGTGTCCGCACTCGCGGCAGGACAGGGCCGCGGCGGGGCCGAGGTTCACGGAGTCGGTGGTGCTTGCAACTGTCTGCACAGCCATGTCAGGCGAGGCCCTTTCTCCTCATCTTCCCCACGACGCATCTCGCCGTGAGACGGAATTGGCACCTTCCCTAGCCGGGAGCCTCGCGAAGACGATCGACAGCGATCTACGAGAGCCGACTGGAGGGTTGCCGGGGCTTCATCGGGCCGTGTCCCTCTGCCCCTCTGGATGAGCTGTATGTGGTTGTCTCGCCGGCGCGGGCGGGGCGGACCCCGACATGCGATGGTCACCGGCGTTGTTCAAGACTGTAACCGACGGCCGGGAGAGTTGAGATAGTCGTCCGAACCGCGAGATGGATCACAAGAGAGACCGTTCGACCGTCCCCGACTCACCCCCACCCCGCTATCGATGTGAGGAGCAGCAGACCGTGCTGGAAGAAGTCGAGCGCTGGCTGAGCACCCGCTCCTGGTCCGTCACCGACCGCCCGCTCCACCAGATCATGGCCGCCAAACGGGCCTCGGGCTCCTCGGTCAGCGTCGTGCTGCCCGCGCTCAACGAGGAGGAGACGGTCGGCGAGATCGTCTCCGTCATCCGGCACGACCTCGTGCGACGGGTTCCACTGGTCGACGAGATCGTCGTCGTCGACTCCGGCTCCACCGACCGCACGTCCCAGGTCGCCGCCGCGGCCGGCGCGAGAGTGGTGCACCGCGACACGATCCTGCCGCGCATACCGGCCGTGCCCGGCAAGGGCGAGGTGCTGTGGCGCTCCCTGTTCGTCACCGGAGGCGACATCGTCTGCTTCGTCGACGCGGACCTGAAGGAGTTCTCGTCCGACTTCGTGACCGGGATCGTGGGCCCGCTGCTCACCGACCCGGGCGTGGACCTGGTGAAGGCGATGTACGACCGGCCGCTCGGCGGTGCCGAGGGTGACCCGGCTGATGAGGAGAAGCGCGCCGAAGGTGCTCCGCACGAGGACGGTGGCGGGCGACGGACGGGCCAGGGCGGCCGGGTCACGGAAATGATGGCGCGCCCGCTGCTCAACATGCACTGGCCGCAGCTCGCCGGTTTCGTCCAGCCGCTCGGCGGCGAGTACGCGGCCCGCCGCTCCCTGCTGGAACGGCTGCCGTTCCCGGTCGGATACGGCGTCGAGCTGGGCATGCTGGTGGACGCGCTGCACCTGGTGGGGCTGGACGCGCTGGCCCAGGTCGACGTCGGTGTGCGCAAGCACCGCCACCAGGACAGCCAGGCGCTCGGCCGCATGGCCGCCGCGATCTACCGCACGGCCCAGCTCCGGCTGGCCCGCGGCCATCTGATCCGCCCGTCCCTCACCCAGTTCGAACGGGGGGAGGACGGCTTCGAGCCGCGTACGTACTCGGTGGACACGGAGGAGAGGCCGCCGATGGCGGAGATCGCGGAGTACATGGAGCGGAAGGTGGCCTGAACCGTGCGCGGCCGGACGCCCGGACGTGGCGGACACGACTCCGCATACGGCCGAAGCAAACGTTTGAGCGTTTTGGGCTCGGGCTAGGTTTCGAGGCATGGCTTCCACGCAGCATGCCCACGGCGCCCGCATCCTCGTCGCCTCCAACCGCGGCCCGGTCTCGTACGCGCTGGAGGAGTCGGGGCGGCTCACCGCCAAACGCGGCGGAGGTGGCCTGGTGTCGGGCCTGTCGGCGATCGGACCGGACACGGACGCCGTCTGGGTGTGCGCGGCGCTGAACGACGGCGACCGCGAGGCCGTACGCCGCACGGGTGGGGCACTGGATCCGGCCGACACCGGCGGACAGCGCGTGCGGATGCTCGACATCGACGCGACGGTGTTCTCCGAGGCGTACAACGGCATCGCGAACTCGGTGCTGTGGTTCGTGCACCACATGCTCTACCAGACGCCGCTGGAGCCGGTCTTCGGCAGGGAGTTCCGGCACGCCTGGGCGTCCTACGAGGCGTACAACCGCGCGTTCGCCGAGGCGCTGGCCGAGGAGGCGGCCGAGGGGGCGGCGGTCCTGGTCCAGGACTACCACCTGACGCTGGTCCCGGGGATGCTGCGCGAGCTGCGGCCGGACCTGCGGATCGGTCACTTCTCGCACACGCCGTGGGCGCCGGTGGACTACTTCCGGATGCTGCCCGACGACATCGCCGAGCAGGTGCTGCGCGGCATGCTGGGCGCCGACCGGCTCGGCTTCCTCACCCGGCGGTGGGCCGACGCCTTCGCCGGGTGCTGCGAGGCGCTCGTCGGCGGGCTCGGGGACACCCGGATCGGGGTGCACGGCCTGGGCGCGGACGCGGACTTCCTGCGCGAGCGGGCGCACCGGCAGGACGTGGACGAACGGATGGCGATCCTGCGGGAGCAGATCGGCACGGGCCCCGACGGCCGCCCCCGCAAGGCGATCGTGCGCGTGGACCGGACGGAGCTGTCCAAGAACATCGTCCGGGGTCTGCTGGCGTACGAGGAGCTGCTGGAGTCCCGTCCGGAGTGGCGTGAACGGGTGGTCCACGTGGCGTTCGCGTACCCGTCCCGGCAGGACCTGGCCGTCTACCGGGAGTACACGGCGGAGGTCCAGCGGGTAGCCGCCGAGATCAACGAGCGGTACGGGACGCCGGGCTGGACCCCGGTCGAGATGCACGTCAAGGACGACTTCGCGCGCTCCCTGGCCGCGTACCGGCTCGCCGACGTGGCCCTGGTGAACCCCATCAGGGACGGCATGAACCTCGTCGCCAAGGAGGTTCCGGTGCTGTCGGACCAGGGGTGCGCGCTGGTGCTGTCGCGGGAGGCCGGGGCGCACGAGGAGCTGGGCGACGACGCGGTGACGGTGAACCCGTACGACATCCGGGGGACGGCACAGGCCCTGCACGAGGCGTTGTCGATGCCGGCGGGTGAGCGGGCGGAGCGCTCGAAGCGGTTGGCTGCGCAGGCCACGGCGCTTCCACCCGCCCGGTGGTTCCTGGACCAGTTGGCCGCACTTCAGGCGTGAGAGCTGTCCTTCGGGTGCGGCCCGGCGGGGTCGCCTCAGTCCAGCCTCTCGGCCAGCGACCTCAGTAGCCGTACGACCCCCTGGGGGCCGTCGACCACCAGGTCCGCCCGCTTCGCCAGCTCCGTGACCTCGTCGCTGCCGCTGCAGACCAGGAGGCCGGGGACGCCGTCGGAGCGGAGTTCGTCGACGGCGGCGAAGGCGGGGAGGTCGCCGAGGTCGTCGCCCGCGTACAGGACCGCTTCGGCGCCGGTCTCGCGGACGTACTCCGACAGGGCCACCCCCTTGTCCATGCCCGGCGGGCGCAGTTCCAGGACCATGCGGCCGGGTTCGACGATCAGGCCGTGGCGGGCGGCGAGTTCGGCGAGGGGTTCGCGCAGGGTCTCGAAGGCGGCCTGCGGGTCCTCGGCGCGGCGGGTGTGGACGGCGACGGCGCGGCCCTTCTCCTCGATCCAGGTGCCGCGCCAGGCGCCGATCTCGTCGAGGTAGCCCGGGAGTTCGGCGCGGACGGCGGCGACTCCCGGGTGGGGGGCGGGGGCGGTGACGGTGCCGGTGCGGGCGTCCCAGCGTTCGGCGCCGTAGTGGCCGAGGACGACGAGGTGGTCGAGTCCGGGAACGCCAGCGAAGCCGCCGTGGCGGACGGCGACGCCGGCGGGCCGGCCGGTGACGACCGCGACGGAGGCGACCTTCGGGGCGAGGGCCGCGAGGGCGGGGACCGCGTCGGGGTGGGCGCGGGCCTGGTCGGGGTCGGGGACGATCGGGGCGAGCGTCCCGTCGAAGTCGAAGGCGAGGACGGCCCGCTGGGGCCGCGCGAGGATGGCGTCGAGACCGTCACGCCCGGCCGGGGTGGCGGGCGTCGGCAAGGAGTCCGTGTGGCTGCCCATGGGTCCGACCCTATCGGCGCGAAGCCGGGCGCACCCACGGGGTCACGGGGGCGCACCGGGCGCGCACCGTCCGACGCCCCACGGCTCCTGGCGGCCCTCCCGCCGCACACCGCCGTCACGCTGCCGCTACCCGGCGGCCCTCCCGCCGCACGCCGCCGTCACGGTGCGGTGTCGTGCGCACGCGGCTCGCCGGTGGTGGGGTCAGCGTTGCGTGCGGTGGGTTTCGCGCAGGCGGCGGAGGCGGTTGACGGTGACCGGGGCGTGGGCGAGGGCCCTGGGGTCGTCGAGGAGGGCGTTGAGGAGCTGGTAGTAGCGGACGGGGGCGAGGCCGAGCTGCTCCCGTATGGCCCGCTCCTTGGCCCCCGGCCCGGAGAAACCGCGGCCCTCCAGGGCCAGGATGGCCTTCTCTCTCGGGTTCAGGTCGTCCATGGGGGAACCGTAACCGCTGGGTCCGACAGGCTCCCCCGCGTGCCCGCCGTCAGCGGGCCGCGTTGTCCGCCGTGACGGCCGCCCGCTGGAGCCCGCCCAGGATCGCCGCCGGGCTGCCGTTCGGGCCGACCGCGTCGCCTATCCGCTTCTTGATGTCCGCGCTGACCGTCGCCCACGACGTCTTGCCGACCGGATACAGCTCCGCGCTCGGCAGCTCCTGCAGGAACGGCTCCAGGTCCTGGTCCCGGGACGACTGCGCCATGGTCTCCTGGGCGGAACTCGTCACCGGCAGCAGGTCGTACTCGCGGGAGAAGGACAGCACGTTCTTCTCGCTGTACACATAGTCGAGGAACTGACGGATCTGGTCCTGGTGGCCGCTCTGCTTGAACGCCATCATCCAGTCCGCCACGCCCATGGTCGACTTCGCCCGGCCGTTGATCCCGGGCATCGGCACCATGCCGAACTTCACGCCCTTCTCGCGCGCCATCTTCATCAGGGACGGGTGCCCGTTGAGCATGCCCACCTCGCCGCGCGTGAACGCGGCGAAGGCGTCCGCGCGGTTCAGCTTCCCCGGTGCCACCGGCCCCGTGAGCCCCTTGCCGACCAGGTTGTCCTTCAGCCAGGTGAAGGTGGCCACGTTCTCCGCGGAGTCCAGGGCGTAGGAGCCGAAGCCGTCCAGATACCCGGCACCGCCGCTGAGCAGCCACTGCATCGTCTCGGCCTGCGCCTCCTCGGGCCCCAGCGGCAGCGCGTAGGGGTACTTCACCCCCTTCGCCTTGAGCAGCGCCGCGTCCGCCGCCAGGTCGCTCCAGCTCTGCGGCGGGGTGGTGATGCCGGCCTCGGTGAACAGCGTCTTGTTGTAGAAGAGGATCCGCGTGGAGGCGGCGAACGGCATGCCGTACTGGGTCCGGTTCACCTTGCCCGCGTCGGTCAGCTCGGAGACGAAGTCCGCCTGGACGGGGATCGAGAGCACCTCGTCGGCCTCGTACAGCTTGCCCGCCGCCGCGTAGTCCGCGTACGCCCCGATCTGCGCCACGTCCGGAGCGTGACCCGCGGCCACCATCTCCTTGACCTTGCGGTCCACGTCGTTCCAGGAGTAGACGCTGACGTCGACCTTGATCCCGGAGTGCTCCGCCTCGAAGTCCTTGACGAGCTGGTCCCAGTACTTCTTGGAGCTGTTCGCCGGCGAGTCCCCGTAGTCCGCGGCCACCAGCCGCAGCGTGACGTCCCCCGAGCCCACCGCACCCGCGCAGCTCGCCAGAGCACCCGTCATGCCGAGAGCGGACACCACCGCGATCAGGCCCCTGCCCCATGTCGTCCTGCGCGTACCGCGTCCCTGCACCGCTTTTGCCCGCCCTGCTGTCTCGCCATTCGGAATATCCAAAGGATAAGGTCTACACCACCTCAGTGGACTAGACCTCTTCCGGGTCCACGAGTGACACTGTCCCCGTGAGACATGTCATCGCCCTCGACGTGGGCGGCACCGGGATGAAGGCCGCCCTGGTCGGCGCCGGAGGCGAGCTGCTGCACCGGGCGCGCCGGGCCACCGGCCGCGAGCGCGGGCCGGACGCCGTGGTGGAGTCGGTCCTCGCCTTCGCCGCCGAGCTGCACGCGTACGGCGAGCGGCATCTGGGCGAACCCGCGGCCGCCGCCGGAGTCGCCGTCCCCGGGATCGTGGACGCCGGGCGCGGTGTCGCCGCGTACTCGGCCAACCTGGGCTGGCGCGACGTGCCCCTGCGGGATCTGCTCAGCCGCCGGCTCGACGGGGTGCCCGTGGCGCTGGGGCACGACGTGCGCACCGGCGGGCTCGCCGAGGGCCGCCTCGGTGCCGGCCGGGGCGCGGACCGGTTCCTGTTCGTGCCGCTCGGCACCGGGATCGCGGGCGCCATCGGCATCGGCGGCCGGGTGGAGGCCGGGGCGCACGGCTTCGCGGGCGAGATCGGCCACATCGTCGTGCGGCCCGGGGGGACCCCGTGCCCCTGCGGTCAGCGCGGCTGTCTGGAGCGGTACGCGTCCGCGGCGGCCGTGGGCGGGGCCTGGGCCGAGGCGGCCGGCGCCCCGGAGGCCGACGCCGCCGACTGCGCCAAGGCCGTGGCGTCCGGGGACCCGCGGGCACGCAGGGTCTGGCAGGACGCCGTGGACGCCCTCGCCGACGGCCTGGTGACCGCGCTCACCCTGCTGGACCCGCGCACCCTGATCATCGGTGGCGGGCTCGCCGAGGCCGGGGAAACGTTGTTCACACCGCTGCGCGCGGCCGTGCGCCGCCGCGTGACCTTCCAGAAGCTGCCGTCGATCGTCCCCGCCGCCCTGGGGGACGCCGCCGGATGCCTCGGCGCCGGGCTGCTGGCCTGGGATCTCCTCGAAACCACCGACCCTGCGGAGGTAACCACCTGATGGCCACTACGAAGGTTCTCGCCGGTGCCCGGGTGGTGCTGCCCAGCGGTGTCGTGGACGACGGCCGCCTGGTCGTGGAGGGCGCGCGCATCGCAGCCTTCGCCCCCGAGAACGCGGAGGTCGTCGACGTGCGCGGCCACTGGCTGGTCCCCGGCTTCGTGGACATCCACAACCACGGCGGCGGCGGCGCCTCCTTCTCCGGCACGGCCGACGACGCCCTGACGGCCGTCCGCACCCACCGGGAGCACGGCACCACCACGCTCGTCGCGTCCACCGTCACCGACGACATGGACGTCCTCGTCCAGCAGGCGGGACTGCTGTCGGAGCTGGCCGAGCAGGGGGACATCGCCGGTATCCACTTCGAGGGGCCGTTCATCTCGCCGTGCCGCAAGGGCGCGCACTCCGAGGCGCTGCTGCGCGACCCCGACCCGGCGGAGGTGCGCAAGCTGGTCGACGCGGCGCGCGGCCGGGCCGTGATGGTGACGCTCGCCACCGAGCTGCCCGGCGGCCTGGACTCCGTACGGCTGCTCGCCGAGCACGGGGTGATCGCGGCGATCGGGCACACGGACGCGACGTACGAGCAGACCGTGCAGGCCATCGACGCGGGCGCCACGGTCGCCACCCACCTGTTCAACGCGATGCCGCAGCTCGGCCATCGCGCACCGGGCCCCGTCGCCGCCCTGCTGGAGGACGAGCGGGTCACGGTGGAGCTGATCGACGACGGCGTCCATCTGCATCCGGCGGCGCTGCGCCTGGCGTTCCGTCAGGCGGGTGCGGCACGCGTGGCGTTCATCACGGACGCCATGGACGCGGCCGGCATCGGTGACGGGCGCTACATGCTCGGTCCGCTCGAGGTCGAGGTCAGCGAGGGGGTGGCCCGGCTGGTGGAGGGCGGCTCGATCGCGGGCTCCACGCTCACCCTGGACCGCGCGTTCCGCCGGGCGGTCACCGTCGACGGGCTGCCCGTCGAGGACGTCGTCACGGCCGTCTCGGCGGGCCCGGCCAAGCTGCTCGGCGTCTACGACCGGGTGGGCTCCCTGGAACCCGGCAAGGACGCCGACCTGGTGCTGCTGGACGGCGACTTCCGCCTCAAGGGCGTGATGCGCCGCGGGCAGTGGGTGGTCGATCCCCAACTGGGGTGATTCATCCGTTTGTTGGTGTGCGGCGGTCGACCCCGGGACTGGGCCGACCGCCGACTCTTTTGGCATGATCGAGCCTCCGCAACCGCCGACGGCAGGCGCATTCCCCGGTCCGCGCCCACGGACCGCGCCGGTCCGACTCTCGAGGGAGGTCCCCACGTGATCCTGACGGTCACGCTGAACACCGCTCTCGACATCACCTATCGCGTACGGGCGCTGAGGCCGCACACCTCGCACCGGGTGACCGAGGTGACCGAACGGCCGGGCGGCAAGGGGCTGAACGTGGCCCGGGTGCTCGCCGCGCTCGGCCACCAGGTGACCGCCACGGGCTTCGCGGGCGGCGCGACGGGCCGCTCGCTGCGGGACCGGCTCACCGGCACGCACGGTCTCGTGGACGCACTGGTACCGGTCGCGGGCGCCACCCGGCGCACCATCGCGGTGGTCGACGAGTCGGCCGGCGACACCACCCAGCTCAACGAGCCCGGCCCGGTGATAACGCCCGCCGAGTGGTCGGCCTTCCTTCAGGCGTACGACGACCTGGTGCGCTCCGCCGCCGCGGTGGCCCTGTGCGGCAGCCTGCCGCCGGGCGTGCCCGTGGGGGCGTACGCCCACCTGGTGCGCACCGCGCGGGCGGCGGGTGTTCCCGTGCTGCTCGACACCGGCGGGGAGCCGCTGCGCCGCGGCGTCGCCGCCCGCCCGGACATCGTCAAGCCGAACGCCGAGGAGCTGGCCGAACTGACCGGCTCCCACGAGCCGTCGCAGGCGACGAGGGACGTCCGCCGGCGCGGTGCGCACACGGTGGTCGCCTCACTGGGCGCCGAGGGCCTGCTCGCCGTGAACGCGGAGGGACGCTGGCGGGCCGTCCCGCCGCGCCCGCTGAGGGGCAACCCGACGGGCGCGGGCGACTCGGCGGTCGCGGGCCTGCTGTCGGGCCTGGTGGAGCACCTGCCGTGGCCGCAGCGCCTGGCCCGGGCGGTGGCGCTGTCGGCGGCGACGGTACTGGCCCCGGCGGCGGGCGAGTTCGACCGCCGCACCTACGAGGAGCTGCTGGACCAGGTCGCGGTGACCGCCGAGACGACGGCCGCTTAGCCGACGGGGCCTACTTCGACCAGCCGTTCGTCAGCCAGAGCTGGTCGAGGTTGGCGTTGCACTGGTTCCCCTGCTCGCAGGAGATCCGGATCGTGTTGGTGCCCTTGTTGAGCTCGATCCAGTTGTACGTCTTCGTCCAGCCCTTCTCCCAGTCGCCCTGGGGCGCCTGCGCCCAGTTCTTCAGGCCCATGGGAGTGGTCTGCGCCGTCCCGTTGATCGTGAGGGTGGCGGTGGCGTCGACGCCGGGCACGCCGTAGCCGGTGTGCAGGGTGTACTTGCCGGTGGAGGGGACGTCCACCGTCCAGGTCACGGCGGCGCCGACGTGGTTGAAGTTCCCGACGTAGGTCCCGCCGTCGGCCTTGGCGCCCTTGACGTCGGACGCGGTGGTGGCGCCGCCCTCCAGGTGCAGTGCCTTCGCGTCGATCGCCGGCAGCTTGCCGTCCTGCGCGGACTGCTGGGTGGAGGACCCGCTCGGGGACGCGCTCTGCGCGGTCGACGGGGTGGACGCCGCCTGGCCGCCCTTCTTCCCGTCGTTCCCGTCGTCGTTCATCATGGCGACGCCGATGCCGATGACGACCGCCGCGACCACCGCGATGGCGCCGATCAGCAGGCCCTTGGTGTTGGGGCCCCGGCCGCGGCCGGGGCCGGGCGGCTGGGCCGCCGGTGCCTGACGGCTCGTCGGGGCACCTCCCGGCACCGTTTCCGGGGCCGTGTAGTGCGCGTTCGGCTGACCGTACGCCTGCTGCTGCGGGACCTGGCCGTAGGCGGCCGTCTGGGCCTGCGGCTGGCCGTACTGGCGCTGGCCGACCGTGCGCACTCTGTTGACGGAACCCGGGTAGCCGTAGCCGCCTGCGGGCGGCTGGGCGCCGTTGGCCTGACCGTCGGCGTAGAGGTAGCCGAACGGGTCGTCGTCCTCGGGCGTGCTCGCGCCGTTGTTGCCGGGCGTCATCCCTAGGTACTCCTCAACAGGTGCGGGTTCAGATGCGTACGTGGCTGAATGGCGAGCCTACCCGGTCCCCGGACCGTGCACGGCTGTTGTTCCCATCACCCGGTGGCTGACCTGCGGTTTATCCCGCACGCCTGTGCTGTTTGGGACGAGACCGTTTCTCTACGTACATCCGCTCGTCAGCCGATTTCAGCACTTCGTCCGCCGTCATGCCGCAGTGGGCCCAGCCGATGCCGAAACTCGCGCCGACCCGCATGGCGCGGCCGTCGACCCGGATCGGCTGGATGATCTCGTTGCGCAGACGGACGGCGAGGTCCTGGGCGTCGGCCTTGCCGAGCCCGTCCGCCAGCACGACGAACTCGTCGCCGCCGAGCCGGGCCACCGTGTCCCCGTCGCGCACCCCGCGGCTGAGCCGCCGGGCGACCTCGATGAGGACGGCGTCGCCCGCGTTGTGCCCGAACCGGTCGTTGATGGACTTGAAGCCGTCGAGGTCGCAGAAGAGGACCGCGAGACCCTTGGTGCCGTCGTCGCCGTCGCCGTCCGGGGCGACGGTGTGCACATGGTGGTCGAAGGCGTCGTAGGGCCCCGGCACGGCGTGGAAGTCGAAGGCGTGCCCGCCGCCCTCGTGGACGGCCGGGTGGTCGCTCGGGAACCCGTCGCCGTACGCGGCGTCCAGGGAGTCCGCCGCGCTCGGCGGCAGCGACTGCGGGCGCCGGCACAGGCGGGCGGACAGACGGGCGCGCAGCTCCGCGGAGTTGGGCAGGCCGGTCAGCGAGTCGTGGGAGGCGCGGTGGGCGAGCTGCAGCTCGCGGCGCTTGCGCTCCTCGATGTCCTCGACGTGGGTGAGCAGGAAGCGGGGTCCGTCGGCGGCGTCGGCGACGACGGAGTTGCGCAGGGACACCCACACGTAGGTGCCGTCCCGGCGGCCGAGCCGCAGTTCGGCCCGGCCGCCCTCGGCGGAGGTGCGCAGCAGGGTGCCGATGTCCTCGGGGTGGACCAGGTCGGAGAACGAGTAGCGGCGCATGGCGGAGGCGGGGCGGCCCAGCAGGCGGCACAGCGCGTCGTTGGTGCGCAGGATCCGGCCGTGCTGGTCGCCGCCCATCTCGGCGATGGCCATGCCCGAGGGGGCGTACTCGAAGGCCTGCCGGAAGGACTCCTCGCTGGCGCGCAGCGCCTGCTGCTCCCGCTCCAGGCGGACCAGGGCCCGCTGCATGTTGGCCCGCAGCCGGGCGTTGCTGATGGCGATGGCGGCGTGGAAGGCGTACATCTGGAGGGCCTCGCGCCCCCAGGCGCCGGGCCGCCGCCCGTTGCGCGGCCGGTCCACGGAGATGACGCCCAGGAGTTCACCGCGGGAGCTGCCCTGGACGCCCGGCGTGTACATGGGCGCGAAGAGGCGGTCGGAGGGGTGCCACTCGTCCTCGAAGCGGGGCTCGGGGCCGTCGGTGTACCACTGCGGCACGTCGTCCTCGTCGAGGATCCAGCCCTCGGTGTGGGGTATGAACCGCAGGGTGCCCCAGGCCTCGCCCATGTTCAGGCGCCGCTCCCAGGACGCACGGGAGCCGACGCGGCCGGTGATCAGCGCTTCCGCGGCGGAGTTCCCGGCGAGCGCGGCGACGACGAGGTCGCCGTCGGGGCGTACGAGGTTGACGGCCGCCAGCTCGTAGCCGAGGCCGCCGACGATGCCGTCGGCGACCGTCTGCAGCGTGTCCGCCAGGCTGCGCGCGGTGTTCATGTCCGCCATCACCTGGTGAAGCTGCCGCAGGGTCGCAAGACGGACATAGGGCTCCGACTCGGTTTCCATTCGCCCTCCCCTCGAGATCTCGCAGCAACTCCAGGGATGCGTCGGCGTACCACCGTTCTCCCGGTCTTCCGCGGCGCACTACTCGGAGTACTCCCCGGGTAGCGTCATGCAGCGTCTCCGCCACTGAATCACAGCGCGCTGCCCACTAGGTACACAGGGTCAACAAAATACGCTTCCTGTGACTCAAGTCACAGTCAAAGATGAACAATTGAGGAGGGGTTCCGCATTTTCCATGTGTTTCTGCCGAACATACCCGGCCTCGAACGCACCCGACGTCGATGCCGACTTCCGTGGGCCCCTGTGCAGACCTGAGATCCTACGACGTCCGTCGCTGGTCCTAGGCCGCGGTTGGGGCCCGGGCCCGATGCGGGCGCCCGGAAGCGGAGGCTAGCGTTCTTGACGTGCTCAAGACTTCCGCTGTCCCGACCCTGTCCGCCGTGCCGCCCTCCTCCGGGCATGCTGAGGGGGTGAGCAACGACGAGTTCCGCGCGGCCATGTCCCGGCTGGCCGCGGGCGTGGTCCTGGTGACCTCGCACGAGCCGGCGCTGGATCCCGAGGGGCCGAAGGGCGAGGACGTCGGCATGACGGCGACCGCCTTCATGTCGGTGTCGCTGGACCCGCCCCTCGTCCTGGTCAGCCTGCGCGAGGGCGCCCGCATGGACGACCTGCTCGCCGAGCAGCCGCTGTGGGCGGTCTCCGTCCTCTCGGAGAGCCAGCGGCACATCGCGGGACGCTTCGCGATGAAGGGCCGCGTCAGCGACCGCCTGCTGTTCGAGGACATCCCGTACGTCCGCGGCGAGGCCTCCGGCGCCCCCCTGGTCGGCGGCGCGCTGGCGACCCTGGAGTGCCGCACGGAGCAGCGGGTACAGGCGGGCGACCACACACTGGTCATCGGAAGGGTCCTCACGGCACGGGTGCCGAGTGCGGAGGGCGGGCCGCTGATGTATTTCCGGGGGCGGTACCGGCACTTGGGGTGAGACCCCCGGCCCGGAAATTCCGTCGCCCGACGACTGCCGCCCGGCCTACGGTGCCCGGATGACGACGAGTTCGGCACTCCGGCTGGAAGAGATCACACCCCGCAATGTCGAGGCCGCGATCGGCATTCGGGTCCACCCCGGCCAGGAACACGCCGTCGCACCGGTGGTGAAATCCCTCGCCGAGGCCTACGCCCACCCCGCCGGCGTCGCCTGGCCGCGCCTGATCCTCGACGGCGACCGGCCCGTCGGCTTCCTCATGGCCTTCTTCGACATCGACTGGTACGAGGACGGCAGCGTCCTGCGCTCCGGGCTGTGGCGGCTGAACATCGCGGCCGGCGAGCAGGGCCGGGGCTACGGCCGGTTCGCCGTCGACTCGGTCGCCGCCGAGATCCGCCGCCGGGGCGGCGACCGCCTGTACGTCACCTGGCATCCCGGACCGGACGGCCCGGAAGGCTTCTACCTGGGACTCGGCTTCCGTACGAACGGGGAGACGAGCGGTGGGCAGACGGTGGGCGTCCTCGATCTGTCCTGAACCGTGCCGGGCGCCGAGTCGCTACGTCCAGCCGCGGCCGGATCGGCCCCGCTTGGTCTCCGAGCGCCGTTTCTTCTCCTGCAGCCGCCGCTCGTTGATCCCCCGTGGGATGCGGGTCGGCTTGCGCGGCCGCGGCGGCGGCGCCGTCGCCTCGGCGAGCAGCGCCGCGAGGCGTACCGCCGCCGCCTCCCGGTTGCGCCACTGCGACCGGTGCTCGGAGGCCCGGACGGTGAGGACGCCGTCGACGAGCCGCCCCGCGAGCCGCTCCAGCGCCCGCTGCTTCCACACCGGGGGCAGCGCCTCGGTCGCGGCGAGGTCGAACCGCAACTCCACCTGGGTGTCACTGGTGTTGACGTGCTGTCCGCCGGGCCCCGACGACCGCGAGAAACGCCACATCAGCTCGGCCTCGGGAAGCGAGACGGAGCCGCGTACGACGTAAGGACCGGACATGCCGTCCATGTTCCCCGCCCGCCCGGTCCGCGTCATCCTGATTTCCGGCGGCAGGTAAAAAAGGTAAAGAGATCCGGAACCGTGGGGACCCCCCTTGGCGTTGCTAGAGGTGGCGGTAGCTTCATCCGCACACGCAACGAGGGAAGGGACTCCCAACAATGGCTGTAAGCCTGTCCAAGGGTGGCAACGTCTCGCTCACCAAGGAGGCTCCGGGCCTGACCGCCGTCACCGTGGGCCTCGGCTGGGACGTCCGCACCACCACCGGCACGGACTTCGACCTCGACGCGTCCGCGATCGCGGTCAACGCCCAGGGGAAGGTCTACTCCGACCAGCACTTCGTCTTCTTCAACAACAAGCAGACCCCGGACAACTCGATCGTCCACACGGGTGACAACCGCACGGGCGAGGGCGCGGGCGACGACGAGGCGATCAACGTCAACCTGGCGGCGCTCCCGGCCGACATCGACAAGGTCGTCTTCCCCGTGTCCATCTACGACGCCGAATCCCGCTCGCAGAACTTCGGCCAGGTGCGCAACGCGTACATCCGCATCGTCAACCAGGCCGGCGGCCAGGAGATCGCCCGCTACGACCTGTCGGAGGACGCGGCCACGGAGACGGCCATGATCTTCGGCGAGCTCTACCGCAACGGCGCGGAGTGGAAGTTCCGCGCGGTCGGCCAGGGCTACGCGTCGGGCCTGGTCGGCATCGCCCAGGACTTCGGCGTCAACGTCTGACGGAGTCCCTTCGGCCTCCGCGCCGGGGCCCCGGCCGTGGCAGGCCGGGGCCCCGGCGTTTTCCGCGGCCTCCCGCAACCTCTCCGGGACCGGTCCGCGATACGTTGCCCGAGTGATCCTCGAGCCCCTCTCCCCCGCCCCCGACCACGACATCCCGGGTGAGCTGCTGACCGAACTCACCGCGCTCTACGCCTCCAACCGGGAGTTCCACGCCCTCAGCGGCGACTTCCCCGACCCGGACGACATCCGCCCGGAACAGGTGGCGGCCGCGCTGGCCGACGAGTTGGCGCACCCCGACGTGGAGGTGCTGCTCGCCCGCAGTTTCGGACGGCTCGTCGGAATCGTCGTCACCCTGGCCCACCACCCGGACCCGGCCGACCCGGACCCGTGGATCGGCCTGCTGATGGTGGACGCGGCGATGCAGCGCCACGGGCACGGGCGACTGCTGGCGTCCCTGGTGGAGGACCGCTTCCGCGCCGCGGGCCGCACCGCCGTACGCCTGGCCGTGCTGGAGAACAACCCCGCCGGCCTCGCCTTCTGGACGGCGCTCGGCTACGAGGTCGTCGACCGCCGCCCGGACCGCGAGCGGGGCCGCCCGTGCGCCGTGCTGCGCAAGGCCCTGTGACACCATCGCCCCCGTGCTCGACATCGGCTACGCCCTCTCCAACCGCTTCCCCGACCCCCCGCAGACCGACTACCGCCGCGCGGACGTCCACGCCCTGCGGCACGACCTGTTCTGCGGTGACGTCTACCTCGCCGACACGGAAGCGGACCGGGAGCTGTCCACAGCGTGGGGATGGGTGCCGGTGCTCGACTTCGCATGGGCGCTGTGCGACATCGTCGAGCGGCTCGACCGGGACCCGCTCGGCAGCCGTGCCGCCCGGCCCCAGCACGCGGAGCTGGACTTCACCGAGTCGACCGACCGCCTGCTGTTCGAGCGCCGCTTCGGCTGGGTGGACATCGAGGCGGAGTGGCTGCCGCCCTCCGAGCCCCCGTTGACCTTCTCCCACACGGAACTGCGCCGCGAGGCCCGCGACTTCCTGCACGACCTGCTCGCCGACCTGACCGACCTGCACGAGGACCTCGGCGAGAACCCGGCGGTCTGGACGCTGCAGGCCCGCTTCCCCCGCGTCCCCTGACCGGAGCCCGCGAAGCCGTCACCGGGTACGGGACCGCTCCTCACGGCTCCAGCACCACCTTGCCGACCGTGGCCCGCGTCTCTAGGGCCCGGTGCGCCGCGGCCGCCCGGGCGAGCGGGAAGCGCTGGACGGCCGGCACCAGGCGGCCGGCCGCGGCCTCGGCCAGGGCGCGCTCCTCCAGGGTGCGCAGGGGGTCCGGGCCGCCCGCCTTCCGCAGCATCACGGGGCCGAGGACCTGCTCGGAGACGCCCTCGACGAGATACCCGCGGCCGCCCCGGATGCCCTCGGCGGACCACCCGAACACGAGGTGCCGGCCGCCCGGCGCGAGCAGTCCCACGGCGGTCCGGGCCACCGCGCCGCCGACGCCGTCGAACACCACGGTGACCCTGCCGCGATACTCCTCGAGCCGGCCCGCCCAGGCGGGGTCCGTGTAGTCGACGGCGAGGTCGGCGCCGTTCTCCCGCACCCGCGCGGCCTTCTCCGGCCCGCCCGCGAGCCCGATCACGGTGGCGCCCGCGTGCCGGGCGTACTGCACGAGGAGGGTGCCGATGCCGCCCGCGGCCGCCGGGACGAGGGCCACGGAGCCGGGCCCCAGGTCGGCGAACTGCAGGATGCCCATCGCGGTACGGCCCGTACCGATCATGGCGACGGCCTGCGCCGCGTCCAGGTTCGCCGGTACGTCGTGGAGGCGGGCGACGTCCGTGACGGCGAGTTCGGCGTAGCCGCCCGGCGCGAAGCCGAGGTGGGCGACGACCCGCCGGCCGAGCCAGCGGGCGTCGACGCCCTCGCCCAGGGACTCGACGGTGCCGGCGACCTCGCGCCCGGGGATGGTGGGCAGCGGGGTCGGGCCGGGCGCGGGACCGGTCTCGCCCTCGCGGAGCGCGGTGTCCAGCAGGTGCACGCCGGCCGCGGCGACGGCGATACGGACCTGGCCCGGGCCCGGTTCCGGGTCCTCCACCTTCTCGAAGGTGAGGTTCTCGGCGGGGCCGAAGGCGTGCAACCGGATCGCGTGCATGGGGGCTCCTCTCGTCGGTCCCACCCTTCAGCCTCAAGCGCACTTGAGGTCAAGCGGCGACGGCGCAGGCCGGGGCGACTGTCAGTGGCGGGGTGCAGCATGGGGGCATGGTGCGGAAGGCGCGGGTGGTGAAGGCGGCGCGGCGGCCGGAGGTCCGGCTGCCCGAGTTGGCGGCGTGGACGGACGGGGAGGTGGCGCCGGACGGGGACTACGACGGGCTGGAGTTCCGGGACGCGGATCTCACGGGGCAGGGCGGCGAGGGCGCCCGGTTCCTGGACTGCGCGCTGACGGGGTGCGCGCTGGACGGGACGGGGCTGCACCACGCGCGCGTGCTGGACTCGGTCCTCACGGGCATACGGGGCGTGGGCACGGACCTCGCGGAGGCGACGCTGCGCGACGTGGAGCTGGTGGACGCCCGGCTCGGCGGGACCCAGTTGCACGGGGCGGTGCTGGAGCGGGTACTGGTGCGCGGCGGCAAGATCGACTACCTGAACCTGCGCAAGGCGCGGCTGAAGGACGTCGTCTTCGAGGGCTGTGTCCTCATCGAGCCGGACTTCGGGGGCGCCCGGCTGGAGCGGGTGGAGTTCGTGGACTGCGTGCTGAAGGGAGCCGACCTGACGGCGGCGACCCTGGTGGACGTGGACCTGCGCCGCGCGGCGGAGCTGGACGTCGCGCGCGGGGTGGACCGCCTGTCCGGCGCCACGGTCAGCCATGCCCAGTTGCTGGACCTCGCGCCGGTGCTGGCGGCGGCGATGGGGCTCCGGGTGGCGGAGGCCGACTGAGACGGTTCCCGGTGCCGCCGTGGCTCGCCTGGGCACCTCCCAGGGTGGACCATGGAGAGGAGCCGACGAAGGAGGCCCGTCATGAAGTCATCCGGAGCCTCGGAGTACGACACCTGGCTGTACTCCCACACCCCGTCGCAGGCCGAGGGTGAGCGCGACGAGCCAGGCGAGCGCAGTGCCTGGGAGCAGCACCCGGAGGTACCCCGCACGGAGCCGTCCCAGGCGGAGGGCGAGCGGGGCGGGGACGAGCAGGGGCCGAATCGCCCCTGACCACGGTGACGCCGTGATCGGCGGTGGCCTTCGGTGTCGTATGTCGCTGTCAGCGCACTCAGCCACCCGGGCCTGCTGCGGGACAAGAACGAGGACAGTCTCGTCGCCGGACCGTGGACGCTGTGCGCCACCGTCACCGAGAACCCGCAGACGCTGGTCTTCCCCCTCGGGACGCCCCTGGTCGTCGCCGTGGCCGACGGGCTCGGCGGGCACCCCGGGGGCGAGGTGGCGAGCGCGCTCGTGGCCCGGCGCTTCGCGGCCCTCGGGCCTGCGCTGAGCAGTGAGGACGCCGTCCGGGGCGCCGTGGACTCCTGCAACCGGGCCGTCTACACGGCCGCCGAGGGCGGCGACGACGACGGCCGCGGACTCGCGATGATGGGCACCACCGTCGCGGGTGCCGTCCTGCTGCCCGAGGAGCTGCTGGTCTTCAACGTCGGCGACAGCCGGGTCTTCGCCGCGCCCCCGAGCGGCCTGCGGCAGGTGAGCGTGGACGACAGCCCGCCCCTGGCGCCCGGGCGGCGCACCACCTCGCTGGTCACGCAGTGCCTCGGCGGCTCCCCGCACTACCGTGCCGTCGTGCCGCATGTGACGGCCACACCGCTGTCACCGGGCGACCGCTATCTGGTCTGCACGGACGGTCTCACGGATCCGGTGCCGGAGGAGACGATCGACGAGGTGCTGCGGGAGCACGACGACGGACGGGCCGCCTTCGAGCTGTGGGAGGCCGCCATCGGCGCGGGCGGCCCCGACAACATCACCCTCGCGGTCGTCCGCGTCGCCGACGGCTAGGAGTCCGCCGCCGACCGCTCCGCCGGGGACCGCCGCACCGCGGACCGCCCCAGCTCCGCCAGCGCCCCGTCGGTCAGCCGGTAGACCGTCCACTCGTCCTGCGGGCGGGCGCCCAGGGACTCGTAGAAGTCGATCGAGGGGCGGTTCCAGTTCAGCACCGACCACTCCAGGCGCTCGTAGCCGCGCTCCACGCAGATGCGGGCCAGTTCCGTCAGCAGCGCCTTGCCGTGGCCGGCACCGCGGGCCTCCGGGCGGACGTACAGGTCCTCCAGGTAGATGCCGTGCACGCCCCGCCAGGTGGAGAAGTTCAGGAACCACAGCGCGAACCCGACGACCTGTCCCCCGTCGTCCTCGGCGATGTGCGCGAACGCCGCCGGGCGCGCCCCGAACAGCGCCTCGCCGAGCTGTTCCGGGGTGGCCCGGGCCTCGTCGGCCGCCTTCTCGTAGGCGGCGAGTTCGCGGATCAGGGTGTGGATGACGGGGATGTCGTCGGGGGTCGCGGTGCGGATCATGCGGGCAGTCAAACACAGGCGGGGCCGGGACCACCAAGGCCCGGCCCCGGCCCGCGGGCGCCGACGGCTCGGCGCGGGCGTCGTACGCCGGTCGCCGGTCGCCGGATCAGTGGCGTCCGGCGACCCGGTCGGCCAGTTGTGCCAGCCGTGACGACTCGGTACCCGGCGTCGTCCGTTCCCGCCGGTCCGCCGTGCGGTAGGTGGCGTACATGCCGTGCACGCCCAGCCAGCGCAGCGGTTCCGGCTCCCACCTGCGCACCCGGTGGTTCACCCAGGGCAGCGCCGTCAGCTCCGTCGCGCCCGCCTGGCCCGCGTCCTGCTGGACGAGGTCGCGGAGTGTGCGGGCGGCGAGGTTGGCGGTGGCGACGCCCGAGCCGACATAGCCGCCCGCCCAGCCCAGGCCCGTGGAGCGGTCCAGGGTCACCGTGGCGCACCAGTCGCGCGGCACGCCGAGCACGCCCGACCAGGCGTGGCTGATCCCGATCCCGGCCAGCGACGGGAAGAAGCGGACCAGGATGTCGTGGAGCGCCTCGACGGTGGCGGGCTGGGTGCGGCCGTCGTTGTCCGTGCGGGAGCCGAAGCGGTAGGGGACGCCCCGGCCGCCCAGCGCGATGCGGCCGTCGGCGGTGCGCTGCGCGTACATGTAGGCGTGCGCCATGTCGCCCAGCGTCTCGCACCCCTGCCAGCCGATCCGCTCCCACTGCGCGTCGGTGAGCGGCTCGGTCGCGATCATGGACGAGTTCATGGGGAGCCAGGTGCGCCGCTGGCCCTTCAGGGCGGCCGTGAAGCCCTCCGTGCAGCGCAGGACGTAGGGGGCGCGGACCGTGCCGTAGGGCGTCACCGCGTGCTTGGGGCGGATCTCGGTGACCGGGGTGTGCTCGTGGATCGTCACGCCGAGCGCCTCGACGGCCGCCGCGAGACCCTTGACCAGCTTCACCGGGTGCAGCCGCGCCCCGTGCGGGGTCCAGGTCGAGCCGACCGCGTCCGCGACCCGGATCCGCTCGGCGGTCTGCCGGGCGCCGTACAGCTCCCGGTCCTTCTCCCCGTACGACAGTTCCTGCTCGTGGAACGCCTTGAGCCGGGCCAGTTGCGCGGGCGTGTACGCCACCTCCAGGACGCCGCCGGCGTGCACGTCCGCGTCGATGCCCTCCTCCTCGGTGACGCGGACGACCTCGGCGACCGTGTCGTTCATCGCCCGCTGCAGGCGTACGGCGGCCTCGTGGCCGTGCAGCTTCGCGTACCGGTCGCGGCCCGCGATGCCGTTGTAGAGCCAGCCGCCGTTGCGGCCGGAGGCGCCGTAGCCGCAGAACCTCTGCTCCAGGACGACGATGCGCAGGAAGGGCGCCGCCTTCTTCAGGTAGTAGGCGGTCCACAGACCGGTGTAGCCGCCGCCGACGACGACCACGTCGGCGGACGCGTCCCCGGCGAGGGGTTCGCGGGGGTCGGGGAGGCCGTCGTCGGCGTACCAGAAGGAGACGCCGCCGTTGACGACGCCACTCACCGCACTGTTCATGCGCGGGACGTTAGCTCCTGAGAGCGACCAGTGTCTCCTTCGGATTCCATGGTTTTCCGCAGCCGCGGGTCAGCGGGTAGCAGGCCAGTCCGATCAGCACCGAGACGAAATGCCCGACATCGGTGAAGGTGGGGGCCGCGGTCAGGGGCAGGGCGTAGACCACCGCGACGACGGTCAGGTACGCGTACCTCCACGGCGCGGCGATCCGGTACGTGAGCACGCCGACCACCCCGGCCAGCGCGTAACTGACCCCGAAGTCGAGCGTGTAGACCGCGGAGTGCGGGGCCATCCCGTCCCTTATGGCCTGCAACAGCGCCCCCTCGCTGACCAGCGTGGCGAGCACGTGCGCGGCGGCGCACACGCCGAGCCAGCGGGCGGTGCCCAGCCAGCGCTCCGCCTGTGCGTGGAAGACCGTGTAGAGCGCGGCGTACGGCAGCCAGTGCCCGCCGTCGATCCACATCGCGCTGGTGATGAACGCGCGCAGCGGGTCCTCGGACAGTTGGTGGATGTTGGTGGAGCGGTGCCGCAGGAAGCGCTCCTCGAAGTGCGGCGACATGTGGTGCAGGGCGATGGTCGTGAAGAACAGGATCAGCAGCCACACGTACGTCCCCGGGGCGCTGCGTATGTACTCCGCCGCGGCCCGGAGGCCGCTGCGGATCCGCCTGACCCCGTCCACACAGGCCAGTATGGTCGGAAAGGTGATCGAGGTGCCTGGCGAGTTGGCCGCTTCTCAGGAGAAATTCAACGGGGAGGCGGGGCGGGCGTTCGTCACGGACCTGCCCCGGAGGGCCGAGGAGTTCCTTCGGCGCTGGGGGCTGCGGGTGGACGGGCCCGCGATGTACGGCGTGACCGCGCTGGTCCTGCCGGTGATCCGCGATGGGGGTGCCGCCTGCCCGTCGGCGCTCGGGGAAGGTTCCCCGGCCGCGCTCAAGCTCCAGCTCCGGGACGCGGAGAGCGAGGGCGAGCCCCTGGCGCTTCGCGCGTGGGACGGGCGGGGTGCCGTACGCCTGCTGGAGCACGACGAGCCGACCTGCACGCTGTTGCTCGAACGGCTGGACGAGACCCGCATGCTGACCCATGTGCCGGACACGCGCGAGGCGGTCCTCGTCATCGCGGAGCTGCTGGCCCGCCTGACCGCCGTACCGGCCCCGGAGGGGATGCGCCGGCTCGGCGACATCGCGCGGGCGATGCTGGAGCGGGTCCCCCGGGCGCTCGGCCGGATCCCGGACCCGGCGGACCGTCGGCTGGTCGCGGACTGCGCGGCCGCCGTGCGCGAGGTCGTCTCCGAGCCCGGCGACCGCCTGCTGCACTGGGACCTGCACTTCGACAACGTCCTGGCCGCCGACCGCGCCCCCTGGCTGGCCATCGACCCCAAGCCGCTCGCGGGCGACCCCGGCTTCGACCTGCTCCCCGCGATCCGCAACCGCTACGACCCGGCTCAGACCCGGTGGCGCTTCGACGTCCTGGCCGACACGGTGGGCCTGGACCGGGAGCGGGCACGGGCGTGGACGCTGGGCCGTGTGCTGCAGAACTGCCTGTGGGACGTCGAGGACGGCCGGCCGCTGGAACCGGTCCAACTGGAGATCGGGCGCGCACTGCGCGGGTGACCGCGGATGACCGACGGCCTCGGACAGCCGGGGGCGCCGACGCGGTGACCGAAGTCCCGGGCGACCGGGGGCCGTCGGCGCGGTGACCGAAGTACCGGGCGACCGGGGGCCGTCGGCGCGGTGACCGAAGTACCGGGCGGGCGCCGGGGCGGCGGCACGCCCGGGCGTCCGGCTCCGAGACACGCCCCCATATGGCCGATCCGACATTCAGCGACTTATCCGGTCATAGCGTACCCAATATGACGAAACGCCATCTCGCCTACGTCGCGTGTGTCACAGCGCTCGTCGCGTCGGGGTGCGGCGCCCTCGCCGACCCCCTCCCCGCAACTCCCAGCACCCGCACCGTGCGTCCGGGCGACTCGATCCAGAAGGCGGTGGACGCCGCCAAACCGGGGGACACCATCCTCCTCTCCGCCGGCATCTACCACGAGAGCGTCCGGGTGAGCACCTCCGGGCTGACCCTGCGCGGCATGGGCCGCGGCACCGTGCTCCAACCGGCCGACGGCGCAACCTCGAACGCGTGCGCGAAGGCCGGCAACGGCATCTGCGTCGAGGGGACACGGACCAACCCCGTCACGGACGTCACCGTCAGCTCCCTCGCCCTGTCCGGCTTCCCCAAGAGCGGCCTGTGGTCGACCTGGACCGACCGGCTGACCGTCCGGCAGGTGACCTCCGAGAAGAACAAGGCGTGGGGCATCGCCCAGGACCACTCCACCCGGGGCGTGTTCCTGGACAACACCGCCCTCGACAACGGCGAGGCGGGCCTGTTCCTCGCCAACACGGTCGCCGCGGAGGGCGGGGCCACGGATGCCAAGGGCGCCGTGATCGCCCGCAACCGCCTGGAGGGCAACCAGATCGGCGTCACCGTCCGCCGTCTGAGGCACCTCACCGTCACGGGCAACGACCTCACCGCCAACTGCGCGGCCCTCTTCGTCGTCGGGGACGAGAACACCCCACGGGCCGGCGCCCTGACCGTGAGCGACAACCTCGTCCACCAGAACAACAAGTACTGCCCGAAGACGGCCCGGCTGCCCTTCCTGCAGGGCTCCGGCATCGTCCTGACCGGCGCCGAGAACACCCTGGTGACCCGGAACACCATCACCGACCAGGCGGGCAAGTCCCCGCTGTCGGGCGGCATCGTGCTGTTCAAGAGCATGGTCGGCGCCACGAACGACCGCAACCAGATCACCGGCAACACGGTGCGGCGCAACGCCCCGGCGGACCTCGTCAACGGGGACGTCGGCAAGGGCAACACCTTCCAGGCCAACACCTGCGGTGCCTCCAAGCCCGCGGGGCTGTGCTGACGGACCGGTCCCGCCGCCGTGCGGACCCAGAGAGGAAAGGCAGCACATGACGACCGTAAGCCCTGCCCCGACGCCCTCCATGCAGCTGCGGGAACTCGTGTTCGGGGCGGCGTGCGCCGCCGCCCTCCGCGCGGCGGCCCGCCTCGGGGTCGCCGACGCGCTCGGAGAGCGCCCCATGGCCGTGGAGGACCTGGCGGCCGCGGTGAAGACCGAACCCCAGCCCCTGCGGCGGCTGCTGCGCGCCCTGACCTGCTACGGCGTCTTCGCCGAGCAGGGGGACGGCACCTTCGCGCACACCGACACCTCCCGGCTGCTGCGCGAGAACGACCCCGGCAGCCTGCGCGCCATCACCCTGTGGTGCACCGAGCCGTGGACCTGGGACGCCTGGCCGCGGCTGGACGAGGCCGTGCGCACCGGCCGTGACGTCGTGCGGTCCCTGTACGGCAAGGAGTTCTTCACCTACCTGCACGAGGACGCCCCGGAGTCCGCCGAGGTCTTCAACCGCGCCATGACGACCTCGAGCGAGCAGTCCGCGCGGGAGGTCGCACACCTGCTCGACCTGTCGGGCAGTACCTCCGTCGCGGACATCGGGGGCGGGCAGGGGCATGTGGTGGCGAGCCTGCTGGAGAAGTACCCGTCCATGCACGGCACCCTGCTCGACCTGCCGCGCGTGGTGGAGAACGCCGACCCCCGGCTGCGCGAGGGCGGCGCGCTCGCCGACCGGGTGCGCATCGTCGCCGGCGACTGCCGTGAGGCCGTTCCGGTCCGGGCCGATGTGTACATCATCAAGAACATCCTGGAGTGGGACGACGACAGCACCGCGCGAACCCTGCGCAACGTCGCCACGGCGGGCGGGCCCGGGGCGCGCGTCGTAGTCATCGAGAACCTCGTCGACGACACGCCCTCGATGCGGTTCTCCACCGCCATGGACCTGCTGCTGCTCCTCAACGTGGGCGGGGCCAAGCACACCACGAAGAGCATGGCGGAACGGATCACCGCCGCAGGGCTCGTGATCGACTCGATCAGCCCGGTCAACCCCTACCTGCACGCGTTCGACTGCACGGTCCAGGGATGACCGGAGGGCCGAAGGCCCCCTCCTCCACGGTCCAGGGATCACCGGAGGCCATGGGGGTCCTTCCTGCCCGGTCCGGGGATGACCGGAAGGCCGAAGGCCCCTTCCTGCCCGGTCCAGGGATGACCGGAAGGCCGAAGGCCCCCTCCTCCACGGTCCACGGATGACCGGAGGGCCAAGGGCCCCTTCGTGCCCGGTCCTACCCGGTCCCACCCGGTCCTGCCCGCACCTGCCCTGACCGTCGGCCGCCGGGTCCGCGTCCTCGCGGGCCCGGCGGCCGCAGGCCATGGGGAGGTTCAGGCGCCGGCGTCCCGCTCCCAGAGGTAGAAGCGCTGCGCCATCGCGTCCTTCGGAGCACGCCAGGTCTCGGGGTCGTACGCGCTGACGTACGCCTGCAGCCGGTCGCTGAGGTCCCGGAACTCCGGGTGTTTGGTCACCTTGGCGATGGCGGGGCCGGGATCCCGGTCGGTCTCGACGAGGTGCATGTACACATCGTGGAACTGGAAGAGGCTGCGCCGGGTGACCCCGACGAGGTGCGGCAGCTCTCCCCGGTCGGACTCCGCGAACAGCTCGGCGATGCCCGGGGCCGAGCCCGGCTTCATCTTGGCGACGATCAGGGCCTGGTACATCGGTCAGTCCTCCGTTCGGTTCAGTCCGCCCGGGCCGGTGCGGACCGGCGCCCGGCGGCTGCCTTCCTTCTCGATGCGGTCCCGGATCAGGGCCATCTGGACCTTCGAGTTGCGGTTGATGTTGTCGGTCATCCAGGCGTCGTCGACCGGCGCCTCCGGCTTCATCGCGAAGTCCTGCGTCCACACCATGCGGGTGCCTTCGGGGACCTCCTCGTAATGCCAGCGGATGTTCATGTACGCGAAGGGACCCGGCTCGACGCGGCGGGCCTTGACGCTGAGCGTGTCGCGGTCCGTCTCCCGCTCCGAGACCCAGCTCCACACCGTGCCGTTCTCGTCGGGGTGCATGGTCAGCCGGAACGTGGTCCTGTTCCCCTCGCGGGACAGCACGTCCACGGAGGCGTACTCGCTGAACAGGTTCGGCCAGTTCTCCAGGTCGTTGGTCATGTCCCAGACCAGGTCCACCGGAGCGGCGATGGTGATGGCGTTCTCGGTGTGTCCGGCCATGTCAGGCTCCTGCCATGAGGGTGCTGTTGACGAGATCGAGGAACTGCCGGGGGGTCTTGCAGCGCTCCGCGTCGGGAGGCATCGGGGTACCGTGCCGGTTCTCCAGTTCGCCCACGATGCCGAGCAGGCCGAGCGAGTCGACGCCGAGGGCGTCGAAGCCGGAGTCGCACCGCTGCTGCAGCTCCTGCGGGGCGACGGTGACTCCGGCGGCCTTCTTCATCAGTTCGGACAGTTCTTCCAGGGTGATGCGGTCACTCATGTGGTTGCTCTCCTTTGCTCCAGGGGTGCCTCGCTACGAGGCGTCGCTTGCCGGTCGTTCGCCTGCGCGGCACAGACAGCGGCTCAGTGGGCCGCGCCGTGCCGCAGCACGAGCGCCGCGTTCGACCCCATGAGTCCCCGGCTGAGAACCAGCGCCGTACGCAGCTCCGCGGCGCGGGCGCGGACGGTCACCAGGTCGAGGTCATGGCAGATGTCGGCGACGTTGGGGGTGGGCGGGATCAGGCCGTGCTCCATGGCGAGCACCGCCGCCGCGACGTCCAGGACGGGCGCCGCGCAGTAGCTGCGGCCTATGCCCGTCTTGGGCGCCGTGACGGGCACGCGCCTGCCGTGGGCCCCCAGGGCGTCGGCGATCGCCAGCGCCTCGGCCCGGTCCGCCTCCGGCACGCCGAGGGCGTCGGCGAAGACGACGTCGATCTCCTCGGGGGCGCACCCCGCCTCGTCCAGGGCACCGCGGATCGCCTGGGCGAGTCCCTCCCGGGACAGCTCCCAGCGGGAGGCACCGGTGAACGTGGCCCCGTGCCCCGCCAGGGTGGCCCGCACGGGCACCCCCCGCTCACGGGCCGCGCTCTGCTCCTCCACGACGAGCATCGCGCCGCCCTCGGCGGGCACGAACCCACAGGCTCCCTCGGTGAACGGCCGGTAGGCGCGCGCCGGGTCCTCGACGTAGCTCAGCTCCTCGTAGCCGAGCTGGCAGACCATCGAGTAGGGGGCCAGCGGAGCCTCGGTGGAACCGGCCACCATCACATCGGTGCCGCGCCCCACGGCCCGCGCGGCGTGCGCCAGGGCGTCGAGCCCGCCGGCCTCGTCGGCGGCGACCACGGAGCACGGCCCCTTGAAACCGCGGCGGATGGAGATCTGGCCGGTACTGGCCGCGTAGAACCAGGCGATGGACTGGTAGGGGCCGACGAAGCGGCTTCCCATGCTCCACAGCTTCTGTGTCTCCCGCTGACCGAACTCGCCGCCGCCGGACCCGGCCGCGGTGACCACACCCAGGGAGAACGGCGAGCCGCGCTCCTCGGCGCTCCCGATCCGGGCGTCCGCCAGGGCGAGGTCGGCCGCGGCCATCGCGAAGTGCGTGTACCGGTCGGTCTGGACGAGGTACCGCTCCTCGACCACCGCCGACGGGTCGAAGGCACGTACCTCGCCGGCCACCTTCAGCGGCATGTGCCCGCACCCCTCGCGGGTGATGCGGTCCAGAACGCTGATGCCCTCCTTGGTGGACTTCCAGAAGGTGTCGATACTCGTTCCGTTGGGCGCGACGACGCCGATTCCGGTGACGCCGGCGCGCCTGACGTGAGGTGCGCTCATCGTGTCCTCTCCCTTTGCCGGGTCAGGATCACCGCGGACTGGAAACCGCCGAACCCGCTGCCCACGGAGAGCACGCTGTTCAGCCTCCGTTCGCGGGCGACACGTGGCACGTAGTCCAGGTCGCACTCGGGGTCGGGGGTCTCGTAGTTCGCGGTCGGCGGTACGACCTGCCGGTCCAGGGCCAGCACACAGGCCACGGTCTCGATCGCGCCGATCGCCCCGAGGGAGTGGCCCACCATGGACTTGATGGAACTCATCGGCGTGTCGTAGGCGTGATGGCCCAGGGCCCGCTTCACGGCCGCGGTCTCGTGGCGGTCGTTCTGCCGGGTGCCCGAACCGTGCGCGTTGACGTAGTCGATCGCCGAGCCGTCGAGGCGGGCGTGGTCGAGCGCCACCTCGATGGCCCGGGCCATCTCCAGGCCCTCGCTGGTCAGTCCGGTCATGTGGTAGGCGTTGCCGAAGGTGGCGTAGCCGCTGACCTCGCAGTACACGCGCGCGCCGCGGGCCCGGGCGTGCTCCAGCTCCTCCAGGACCAGCACTGCGCCGCCCTCGCCCATGACGAAACCGTCGCGGTCGGCGTCGAAGGGGCGGGAGGCGTGTGCGGGGTCGTCGTTGTTCGGGGACGTGGCCTTGATCGCGTCGAAGCAGGCCATGGTGATCGGTGAGATCGGCGAGTCCGCGGCCCCCGCCACGCAGATGTCGGCCCGGCCCTCCTCCACGGTGTGGAACGCGTACCCGACCGCGTCGAGCCCCGAGGTGCAGCCCGTGGAGACGGTCTGCACCGGCCCGTGCACGCCAAAACGTTCCGCCACCATCGAGGCCAGCGTGCTCGGCGCGAACGCCCGGTGCAGGTGCGGACCCGCCTCACGGTGGTCCACGTCCCAGCGCTGC
Source organism: Streptomyces sp. NPDC028331 (assembly GCF_055565775.1). NCBI lineage: Bacteria > Bacillati > Actinomycetota > Actinomycetes > Kitasatosporales > Streptomycetaceae > Streptomyces > Streptomyces sp. NPDC028331. The sequence continues at coordinate 104,156 of NZ_JBVHTR010000016.1, read as the reverse complement.
CCGCGATGACTGACCAGGACGTAGTCGTGTTCCAGACGGGTGGTGGCGCCGACCGCGGTCCCCAGGGAGACCCCGACCCGCCAGGGGTTCTCCCGAGCGAGGTCGAGACCGGAGTCCCGTACCGCTTCCGCGCCCGCGACCAGGGCGAACTGGATGTACCGGTCGGCACGTTCGATCTGCTCCGGATCCAGCCCATGGGCCAACGGGTCGAAATCGCACTCGGCGGCGATCCGCGACCGAAGGCCGGTCGGGTCGAAGAAGGTGATGCCCCGCGTCGCGGTACGGCCGTTGGCGAGCAAATCCCAGAACGCCGGTACGCCGATGCCGCCCGGTGCCACAACGCCTATGCCGGTGACCGCCACGCGCCGGGTCATGAACGGACCTGACCTCGGCCGGCCGGCCGGGCACCGCCCGCCCCGGCTCCCTCCGCCGCAACCGCCACGGCGTCGGTCTCCTCGGTGTCCACATGGCCGAGCTCCGGACGCGGGGCCAGGGGACCCAGATGGAAGACGACGCGGGCCTCCACGTCCCCGACGTTGCGGAAACGGTGCCGCATGTAAGCGGGGATCATGAGCCCCTGCTCGGGCCGCAGGGGATGGGGCTCGCCGTCCAGGTCCACCTCGAGCTCCCCGCAGACCACGTACACGAACTCCTCCGAGTACGGGTGGTAGTGCTCGGCGACGCGGTCACCGGGCTGCACGATGGCCACACCCATGAAACCGCTGGTGGAGCCGACCGTGGCCGGGGTGAGCATGGCGCGCAGATCGCCACCGCGCCGGGTGTTGGGCTTGATCTCGCTGAGATCGACAGTTCTGGGGCAGGGTTTGTTCACGTCGTTTCCTCCGATGATGTGCTGCGTCGACTGGGGTCACGGCCCCCCGGACCACGGGGACGGTCAGGCATCCGCCGACCGGCGGTCGGTGATGAGGTCCATCCGGGCGAGCGTGAGGAAGGGCGCGAGGTCGCCGCTCTTCAGTGCCGAACCGTCCGTTCCCACGGCACGGCCGTCGAGAAGGGTCGTCAGCTCGGCCGCCAGCCCGGAGTCGGGAAGGCCCAGGGAGAGAACGGGGTCCGCGTCCAGACCGCCCCGGACGTCGATCAGCCGCACCACGATGTCCTCACGCTGGAAGATGGTGCTGCCGCAGACCGGAGAGTGCGGGTCGTCCGCCTGCACCTCGTCCTGCTCGGCCAGCAGCCGGGCCAGCCGCATGCCACAGCCCTGACGGGCCGGGTAGAACAACGCGTGCCGCTTGGCCTCCGGACACTCCTGATCCGACGTCACGTGGTGCACCGCCGGCACCGCCGCCAGTGTGAAGAAGACCCGGGCCGACTCCGGATCGTTGAGGTCCCGCTCCCGCTCCAGATACGGGTTGATGGCCTCCTCGACAGCCCGCACCTGCGGCTGCCGGGCCACATGCCGCAGGGCCGCCCCCAGATCGCCCTCCACCTCCACGGTCCGCACCACCCGGTTGCCGTGCATGAACAGCGTGGTCCGGAGCAGGCGCGTCGTGTCGTTGACCCGGGCCTCGGGCGGGTCGTAGTTGGCGAGGATCTCGGCGACGGCCGCCTCACTGCCCGGCTTCACCGTGAAGGTCAGCGCATGACGGACCACCCCGTTGCCGATCCGGGGGGACACCCGGAACCGGCGCGGCACGGACCCTGCGGCCGGCAGCCCCACGCCCGTCTCCCGCAGGATGTGGAAACGCAGCGACCTGGTGTCCCGGACACACCCGTGCAGCGGCCGCACCATCCGCATGTGCTCCTCGCTGTTCACCCACTCGAGGAAGGGCGGGGCGCTCTCCCACTCGCTGGTGATCAGCCACTGGGAGGGGTTCTCGATCGACTGGCAGAGCTGGTCGTTGAGATGCCCGGGGACGGACGCCATCTCGCTGCACATCTGTTCGTACGCTTCCAGGAACTGCTGCTGGGCTCCGTCGTACACGTCCACCAGCAACAGAACCCGCAGCGGGGAGCCGTCGAACACGGACTGGGAGACCCGTTTCGGCACCTGCGACGTGAGCGGATCTGAAACACGTTCAGACGTAGTGGTCATGCTGCGCTCTTCTCCTTCGGCGGGGGCAGAAGCCGACGACGGCCACAGGTGACGCGACGTCAGCGTTCCTCGATCGTGTTCCGGCCGCAGAGAACGCGCGACTCGTATGAACCACGCGGGTGATTGGCCACGCGGACGCACGCGGAGCCGCTCCCAGAGGGCATGGAAACTGCAGCGCGCCTCACAACCGCACCCCTGCCCCTGGAGGCACCGATGCACCAAGAAGCCGACCACCGGGTTCCGGTCCTCATCGTCGGCGGCTCCCTGGTGGGCCTGTCCATGTCCCTGTTCCTGGGCCGTCACGGCGTACGACACACCCTCGTCGAGCGCCACGCGGGAACCTCGATCCACCCGCGCGGACGCGGCAACAACGTACGGACGATGGAACTCTTCCGGGTGGCCGGCATCGAGCCGGACATCAAGACGGCGGCCTCGCTCCTCGCCGACAACCACGGCATCCTGCAGACCCCGACACTCGTCGGCGAGGCCGGCGAATGGCTGTTCCGGAACATCGACCCGGGCGGCGGACTCGCCAGGTTCAGCCCCACCACCTGGTGCCTGTGCAGCCAGAACGACCTCGAGCCCGTCCTGCTGCGCAACGCCCGTGAACTCGGCGGCGACCTCAGGTACTTCCACGAGATGGAATCCTTCGAACAGGACCCCGAAGGAGTGACCGCCGTCGTCCGCGACCGCGCCACCGCCGAGCGCTACACCGTCCGCGCGGACTACCTCGTCGCGGCGGACGGCCCGCGCAGCCCCGTCAGACACCGGCTCGGCATCGGACAGACCGGAACCGGCGCCCTCTTCGCCAACGTCAGCGTCACCTTCCGCTCCAAACTGCTCGCCGACATCGTCGGCGACCGGCGCTTCATCTGCTGCTACCTCACCGATCCCGACGCCGACGGCGCCCTGCTGCCCGTCGACAACGAAGAACGCTGGGTCTTCCACGCACCCTGGCACCCCGAGCGCGGTGAAACCCTCGAGGAGTTCACCGAGGATCGCCTCCGGCGCCACATCCGACGCGCCGTCGGATTCCCCGACCTCGACGTGGAGGTCACCGGACAGGCGTCCTGGCACGCCGCCGAACGCGTCGCCGACCGGTACGCGGCCGGCCGGGTCTTCCTCGCCGGGGACTCCGCCCACGAAATGTCCCCCACCGGCGCCTTCGGCTCCAACACCGGCATCCAGGACGCCCACAACCTCGCCTGGAAACTGGCCGCCGTCCTCGGCGGCTGGGCCGGACCCAGCCTCCTGCGGAGCTACGACACCGAACGGCGCCCGGTCGCCATCGCGACCAGCGCCCGCGCCTCCGCCCGCTCCGTGGAGCACAGCCACCCGGGCTTCTCCCCCGCGCCCGGAACGGTCGGCCAGGGCCCCAAGAGGGACATGCTCAACGTCGTCCTCGGCTACCGCTACCCCGAAGGCGCCCTCCTCGGCGCCGACCCCGCCCAAGCGGTCGTCCCCGAAACGATGCGGCTGACCGGGGAGCCCGGCAGCCGCGCCCCGCACCTGTGGCTGCGCCGCTCCAGCGCCCGCCTGTCCACCCTCGACCTCTACGAACGCGCCCTGGTCCTGCTCAGCGACGCACGCTCCACGGCGGGATGGCACGACGCGGCCCACCGCCTCGCCGTGACGGAGCGCGTACGCCTGGAGACCTACCGCATCGGCGAAGGCCCGGACGCCGACCTCACCTACGACACGGACGGCGCAGGCGACGCACCCGACTGGGCCCGCGCCCACGGCACGACGCCGGACGGGGCGGTACTGGTACGACCGGACGGATTCGTGGCATGGCGATCACCTGGAGCCGTACCGGACCCGCTCGGAACACTGCGGGAAGTACTGGCGGAGGTGCTGGACAGAGGCTGAACGACGAGCGGACGGTCGCCCGTCCAGCGACAAGGGGACGGACGCCCGTCCCGCCCCGCGACAAGGTGACGGACGCCCGTCCCGCACGACACCGGACCACGACGAAGGCCACCCGCACGACGCGGGTGGCCTTCGCCGCTGTGGAGCCCCCTGTCGGATTCGAACGGACGACCTTCGCTTTACAAGTTCGTTCTCCACCCGGCCGGGCTGAGGCCCGCCTCATGCACCGGTGCCGCACGCGCCTGCTGGTTGCCGCCGCCGTCCGTGCTCGTTGATGCCAGCGGTGGATGTCGGCGAAACAGCTCCGGCAGCGGGCAAGCCTCCTGCTGTCATCGATCAACCGGACGCGCCGGTCGACGGCCGGAGAGGTGAGCCGTCGCGCTGTTACACAGCGGTGACGGTTCCCGTATCGATCAAGGTTATGTGATCATTCACACTAAGTGCATCGCACGCCGCAAGGGCCGATACCGGGGGGCCGGACGGAACCGCCGGGCGATCTTCTCGCTTCACCACTCTTGTCATCCCTGGGGGGATCACCATGCCTGCCGTGCTCGCGCGCCACCGCCTCACCCTCCGTGCCGCCGTCGCCACCGCCGCTCTCGCCGGCGCCCTGCTCACGCCGGCCGTCGCCTTCGCCGCCGACGGCCAGTCCGGCACCGACACGCACTGCACCGCGACGCAGACCATCCCCTCCGCCTTCGGCGGCTGGACAGTCGACCTGACCAACAGCCTCTCGGCGGGCCCCAAGGCCGTACTGAAGGACGACAAGGGCAAGACGGTGTCCACCGTGGACCGCGCCCACCCCGAGGACCTCGCCAACGGTCTCAAGATCAAGAACGCGGACACCACCTCCCCGCTCCTCCTCGACCGCTCCCAGGGCGACCCGGCGCCGTGGCGCCAGACGCCGTTCCCGGCCCTGCCGAAGGACTGCGTGGGGACGGGCACGGGCAGCGGTTCCGGCACGGGTACGGGGTCCGGGTCGGGTGCCGGTACCGGCACCGGTAGCGTCACCGTCATCGGCAAGTGCACCGTGATGCAGACCATTCCCTCCCGCTTCGGCGGCTGGACGGTCGACCTGACCAACAGCCTCTCGGCGGGACCCAAGGCCGTGCTGAGGGACGGCAAGGGCAAGGCGGTGTCCACCGTGGACCGCAACCGCCCGGAGGACACCGTCAACGGCCTGAAGATCGAGAAGGCCTACAGCACCGCCCCGCTCTTCCTGGACAACAACCAGGGCGGCGACTCCCCCTGGCGCACGACGCCCTTCCCGAAGCTGCCCAAGGGCTGCGTGAACACCGGCACCGGCACCGGCGCCGGTAAGGGCACCCCCCAGACCACCAAGGCCACCCAGACCAAGGTCGTCCCCACCGGCGCCGTCGCCGCGGGCGCCGAGGGCACCGGCAGCTCGCAGAACACCGCGCTGCTGGCGGGCGGAGCGGTCCTGGCCGCGGGCGGTGTGGCCGGCCTCGGTTACGTGGTGCGCCGCCGCCGCGCGGGTGTCTGATCCTGCGTCACCACCGCACCTGGCGGGCCACCGGTCGTCACCGGCGGCCCGCCTTCACGTCTTCTCCCCCAGGCGACTCCCCCAGCACAGCCCAGGAAGCCCCGAGGAACCCCGATGAACGCGCCCCCAGCCCAGGAAGCGCCGCCCCCGTCCCCGCCCTCCCGCAGCCGCCTGCGCTGGATCGCGGCCACGGCGGCGGCAGCACTGGCCGTCGGCGGCTGGATGACGGTCATCGCCGTACACGCCGACACCCCGGCACCCGCCGCACACGGCCCCGCGGCGAACATCACCGCCTCCGCTCCACCGCCGTCGCCTGCGTCCGCTCCCTCGCCCACGTCCTCACCGGCTCCGCTGCCCGCATCCGCGCCCGTGCGGGTCCGTATCCCGGCCGCCGGCGTCGACACCTCCCCCGTCCTCCAACTCGGCCTCGCCGCCGACGGAACCGTCCAGGTGCCGTCCGTCGCCCAGGCCGACCGCATCGGCTGGTACCGGGAGGGCGTCACCCCCGGTCAGACGGGCCCGGCCGTACTCATCGGCCACTTCGACACCGTCAAGGGGCCCGCCGTCCTGCGCAACGTCACGCGCGTGCGTCCCGGCGACACCATCACCGTCGACCGCGCCGACGGCTCCACCGCCGTCTTCGCCGTACGGACCCTGCAGCAGGTGGACAAGAGACACTTCCCCACCCAGCGGGTGTACGGCGACACCTCCCGCCCGGAACTGCGCGTCATCACCTGCGGCGGCGACCTGCGCGCAGGCCACCGCCCGGACAACATCATCCTGTACGCCGACCTGGTACGAACCTCCGCGAGCTGAGCCATGCAGGGGCTGGTGTGCTGCGCCGGTGATACGAACACCACGGGCGGCGAAGTCTCCATGGGCGTGGCAAGCCACGGCAACTGCGGTCAGTAGCCGGTCGAGTGGGACCCGGACCCGGGCCGCCCGTTGATCGCGTCTTCCAAGAGGACGAGCCCGGACACACAGCGCGAGGCCATCGATCACAGGATCGCCTGCTCAGGCGCCGTGTCGATCGTGAGTGACCGCCCGGGTCGATGTCACCCGTGGATGTCGAACGCCCCGGACCGATCATCGGCCGGGGCGTTCGTGCTGTTCAGCGGGAGAGCCCCCTGTCGGATTCGAACCGACGACCTTCGCTTTACAAGAGCGGCGCTCTGACCAGCTGAGCTAAGGAGGCGTGCACCTGCGTGCCTGTGCAGTGTACCCACGTCCGGGGGGAGGTCCGTCGAAAATTTCCGCGAAGTTCACAGCCACCGAGGTACTGACAGACCGGTGAACGCCAGGTACCGTCTCGAGCCAGTTCACTCTTGTGGACTACACCACGACGGAACCCCGTCGTAGTGGCAACCACCTTCCTACTCGGATCGTCCGGCACGTTCCTGCCGGTAGAAGGGGGCCCATTCACCATGGCCACTGTCACGTTCGACAAGGCGACCCGGATCTACCCGGGTTCCGAGAAGCCCGCCGTCGACGGTCTCGACATCGCGATCGAGGACGGGGAGTTCCTCGTCCTGGTCGGCCCGTCCGGCTGCGGCAAGTCGACCTCGCTCCGCATGCTGGCGGGGCTCGAGGACGTCAACGCCGGCGCCATCCGCATCGGTGACCGCGACGTCACGCACCTGCCGCCCAAGGACCGGGACATCGCCATGGTGTTCCAGAACTACGCCCTCTACCCGCACATGACGGTGGCGGACAACATGGGCTTCGCGCTGAAGATCGCCGGCGTCCCGAAGGCGGAGATCCGCCAGAAGGTCGAGGAGGCCGCGAAGATCCTCGACCTCACCCAGTACCTGGACCGCAAGCCGAAGGCCCTCTCCGGTGGTCAGCGCCAGCGTGTCGCGATGGGCCGCGCCATCGTCCGTGAGCCGCAGGTCTTCCTCATGGACGAGCCGCTGTCCAACCTGGACGCCAAGCTCCGCGTGTCGACCCGTACGCAGATCGCGTCGCTCCAGCGCCGCCTCGGCATCACCACCGTCTACGTCACCCACGACCAGGTCGAGGCCATGACGATGGGCGACCGGGTGGCCGTGCTCAAGGACGGCCTGCTCCAGCAGGTCGACAGCCCGCGCAACATGTACGACAAGCCGGCGAACCTGTTCGTCGCCGGGTTCATCGGCTCCCCCGCCATGAACCTCATCGAGGTGCCGATCACCGACGGCGGTGTGAAGTTCGGCAACAGCGTGGTCCCGGTGAACCGCGAGGCCCTCAAGGCCGCCGCCGACAAGGGTGACCGCACGGTCACCGTCGGTGTCCGCCCCGAGCACTTCGACGTCGTCGAGCACAACGGCGGTGCCGCCGCCGCCCTGTCCAAGGACACCGAGGACGCCCCGGCGGGCCTGGCGGTCTCGGTGAACGTGGTCGAGGAGACCGGCGCCGACGGCTACGTCTACGGCACCGTCGAGGTCGGCGGCGAGAAGAAGGACCTCGTGGTGCGCGTCAGCAGCCGCTCCGTCCCGGAGAAGGGCTCGGTGCTGCACGTGGTGCCGCGTCCGGGCGAGACCCACGTGTTCTCGACCTCGACCGGCGAGCGCCTGTCCGACTGAGGCAGCGACCTGCGGTGATTCACCCTGGTTGACGAAAAGGGCCCCGCGGCCTCCCGCGGGGCCCTTTTCGCTGTCGGCAAATACCCCGACATACGGGGCATTTCGATCGGCCTGCGTCAACCCGTTACCCAGAAATCAGCGCTTCGCCGTCACTCGAACCGGTGACTAAATGTCGCCAAATCACTACCGGGCGCTACCCTCACTCGCGTGAAGCACACCACTACTCCACAGGAACGGCGCGGCCGGGGCCCCGCCCACCGGATCGGCCGCACCCTCGCCCTCGTTCTGCCCGTCGTCCTGGTGCTGTCCGGGACGCTCGCGGTGACCCGCGTCAACTGGTCGGGCGGTCCCAACTCGGTGCTCGCCGCCTCCTCCGAAGACGTCTCCACGCGCGCGTCCTCCCGGGCCCCGCAGGACGTGCTGCGCGACAAACTCCTGCTGGAGCTGCAGGAGAAGAACCCGGGCGTCGCCCTCACCCACCTCCAGGAGGCCGTCAACGGCCGCCCGTCGCTGGCGAAGCACTGCGTGTCCATCGCCCGGGCGCTGGGCCGCGCCGCGGTCCGTGTGTACGGGCCCTCGCGCGCCCAGGCCTACGCCCGGCCGGTCTGCGACACGTCCTTCGCCTCGGGCGTCGCGGGCGGGCGCGACTGACGGCCGGGACGGACGGGGCGCGAGGGCGACGTACAGTGCGGTCATGACCGATCCGAACGCCGCCTCGCGTCCCGTCCAAGCCGTCGTCCTGGCCGGAGGCCAGGGCTCCCGGCTGCGTCCGTACACCGATGACCGGCCCAAGCCGATGGTGGAGATCCCGGGCACCGGGACGCCCATCATCGGACACCAGCTCGCCTGGCTCGCCGAGGAGGGCGTCACGGACGTCGTGGTCTCCTGCGGCCACCTCGCCGAGGTCCTGCAGAACTGGCTGGACTCCGCCGACCTCCCGCTGCGCGTCACGACGGTGGTGGAGTCGGAGCCGCTCGGCCGCGGCGGCGGCCTGCGCTACGCCGCGGAGCACCTGCCGCACCCCGACAAGCCGTGGTACGCGACGAACGGCGACATCTGGACCCGGTTCTCGCTGCGCGACATGGCGGACTTCCACACCGAGCGCGACGCGGCCGCCACGCTGGCGCTGGCACGGCCGCGCATCCCGTGGGGCGCGGTGCAGACGGACGGCTTCGGCCACGTCACGGACTTCATCGAGTCCCCGCCGTCGACGTTCGAGATCAACGCGGGGGTCTACGTCTTCTCCGCCGAGTTCGCGAAGATGCTCCCGGAACGGGGCGACCACGAGCGTACGACGTTCCCCCGCCTGGCCCGCGAGCGCCGCCTGGCGGGCTTCCCGATCCCGCAGGGTGCGTACTGGCGGGCGATCGACACGGCGAAGGACCTCACGGAAGCGGCAAAGGAACTGGCAGCCCAGTCCAACTGACGCCACGTCGGCAGCCTTGCCTGCCCCCGGCGTCGCCGCCGTCAGCCTGTTCCCGGCGGGCGCCCCCTGCGGTGGGGTGCGCCCGCCGGGTCCGCTGTCCCGCGCGGGGTGAACGCCGCCGGGTCCGCTGCCCCGTGCTGAGAGCACCCCGTCCGGGATCCGCTGCCCCGTCCTGAGAGCACCCCGCCCGGGATCCGCTGCCCTGTGTCGAGACCACACCCGCCGCGATCCGCTGCCCGCGTTGGCACCCCACCCGTCCGGGATCCACTGCCCCGCGTTGGCACCCCACCCGTCCGGGATCCACTGCCCCGCGTTGGCACCCCACCCGTCCGGGATCCACTGCCCTCCGTCAGGCGCGAACCCCGAACGGTCCGCGTCCTCGTCCTCTGTGAGGCGCACCCGTTACGTGGATCCGCCGCCCTGTGCGGGGCCCGCCCGCCGGAAGGCTCGCTGCGGTGGCGAGCGGCGCAGACGGTGGGGTGGGCCGCGGAGCGGCGTGCACGGCGGTTCCGGAGCGGACGCGGCCGTGTCGCGCCGCCGCAGGCATCAGTGCAGTGTCGCGCGGCTGGCAGGCATCGGCGCCATATCGCGCCGCCGCAGCCATCGGCGCCATGTCCAGTCGCCGCAGGCATCGGCGGCCGAGTGGTCGCGGACGGCCCGGAGGGCGCCGGCACGACATGCAGGGGGCCCGCACACCAGGTGCGGGCCCCCTGCATGGGTGACCGTCGGGCTATCCCAGCAGCCCGCCCACCAGGTGGTCCGAGCCCCCGGAGCTGCCGCCGCCGCCTCCGGTGCCGCCCGTGGAGCCGCCCGTCGGGCCCGCCGAGCCCGTGCCGCCCGACGAGGAGGGACCCGCGCTGGTGCCGGGGGTGCGCTGCGCGGGGGACGAGTGGCGGGGTGGGGCGTGGCCCACGCTGCCCTGGGTCTGGCTCGGCTGGCCGCCCGTGACCGAGCCGGTCGCGCCCGCCGTGGTCGGCGTCCTGGCCGTGCTCGACGGCGACGACGTCGTGCCCTGGTTCGTCCCCGGCGTCTGCGAGGCCGAGGGGCTGGCCTTGTGCTGCCGCGCCCCCGGCGTCTCGGGCAGCGGCGAACCCGGCAGCTCGTTGCGCGGCGCCTCTCCGGGCCCGGGCACGACCACCCGGTCCGCGTCCCGCACCGCACCGCCGAGCAGTGAGCCCACCAGCAGCGTCACCCCGGTCACCAGTCCCGTCAGCAGCGCGCCCCGGCGCAGTACGTACTGCCGCAGCTCCCAGATGTCCGCCCGCGGCCCGAGCCGGCGCCACGCGCTCCCCGCCAGGCGGCCGTCCACGGAGTACACCGGCGCCCCCGCGATGACGAGCGGTGACCAGGCGGCGAGGTAGATGATGTCCGGCGCGTCGTACCCGGGGGTGGTCCGCCAGCTCACGGTCACGACCAGCGCCGCCGACAGCAGCGCACCGGCGGCGGCCGCCACCCGCTGCCACAGCCCGAGGACGGTGAGCACACCGACGATCACCTGGACGAAGGCGACGGCCAGGCCCGTACCGACGGGGTGCTGGAGCGCGAACTGCCGCAGCGGCTCGGCGACTTGCCAGGGGTGCAGGCTGTTGAGCCAGGTGACCATGGAGCCCCTCTTGCCGCCGTCGAAGTAGACGGGGTCGCAGAGCTTGCCCATGCCGGCGTAGGCGGAGACGGAGCCGAGGAAGATCCGCAACGGCAGCAGGACCACGCCCAGGTTCATCCGGCGCCCGGGGTAGTAGGCGTGCCGTACGTGGTCGCCGTCGCGCCGCCTGCTCCGCGGCCCGTGCCCCAGCTCCTCGGTGCGCGGCGCCTCCGTGAACTCGCCGTCGGCGTAGGGCGGTTCGCCGTAGGCGTGGCCCTCGTACGCGACGTCGTCGTACGCGCTCTCCACGCTCGGCATCGGCGGCAGCAGCCGCTCCCCGCCCAGCGGGCCGCGCTGGGCGCCGACGACCGGCGTCTGAAGCGTCTGCGCGGCCAGGTGGCCGTCGTAGCCGTCGGCCCCCGTCAGGCCGTCCCGCCCCACGCGCGGGATGACTTGGGTGGCGCCCACGTCGCCGCCGGGCTCCTCGCCGTGCGGCACGCTGGACGTCCGCACGGCCTGCAGCAGCCGGTGCGCGCCGGTGTCGTCGGGCGCCGACTTCCCGCTCCAGACGACGGGCCTACGGCGGCCGGCCCCCTCCGCCGTGCCGACGACGGGCATGCGCGCGAGGTCTTGCGCGCCGCCGACCTGCCGGGCGCCCCGCAGGGGCTGGGCGCGGCGCGCCGACGCACCCAACTGCACGCGGAAACTCGCATGATTGACGATGACCTGCGCCGGGTCGCTCGGCACCTTCACCATGCTCAGCGCGGGAGCGTCGTCGAACCCCGACGACCGGTCCCCCGTGGGTGTGCGGCGTGTTCTGGTCTCCACACTCATCTAACCGAGTGACGTGTGGTTAGGACACTGCTTTGACTCCGCGGATCTGTCCGGACCCCGTCAAGCTCGCCCTGTGCGACCGAATTCCCCCGTACGGGGGAGAATCCGAACATCCGTCCAGAGTCGCCGCCGGAGGCGTCACGCGCGTCGGCGGGCCGCCTCGTACAGCACGATGCCCGCCGCCACACCGGCGTTGAGCGACTCCGCGCCGCCCGGCATCGGGATCCGCACCCGGAGGTCGCAGGTCTCGCCGACCAGCCGCGACAGGCCCTTGCCCTCGCTGCCGACGACGATGACGACCGGCCCTTCCAGCGCGTCGAGCGCACCGAGGTCGACGTCTCCGTCGGCGGCGAGCCCGACGACCGTGATCCCGGCCTTCTTGTACGCCTCCAGGGCACGCGTCAGGTTGGTGGCGCGCGCGACCGGCGTACGGGCGGCCGTGCCGGCGGACGTCTTCCACGCGCCGGCGGTCATCCCGGCCGCGCGCCGCTCGGGCACGACGACCCCGTGCCCGCCGAAGGCGGAGACGGAACGGACCACGGCGCCCAGGTTCCGCGGGTCGGTGACCCCGTCGAGCGCGACGATCAGCGGGTCCTCGCCCTCGTCGTGGGCGGCGTCGGTGAGGTCCTCGGGGTGCGCGTACTCGTACGGCGGGACCTGGAGGACGAGGCCCTGGTGGTTGAGCCCGTTCGTCATCCGGTCCAGCTCGGGGCGCGGCGCCTCCATGAGGTTGATGCCGCCGCGCTCGGCCGCGAGCTGCAGCGCCTCGCGCACGCGCTCGTCGTTGTCGATGAACTGCTGGACGTAGAGCGTGGACGCGGGCACGCCCTCGCGCAGCGCCTCGACGACCGGGTTGCGCCCGACGACCAGCTCGGACGCGGACTTGCCGCCGCCCGGACGACGCTGGGGGCGCCCCGGCGCGCGGCGCGCCTTCGCCTGTGCGGCGCGCTGCTTGGCGTGTCCCTTGCGCATCTCGGCGGGCGGAGTCGGGCCCTTGCCCTCCAGGCCCCGGCGCCGCTTGCCTCCGCTGCCGACCTGCGCGCCCTTCTTGCCGGACATGCGGCGGTTGTTCGCGGCCATGACCTACCTGTCTGTCGAATCGTGCGTATGTACGTCTGTCACGTCGACGCCTGTCACGTCGACGCGTGTCGCGTCTACGTCTGTCGCGTCGACCCCTGTCACGTCGACGTCTCTTACGCCGACGTCTCTTACGTCTATGCAGTGTGCCGCCCGGAGGGCCGGGCGGCACAATCGATCATCGGATCGGCGGTGGGATCAGCGGGGGCCGAGCGTCCAGCGCGGGCCCTGCGGGCTGTCCTCGATCACGAGTCCGGACTGGTTGAGCTGGTCGCGGATGGCGTCCGCGGTGGCCCAGTCCTTGCGCGCGCGGGCCGCCTCGCGCTGCTGGAGCACCAGGCCCACGAGGCTGTCGACGACACCGTGCAGGTCCTCCCCGCGGTCGCCCCCCTCGCCGGCCCACTGGGAGTCGAGCGGGTCGAGACCCAGGACGCCCAGCATGGCCCGCACCTCGGCGAGCCGGGCCACGGCGGCCTCCTTGTCGTCGGCCGCGAGCGCGCTGTTGCCCTGGCGGACGGTGGTGTGCACCACGGCGAGCGCCTGCGGCACACCCAGGTCGTCGTCCATCGCCTCGGCGAAGGCGGGCGGCACCTCGGCGGCGGGCTCCACGACACCGCCGGCCTTCTCGACGACGCGCTGCACGAAGCCCTCGATGCGCGCGAACGCGGACTCGGCCTCGCGCAGGGCCTCCTCGCTGTACTCGATCATCGAACGGTAGTGCGGGGTCCCGAGGTAGTAGCGCAGCACGATGGGGCGCCACTGCTTGACCATCTCCGAGACGAGCACCGAGTTGCCCAGGGACTTGGACATCTTCTCGCCGCTCATGGTCACCCAGGCGTTGTGCACCCAGTACCGGGCGAACTCGTCACCGTAGGCCCTGGCCTGGGCGATCTCGTTCTCATGGTGCGGGAAGATCAGGTCCAGTCCGCCGCCGTGGATGTCGAACGCGGAGCCCAGGTACTTGTGCGCCATGGCCGAGCACTCCAGGTGCCACCCGGGGCGGCCCCGCCCCCACGGCGTCTCCCAGCTCGGCTCCCCGGGCTTCTCCGCCTTCCACATGGCGAAGTCACGCGGGTCCCGCTTACCGGTCTCCCCCGCCCCGGAGGGCTGCTGGAGGTTGTCCAGCTCCTGGTTGGAGAGCTGAAGGTACTCCGGGAAGGACCGGACGTCGAAGTAGACGTTGCCGTCGGCCTCGTAGGCGTGCCCGCGCTCGATGAGCCCGCGCATCATCTCGACCATCTCGGTGATGTGGCCGGTGGCGCGCGGCTCGTACGTCGGCGGGAGGCAGCCGAGCACGGTGTATCCGTCGTCGAAGGCCCGCTCGTTCTCGTACCCGATCGCCCACCACGGGCGGTCCTGGTCCGCGGCCTTCGCGATGATCTTGTCGTCGATGTCGGTGACGTTCCGGATGAAGGTCACCTGGTATCCGCGGTAGGCGAACCACCGGCGCATGATGTCGAAGTTCAGGCCCGAGCGGATGTGCCCGATGTGCGGTGCGGCCTGCACGGTGGCGCCACACAGGTAGATCGAGACACAGCCCGGCGTGAGCGGGGTGAAGTCACGGATCTGCCGGGCGCTGGTGTCGTACAGGCGAATCGTCACGAGTCCAGAGTAGTGGGCCGGGGCCGGTGTCAGGCGCCCAGCCCACCACGAGACCGCCACCGGCTCACCCGATCATGCCGGGCGGCCTCCTCGCCTCGGGTCCGCCCCACCGCCTTCCGCACCACCACCCGGTCCGCGTCCTGCACCGACGCGGGGCTGCCCCACCCGACAGCGGGCTCCGCCCGCGGGCCGCGTACTTCCCGCAGCGACCACGGCATGACACCCGCCCCCCACCGGACCCGGCTCAGCCCCGCACCCCCGACGCCCCCTCAGATCCGCCCCAACACCTTCCGCGGCACCACCCGCACCACCACCCGGTCAGCGTCCTGCACCGACGCGGGGTTGAACTCCGCGTACTTCTTCCCGGTGTACTTCAGCGACAGTTCGTCGATCAGTTCCCGGGCGCCCTCGGTGCTCAGCTCGGCGGTGCCGCGGATCTCCGCGTACTCGTACGGCGCGTCGGGGTCCTGGACCACCACGCTGACCCGGGGGTCGCGGTCCAGGTTCAGCTTCTTGCGGCGGTCGACCGTCGTGGAGAAGAGGATGTCGTCGCCATCCCGCTTGACCCACACGGGGGACAGTTGCGGGCTGCCGTCGGGCTGGATCGTGCCGACGACGATGAAGACGGGGCCGTCGAGCAGGCTCTTGAGGCGGTCGGACAGTACGGCGGTCGGCATGGGTGCCTCCGGGACCTCGGTCACGTGTCGCTGATCACTCTGCCGGTACCCTCGCACGCTCTCAGCACACCCGCACCACGAGTGCCGTCGCCACCGCCATCAGCCCCTCTCCCCGACCGGGGAAGCCGAGGCCGTCCGTCGTCGCGCCGGAGACCGAGACGGGAGCCCCGGCCGCCTCGGAGAGGATCTTCTGCGCCTCGTCCCGCCGCTTGCCGATCTTCGGGCGGGGTCCGACGACCTGCACCGCGATGTTCCCGATCCGGAACCCCGCCTCGCGCACGATCCGCGCCGCCTCCGCGAGGAGCGTCACCCCGGACGCCCCGGACCACTCGGGCCGCCCCGTGCCGAAGTGCTGTCCCAGGTCGCCGAGGCCGGCCGCCGAGAAGAGCGCGTTGCACGCGGCGTGCGCGACCACGTCCGCGTCCGAGTGGCCCGCGAGGCCCGGCCCCTCGCCCTCCCACTTCAGGCCCGCGCACCACAGCTCCCGCCCCTCTTCGAAGGCGTGGATGTCGGTGCCGATGCCCACCTGGGGCAGCAGCGGCGGCTGCGGCGCCTCAGAAGCCATCGGTCAGCCTCCGGCGCGCCAGGACCGCCTCCGCGAGCACCAGGTCCAGCGGCCGCGTGACCTTGAACGCCTCCTCGTGGCCGGGGACCACGACGACCGGCAGCCCGAGCTGCTCCACCATGCTCGCGTCGTCCGTGACATTGTCCGTGACCGTCTCGTGGGCCCGGATCAGCGTCGCGCGGTCGAAGCCCTGCGGGGTCTGTACCGCACGCAGCCGGGCGCGGTCGGGCGTGGCGGCGACGGGTTCCGGCTCGCCGGGCGCGGCGGCCGGCCGGACCTCCTTGACCGTGTCGGCGAGCGGCAGCGCCGGGACGACGGCCGGCGCGCCGTCCCGTACGGCCTCGATGACGGCGTCCACCGTGTCCACCGGAACCAGTGGGCGCGCCGCGTCGTGGACGAGGACGATCCCGTACTCCGGCGGCAGCGCGTCGAGGCCGAGCTTCACGGACTCCTGGCGTGTCTCGCCGCCGGGCACGACCAGGAAGTCGGTCCTCTCGGGCAGCGCGTGCGCGTCGAGCAGCGACTTGACCTCGGCGGCACCGTCGGGCGGGGCCACGACGATGACCAGGGAGACGGCGCGCGACGCCGCCATCGCGCGCACGGCGTGGATGAGCATGGGAACGCCGCCCAGCGCGCGGAGCGCCTTGGGGGCGCCGGGGCCGAGGCGTACGCCGCGGCCGGCGGCCGGAATCACCGCGGCGGTACGGACGCCGGGGGGCTCGGTGGTCGAAGGGCGCGAATCGTCAGACATCGGTTCCTGTCAGGTTTGTGTGCTCGGCCGGGATGGGTATGGCCACACCGTGCCGGGCGCGACGCCTTGACCGGACCCTTCCGTGACTTCTGGTCGAGCCGACTGCCCGGGCCCGGCACGCCAAGTATCGGGGCTTCCCCGTCGGCACAGGAATCCGGGCAGGGTTGTCGCGTTCCGGCTGGTCCGCCCGGGACCGGGAGGTTCCGGCCGCGGCGTCGCGGGTACGACGGGCAGAGGCGGGTACGAACATGCCGCAGCGCCCGGCGACAGCTACTGCGTCATCGGGCACCGCGGCATTGCGTGCGTGCTGTGTGCCGGTCCGTCCGCCGCACTCCTGGCCGGGGAGCGAGCGGGCGGGGCGGGCGTCAGGACGCGAGGACCTCGTCGAGCAGGGCCTCGGCCTTGTCCTCGTTCGTGTTCTCCGCGAGGGCGAGCTCGCTCACCAGGATCTGCCGGGCCTTGGCGAGCATCCGCTTCTCACCGGCGGAGAGTCCGCGCTCGCGCTCGCGGCGCCACAGGTCGCGCACCACTTCCGCGACCTTGATGACGTCGCCGGAGGCGAGCTTCTCCAGGTTTGCCTTGTATCGACGCGACCAGTTCGTGGGCTCCTCGGCGTACGGCGCGCGCAGCACCTCGAAGACCCGGTCCAGTCCGTCCTGACCGACCACATCACGCACGCCGACGAACTCCGCATTGTCCGCTGGCACACGCACCGTCAGGTCGCCCTGGGCGACCTTCAGCACCAAGTAGGTCTTGTCCACGCCTTTGATCTGGCGAGTTTCGATGGCCTCGATCAGCGCGGCCCCGTGATGGGGATAGACCACGGTGTCGCCAACCTTGAACGTCATGTGACAGGTACCCCTTCCGTGGCTATCCAGGGTAACACGGAAACCGCGTGTTCTGAATGGCGTTTTCGCAGGTCAGGGCATATCTCGGGGCTTGACAAGCGCGACCGGAACGTGCTTCGAGGGGGGAGCGGAACAGGGTATTCGCAGGTCGGAGCGGCTGTGCGGGCGGGGCGAAACCCGGGCGTTACACACCTCGGAGGACTCCGAGCACGCCCGAAACGTCCACTTTCGTCCACTCTCAAGCGATCGACTTCCGCTACTCCGTTCGGTGTGCGGAGGCGGGTGTCAGACGAATCCGGAATTGATCAAGGGCTCCCGCGCGGCGCGATCGTTGAGCGGGTGATCGATTTCCGGCAGCCGCCTCGCATTCCTTACGGGAAATCCCGGGGCGGGAGAGGAGACGCTTATGTGAATGCTGGTTCAAGAGTGGCCGAAGTGACTGATGAGGCCAGAGTGAAGGATGTGGCGAGGGCGGCACGACCGTCGCCGGAGTGCCGGTGCGCGCGAACGGGGCCGGACGGACCTGCGAAGCGAAGTGCCCCGCATGGGGAGGGTCGGGTGCGGTGGGCCAGGGGCGGCTCGGTAACCTAAGGCCGCTGACAGAACTTAGGGCGGCTTTATAAGGGAGTCGCTCTGCTACGCCCACGTACAAGGAGTTGCCGCCGCCGTGAGCAGCAGCCTTCGACGCGGCGCCCTCGCCGCCGCCGCCATCGCGTTCTCGATCGCCTCGCTCGCCGCCTGCGGCGCCGGCAACGACAGCCAGACGCTCCAGGTCAAGCCGGACAACGCGGCGACCAGCGTCGGGAACATCAAGATCCAGAACGCGCTCGTCATCACCCAGCCCGACCCGAACTCCACCGGGCCCGCCGTGATCTCCGCGACGGTCTTCAACACGGGCCGCACGGACCAGACGCTGGACTCCATCACGATCGCCGGCACCGGCGACACCGCACAGCTCAGCCCCGCCTCGGGCAAGGGCAAGCTGACCGTCCCGGCCGGCGGCTCCGTGGTGATCGGCGGCAAGGACAACGCCTCCGCGGTGCTGTCGAGCAGCCGGGAGGCCGTGCAGGACGGCAACGCGCAGAAGATCACGTTCAGCTTCAGCGAGACGGGCGACGTGAGCCTGCGGGCGTTCGTGGTCCCGGCCGAGAGCTACTTCAGCAAGTGGGGCCCGAGCAACATCCCGTCGCCGTCGGCCAGCACGTCGGCGTCCCCGTCCAAGTCGGTGTCGGGCTCCCCCAAGCCGTCCACCTCGGTGCAGGGTTCCCCGGCCGCGGGCGCCAAGGGGACCGCGTCGGCGACGGCGTCGAACTCGCCGAGCCACTGATGAACTCCGGACACGGACACGAGGGCGGCATCCCCACGGGGGGGGCCGCCCTTTGTCGTGGGGGGCGCCTCCACACGCACGAGGGGCGGCACCCCTGACGGTGTGCCGCCCCTCGTGCGTGTGATGCCGCGCTGCCGTGATGCCTGCGCTGCATGCGATGGCTGTGCTTGGCGCGATGGCTGTGCTTGGCGCGATGGCTGTGCTGGGCGCGATGGCTGTGCTGGGTGCGATGCCCGCGCTGCCTGCGACGACGCACGGTCGTCGGCCCGGAGCCCGGCCCTCACCGGGCCGGTACGCGCGCGTGCCGCGTGCCCTCCGTACCGGCTTACGGCTCGAACTTGTAGCCGAGGCCGCGGACCGTCACCAGGTAGCGCGGAGCGCCCGGGTCCGGTTCGATCTTGGCGCGCAGGCGCTTGACGTGGACGTCGAGGGTCTTGGTGTCGCCCACGTAGTCCGCACCCCAGACCCGGTCGATGAGCTGCATACGGGTCAGCACACGGCCCGCGTTGCGCAGCAGCATCTCCAGCAGGTCGAACTCCTTCAGCGGCAGGTCGACCTTCGAACCGGACACTGTGACCACGTGCCGGTCCACGTCCATCCGCACCGGACCGGCCTCCAGCGCGGCCGGCGTCACCTCCTCCGGCTCACCCCGGCGGCGCAGCACCGCCCGGATGCGGGCGACCAGTTCCCGGGAGGAGAACGGCTTGGTGACGTAGTCGTCGGCCCCTATCTCCAGCCCGACGACCTTGTCGATCTCGCTGTCCTTGGCGGTCACCATGATGACGGGGACGTTGGAGCGGCCGCGGAGCTGGCGGCACACCTCGGTGCCGGGCAGCCCCGGCAGCATCAGGTCGAGGAGGACGAGGTCGGCGCCGTTGCGCTCGAACTCGTCGAGTCCGTCGGGCCCGGTGGTCGCGACGGCGACCTCGAAGCCCTCCTTGCGGAGCATGTACGACAGGGCGTCGGAGAAGGACTCCTCGTCCTCGACGACGAGCACTCGGGTCACGGAAGGACCTCCGGGGCGGGAAGCGGTTCGTACGGGGATGAGACGGTGGGGGTCGTCCCGTCTGGGCCGCCGTCCTCTTCTTCGAGGTCGGACGGGTGGTCGGTCGCACGGTCACGGGCCGCACCCGCCTCCGGCAGCCGCAGGGTGAAAGTGGAGCCCTGACCCTCGGAGCTCCACACTGTGACCTCCCCGCCGTGCGAGGCGGCCACATGCTTGACGATCGCGAGACCGAGGCCGGTGCCGCCCGTGGCGCGGGAGCGGGCCGGGTCGACGCGGTAGAAGCGCTCGAAGATGCGCTCCTTGTCCTTGTCGGAGATGCCGATGCCCTGGTCGGTCACGGCGATCTCGATCAGGTCGCCGCCGGGCGCGGACACCCGCCGCCCGGCGATGCCCACCCTGGTACGGGCGGGCGAGTAGTTGACCGCGTTCTCCACGAGGTTGCCGAGGGCGGCGGCGAGCTGCCCCCGGTTGCCCCACACGTGCAGGTCCGCGGTCCCTCCGGCGGCCATGGTGATCTGCTTGGTGGTGGCCGCGTGCCGGCAGCGGTCGATGGCCTCGGCGACGAGTTCGTCGACGCGTACCGGTTCGGCGTCCTCCAGCGGGTCGTCGTTCTGCACCCGGGAGAGGTCGATGAGCTCCTGCACGAGGTTGGTGAGCCGGGTGGCCTCGATCTGCATCCGGCCCGCGAAGCGCTGCACGGCCTCGGGGTCGTCGGAGGCGTCCATCACGGCCTCGGAGAGCAGCGACAGGGCGCCCACCGGCGTCTTCAGCTCATGGCTGACGTTCGCCACGAAGTCGCGGCGCACCGCCTCTATCCGGCGGGCCTCGGTGAGGTCCTCGACGAGCAGCAGGACCAGCCGGGAGCCGAGCGGGGCCACGCGCGCGGAGACGGCGAGGGCCTCTCCGCGTCCGGTGCCGCGCCGCGGCAGGTCCAGTTCGACCTGGCGTATCTCGCCGTCGCGCCGGGTGTCGCGGGCCATGTGGAGCATCGGCTCGACGGCGAGCCTGCCGCCGCGCACGAGTCCGAGCGCATAGGCTGCGGAGCTGGCCTTGACGACGGCGTCGGCCTCGTCGAGGACGACCGCCGAGGAGCGCAGTACGGACAGCACCGTGTCGACGCCCGGCGGCAGCACGGGGTCGGTGTGCAGTGAGGTGCGGGTGGGGCGCTTCTGGTCGCGCTCGCTCCAGCGGAACGCCAGCATGGCGATGACGCCGGTGAGCACCCCGGCGATCGCTGCCGCTGCGGCGACCGCCGCGTTCACGTCCATGCGTCCAGATTAGGCAGGTCCCCGAGGCTGCCCACAGCCATCGGAGTGCGACCTCGAACACTCGTCGCTCAGAGTTCACCTGGGAGCCAGTATTGGTTCATTTGGGATGGCGGAAACAGTCGCGTACGGGCCGGAACGTGGGAGCGTGGGGTGCGTAGGGCGCCGTGTCCGCCGTGTTTTCACCATGGTGACGACGGGCCCCGGCCCCCGGCCCCCCGGAGCAGACGTAAGAGAGGGACACCCAGATGCGGGACGCGTACCACGAGGAACTTGACTCGATCGGTGACAGCCTGGTCGAGATGGCCCGGCTGGTCGGGTCGGCGATCGGGCGTGCCACGACGGCCATCCTCGACGCCGACCTGAAGCTGGCGGAGGCCGTGATCGAGGCCGACAAGAAGGTCGACGACCTCCAGCACGACCTGGAGGCGCGTGCCATAGCCCTCCTCGCCCGCCAGCAGCCGGTGGCGACGGACCTGCGCATCGTCGTGACGTCGCTCAGGATGAGCGCCGACCTGGAGCGCTCGGGCGACCTCGCCCAGCACGTCGCCAAGCTGGCCCGGCTGCGCTTCCCCGAGCGTGCCGTGCCGCACGACCTGCACGCGACGATCCTGGAGATGGGCCAGCTCGCCCAGCGCCTGATGGCCAAGGCGGCCGAGGTGATCATCACCAAGGACGTCGACCTGGCGCTGCAGCTCGAGCAGGACGACGACGAGATGGACCTGCTGCACCGCACCCTCTTCCAGCACCTGATCGACGAGCGCTGGAAGCACGGCATCGAGACCGCCGTGGACGTGACCCTGCTGGGCCGCTACTACGAGCGCTACGCCGACCACGCGGTCGCGGTGGCCAAGCGGGTGGTGTACCTGGTGACGGGTGAGCACGCGGACGACATCCAGCCCGACGTCCAGCCGGTGACGGGCGTCGAGGGCGCGTGACGGGGAGCCCGCAAGGGGCCTGAAGAAGGCCGGCCGGGCGCGTACGAGCCCCCGTGCGCCGTTGATGCGCCCGGCCGGACGGGCATGCAATGGGCGGAGGCACCAGTCTCGACATCCTTCGAGGAGGACCCATGGCCGAGACCCCGAGCACGCCCGACCCCACGCAGGAGCGCGAGACCCAACAGCCCGCCGAGATCACGAGCCTGCCGTTGGTCGGCGCGTGCGGCTGCGGCTCCGGCTGCGGGTGCGGATGCCAGTCGGGCGCTCCCTGCCAGTGCGGCTGACGGCACATCGCGCACGACACCGTCCACGCACGGCACCGTCCACGCCAGACAACCGAACACGGACCTACGACGACGAGGGCCCCGGCGCGCTGCCGGGGCCCTCGTGTGCGTGGGGACGCCCGCGAGCGCAGCATGAAAGAGAGCGTGAAAGAGGAGCAAGGAGAAGGAGAAGGAAGAAGAAGGAGAGGCAGCGGGAGAAGGAGGAGGGGCGAAAGGAGAAAAAGAACGAAGGCGGGGACGTACCAGGAACGGAAAGGGAACGAGGTACCGGCCATGCCCCAGTTCATGGACATCCACCACGGTATGCAGGGCATCACGGCCGATCAGCTCAACGAGGCCCACCAGGCCGACCTGGCGATCGAGGAGGAAGAGGGCGTGCGCTTCCAGCGGGCCTGGGCGGACCCGGAGTCGGGAACGGTCTACTGCCTGTCCGAGGCGCCCTCGGCGGAGGCGGTCCAGCGCATCCACGAACGCGCGGGCCACAAGGCGGACGAGATCCACCCGGTCCCCCTGTCGGCCTGAGGCCGTCGGCGCGCCGCCGACGGGACGGAAGGACGGGAGCCGGTGACACCCCCACCCCTCGAACGGTTGACCGACACACGGCAATGATTTGGTAAAAACGCCTCCGCGGGAAATGGAGCGGCCCTCCGCGGCGTTCGCACCTCTCGGAGGGTGTTGCGCGCCGTCCGCACCTGCATGCCCGCAGCAAGGAGGAACGCCACGTGAGCCAGTACGTGACCAGGCTCGGGCGTCGCTCCCCGGCGACCGCCGCGCGGCTCCGCCTGCACCGCAGGCCCCGCCGTGTGGCCATGCTCTCCGTGCACACCTCGCCGCTGCACCAGCCCGGCACGGGCGACGCCGGCGGCATGAACGTCTACATCGTGGAGCTGGCGCAGCGGCTCGCCGCCCTGGGCATCGAGGTCGAGATCTTCACCCGGGCCACCACCGCCGCTCTCCCCCCGGCCGTCCAGCTCGCCCCGGGCGTGCTCGTCCGCCACGTCGACGCCGGACCGTACGAGGGGCTCGCCAAGGAAGACCTCCCGGCCCAGCTCTGCGCCTTCACGCACGGCGTGATGCAGGCATGGGCCGGTCACCGTCCCGGCTACTACGACCTCGTGCACTCCCACTACTGGCTCTCCGGCCACGTCGGCTGGCTGGCCGCCCAGCGCTGGGGCGTCCCCCTGGTGCACGCCATGCACACCATGGCCAAGGTCAAGAACGCCAACCTCGCCGAGGGCGACACCCCGGAGCCCGCCGCGCGGGTCATCGGCGAGATGCAGATCGTGGCCGCCGCCGACCGGCTCATCGCCAACACCGCCGAAGAGGCCGACGAACTCGTACGCCACTACGCCGCCGACCCCGGCAAGGTGGCCGTCGTCCACCCCGGCGTGAACCTGGAACGCTTCCGGCCCGCCGACGGCCGTGCCGCCGCCCGGGCCCGGCTCGGGCTGCCGCAGGACGCGCTGATCCCGCTCTTCGCCGGCCGCATACAGCCCCTCAAGGCCCCCGACGTGCTGCTGCGCGCCGTCGCCGTGCTCCTCGACGAGCGCCCCGAGCTGCGCTCCCGCATCGTCGTCCCCGTCGTGGGCGGCCCGAGCGGCAGCGGCCTCGCCAAGCCGGAGGGGTTGCAGAAACTCGCCGCCCGGCTGGGCGTGGCGGACGTCGTCCGCTTCCGGCCGCCGGTGCGGCAGGACCAGCTCGCCGACTGGTTCCGCGCCGCGTCCGTGCTGGTGATGCCGTCGTACAGCGAGTCCTTCGGCCTCGTCGCGATCGAGGCCCAGGCCGTCGGCACACCGGTCCTGGCGGCCGCGGTCGGGGGCCTGCCCGTCGCCGTGCGGGACGGGCACACCGGGTTCCTGGTCCAGGGGCACGATCCGGCCGCGTACGCGCGCGTACTGCGCGATTTCGCCGACGACCCGCAGCTCTGCGTCCGCATGGGCCGGGCGGCGGCGCGGCACGCCCAGTCGTTCGGCTGGGACGCGGCGGCCTCCGCGACCGCCGGGGCGTACACGGAGGCCCTGCAGGCCCACCGCCGCCGGGCACGCGCCCACCACGGCTGATCCCTCGCGTACGCTGCCTGGCATGTCCGATGAGCAGCGCGCCGCACAGGTCATCGAAGGGGTCCTGAAGGACGCCGAACTGGAGTGGGAGAGCCCACGGCCGGGCTCGTACGTCGTGAAGCTCCCCGGGACGCGCAAACTGTCGACGACCGTCTCACTGATCGTCGGCAGGCACTCGCTGTCCCTGAACGCCTTCGTGATCCGCCACCCCGACGAGAACGAGCCGGCGGTGCACCGCTGGCTGCTGGAGCGCAACCTCAAGCTGTACGGGGTGAGTTACGCCGTCGACCCGCTCGGCGACATCTATCTCACCGGCCGGCTGCCGCTCGCCGCGGTCACCCCGGAGGAGGTGGACCGGCTGCTCGGCTCGGTTCTGGAGGCGGCGGACGGCAGTTTCAACACCCTTCTGGAGCTGGGTTTCGCGTCCGCGATCCGCAAGGAGTACGCCTGGCGGGTGTCGCGCGGGGAGTCGACCCGCAACCTCGAGGCGTTCAGCCATCTGACCCAACGCCCCGAGAACTGACCTCCGGACCGTACCGACGCATCTCTGCACGACCCTTTCCGCGCCAGGCGGGCCCGTGGCATGCTCACGGTCAGCACAGATCTGAACATCGTTCACATCCATGGACCTTCTCTCTCGGGCGCGTCCCGGGAATCCCTGGAAGGCGGTTCGGGCATGGGCAACGGGCACACGAACATCGGCAGACGGAGCCTGCTCGGCGGGGCCATCGCCGTGGCGGCCGCCGCCGCGACCGGAAACACGGCGACCGCCGCCACGACCGGAACCACAGCGACCGCCGCCCCATCGCCCAGGGGCCGGGTGCCCGCCCTGTGGGACGAGTTCACGCGCATCCCCTTCACCCACCCGCAGATCCCGTACGTGGGCCGGGCCGGCCACCGGTGCGGGGCCGTGCGCTTCCCCCGCCGCCCCGTGGTGGCCGACGTCACCGCCTACGGCGCCGTGGCGGACGGCACCACCGACTGCGCCCCCGCGATCAACCGTGCCATCGCCGCCGCCGGAAGGGCCGGCGGTGGCACGGTCACCATCCCGCCCGGCACCTTCCGCATCGACGGCCTGATCCACATCGGGTACGACGACGTCGTCCTGCGGGGTGCGGGCAGCGGCCGTACGACGCTGTACGCGACGAAGAACCTGACCGAGCTGATCGGCGTCTACGGCTCACGCTACGGCGGCACCAAGTCGGCCTGGTCCTGGGCGGGCGGCCTGATCTGGCTGGCGCCGACGGCCCGTTGGGACTCCCTGGTCTCCGCCATCAGGGCACAGGCCTGGCCCTTCGAGGGCTGGACCGGCAACCGGCGCGACGAGTGGACGACGCTGACGACGGTGGAACCGGCGAAGCAGGGCTCCTGGACGGTGACGGTCGCCGACCCCTCCGGACTGCACCCCGGCAAGCTGGTCCTGCTCCGCCTCGCCGACGACCCCGCACACACCCTCCTGCAGCACATGTCGGGCGGCGGACCGGGCCCGGCGGCGTACCACTGGGACGACAAGACCAAGCTGCTCAGCTACGTGCCCTACGAGTGGCCGGTGCGCGTCACACGCGTGCGCGGCCGCAAGGTCACCCTCGAACGCCCGCTCCCGCTGGACCTGCGCCCCGAGTGGGACCCGCGGTTCACCACCCACGTACGGGAGTTGACGGGCGCGGGGGTGGAAGGCCTCACCCTGAACGTGATGGAGACCCCGCAGTCCCCGCACCTCCTCGACAAGGGGTACAACGGCGTCGTCCTGCAGTGCGCGTACGACTGCTGGGTGGACGACGTCACGGTCCGCAACGTGGACAACGGCTTCGGCCTGGTGGCCGCGTCCTCCTGCACGCTGCGCCGGACCCGGGTCGGCGGCCGGGGCGAGCACCACCCCTACTTCTGCCGCGAGGGCTCGCACGACAACCTGATCGAGGACTTCACGATCGAACAGCGCACGGTGCCGGCCCCGGAGAACACCCAACTGCACGGCATCAACGTGGAAGGGTTGTCCTCCCACAACGTCTGGTCGCGCGGCGAGATGCAGATGGGCACGTTCGACTCGCACCGGGGGCTGCCGTTCGCGAACGTCCGGACCGACATCACCGTGAACAACAACGGCCGCCACGGCGGCGACGCCAACGCCGGGCCCCTGTTCGGCGCCCGCTTCACCCACTGGAACGTCCGGGTGACCAACGGCCGGGCGGGGCTGGTGAAGATCGACGGCCTGGCGCCGTACTCCGCCACCGTCGGGATCAACGAGGTCACCGAGTTCGACCAGATCGACGTACCCGACTTCACGGGCGACCTGCACTCCCGCCTGGAGCTGTACGGCACCACGGACGTCGTACGGCCACGGAACCTGTACGAGGCGCAGCGGGGGCTGTGACGGGGGCGGGGCTCAGGCGTCAGGCCTGGCACCGGCGGTCAGGCCGCGCCGACCTCCGCCCCGACCGTCTCCTTCTCCACCCCCTCCGCCGTCTCCCCCACCGGAAGGCGCCGCATCAGTGCGGCGTAGCCGACCCCGGCCGCCGTGCCGACCGCCGCGCACAGGCCCCACAGCCACTCCGCGCCGAGCCGGTCGATGACGAAACCGGACAGCAGCGGCGCGACCAGGGCGGCCACCGACCAGGACATGGTGTACATGCCCTGGTAGCGGCCGCGCCCGTGCACCGGGGAGAGCCGTACCACGAGGCCGGTCTGGGTGGGGGCGTTGACGATCTCCGCCAGTGTCCACACGCACACCGTCAGCGCGAAGACACCGACCGAGCCCGCGAAGGCCGTCAGCCCGAATCCGTACCCCGCGAGCACGGACGAGACCACCAGCAGCCGGCGCGGATCGCGGTGCTCGATGAAACGGGTGACCGGGATCTGCAGCGCGACGATCAGCACGCCGTTGACGGCGATCGCCATGCCGTAGTCCGCGGGTGAGAACCCTTCCTCGCCCATGGCGACCGGCAGACCCACGGATCCCTGCTGGAAGACCAGCGCGACGAGGAAGGACAACCCGACGACGCTCATGAAACGGCCGTCGCGCACGACGGTCCCGAGGCCGACGTCGTCCGCCGCCCGCTTGGCGGTGGGAGCGGGCCGCGACTCGGGCAGCTTCGCGAAGACGACGACCGCGCAGACCAGCGTCATCGCCGCCTCGATCAGGAACCCGGCGAGATAGCTGAACTCGGCGATGAAGCCGGCCGCCGTGGAGGAGACGGCGAAGCCGAGGTTGATCGCCCAGTAGTTGAGGGAGAACGCGCGCACCCGGTCCTCGGGGCGCACGATGTCGGCCATCATCGCCTGCACGGCGGGCCGGGAGGCGTTGCTCGCCATGCCGACGAAGAAGGCGACGACGGCGATGGAGACGGGATCCCGCACGAACCCGAGCAGCGCCACGAACCCGGCGGTGGACGTCTGCGCGATCAGCAGGGTCGGCCGCCGCCCGAACCGGTCGGCCATCACACCCGCGCCGAGGGAGGAGACGACCCCGCCGAGCCCGTGCAGCGAGGCGACGAGGCCCGCGTACGAGGCGGAGTACCCGCGGTCCAGGGTCAGGTAGAGCGCCATGAAGGTGGCGACGAAGGCGCCCAGCCGGTTGACGAGCGTGCTCGTCCACAGCCACCAGAACTCGCGGGGAAGCCCCGAGACGGTCTCGCGGGCGGCGCGTCTGACGGCGGCGATCGACATGAGAGTCCCCCCACGGGCGTAGACATATGTAAGCAGCTCGAACGGTGATCACAACTTACAAAGGAGGAGCGCGGAGGGGCCACTCAATTAACAGATGCCGTCAACTGTCGTACGGGGAGGGAACCGCCCGCGGACCGGCTGTCCGCCTGCCGGGCGGGCCGTACGAGGGGGCGAATGCGTGGATTACGCTCTGAGGCATGGCCGACGCACCGTACAAGCTGATCCTCCTCCGCCACGGCGAGAGCGAGTGGAACGCGAAGAACCTGTTCACCGGCTGGGTGGACGTCAACCTGAACGAGAAGGGCGAGAAGGAGGCGGTCCGCGGCGGTGAGCTGCTCAAGGACGCCGGCCTGCTGCCCGACGTGGTCCACACGTCCCTCCAGAAGCGCGCGATCCGCACCGCGCAGCTCGCGCTGGAGGCCGCCGACCGCCACTGGATCCCGGTCCACCGCTCCTGGCGCCTGAACGAGCGGCACTACGGCGCCCTCCAGGGCAAGGACAAGGCACAGACGCTGGAGGAGTTCGGCGAGGAGCAGTTCATGCTCTGGCGCCGCTCCTACGACGTGCCGCCGCCCCCGATCGAGGACGACTCGGAGTTCTCCCAGGCCGACGACCCGCGCTACGCGTCGATCCCCCCGGAGCTGCGTCCTCGCACGGAGTGCCTGAAGGACGTCGTCTTCCGCATGCTGCCGTACTGGTACGACGGCATCGTCCCCGACCTCCTGGCCGGCCGCACGGTCCTGATCGCGGCCCACGGCAACAGCCTGCGTGCCCTGGTCAAGCACCTGGACGGCATCTCGGACGCCGACATCGCGGGCCTGAACATCCCGACGGGCATCCCGCTCGCCTACGAACTGGACGCCGACTTCAAGCCGACCACCCCCGGCGGCACCTACCTCGACCCGGAGGCGGCCGCTGCGGCGATCGAGGCGGTCAAGAACCAGGGCAAGAAGAAGTAACCGCCCACGAGTAAGCCCCCTGCCTGCGGTTTCTCCGCTGGGAGGGGGCTTTTCTCGCGCTCTGGGCCGCCTCTGGGCCGTCAGCCGGTTGATCGGTCCGTGCTCAGTGCTTCAGGAAGTCCGGCTCCGGCTGTTCTCTCGCCTCTCCCTGGGCCCCCACATCGCGGAGGGCCGAGACGGCTGCCGCCGCGTCTTCCTGGGGCACACCGGCGAGAAAGACGGCGGGAACCTGCGTCGCCGGAACCTTGCTACGCCACAGGCTCAGCCCCGTCAGCCGACGCACGATCTGGATGACGTCCATCACGGAGGCCCTTCACTTCTTCGGCTGCTGGTCACACCCCACGGCACTTCACGCGCCAATTGAAGCTCCGCGGCCCTCTCGGCCCGCACCGGAGGCGAGCGGTTTGCGAGGTGGTAGCTGTCAGTTCCACAGCAGCTCAACCACGGCACGGAGCCTGCCGCGCCAGGCGAGTGACCGAACGTCAGCCGACGGAAGCGTGCGCCGCCACAACCAGGCATGACGGCGGCTCCTTCCTGCAATGTCACCACTGCACGCAGCCGCTACCGCGCCCACCACAGGGATACCCAAGATCATCAAAAGCGCCGGCAGAAAGCCGCCCTCCACGCTGACCACAACCTCGCCGAGGAAGAGCGTCCCGGCAACAACTCCCGCCAGAAGTGCGCGAAGCAGCCCATGAGAGGCCAGCCGGCCGGGCGCGACCGCCAACGTCACACCGAGCAGCAGACCCAGCACCGCACCCACGAACAGGCTGCCGCCCACAAGGATCGCTTCGGAGACGAGAGCCGAAGGCAAGCCGTGCCAGTGCCCCAGCACCAACGCGACCATCACGCCAGCCGTCCACACGGCGCCCCAGCCCAGCGCGCAGCCCCCTCCGACAACCAGGCCGAACCGCAGACCTCGCATCACTACGCCACGCTTCACCGGTCCCCCTCGGGCCGCAGCTTACGTCCGCGGACGCAAGCCTTCGTAGCAGGGCCATCCGTGCTCGCAGGGCATCCTTCCCAACTGGTCGCGAGTCCTGGCGGTCGTCGCCACGGAGGTCGCAGGATGCCTGCACGGCGTATCCGCGGACGAGCTCGCCGCACAACCCTGCCCGATTGGCAGGCCGGTGTAAGGAGCCTCGATCACCCGGATCGTCGTCTTCAGCGCGATGGGGCGGCCTGGGGGTGGAGCGGGCGTCCGATGAGAGAGTCGAGGATGTCGCGAGCGGCGATCAGGTCGTCGATCGCCGTGTTGATGCGGCGACGCTCTTTCGCCAGGCCGTCGATGAGTTCCGGGCATTTCCCGGCCAGGACGACGGTGTCGTCGACGGCGCAGGGAAGGATCTCCGCGACGGCGGATGTGCCGAGACCTGCGGAGAGCAGGATCTGGATGCGCCGCACGGTGGTGACGGTGCGTTCGTCGTAGTCGCGGTATCCGTTCGGCAGGCGCGTCGGGGTGAGTAGTCCCTGCTCTTCGTAGTAGCGCAGGGAGCGCTGGCTCACGCCGGTGCGTCGTGAGAGTTCACCGATCCTCATGGGGGAGAGTCCAGCAGTGCTTGACCTTGACGTCAATGTGAAGGTTTAGCGTTCTGAGCGTGATCGCAACCTCTGATGAGAACACTCGGCTGACGCCCGTGACCGTCCTCGGCCTTGGCCCGATGGGCCGCGCCCTGGCCTCGGCCTTCCTTGATGCCCGCCACCCGGTGACGGTATGGAACCGCACGCCGGGAAAGGCCGGAGACCTTCCCGACCGGGGTGCCGTGGTCGCCGGCTCGGTCCAGGACGCGGTGCGGGCCGGACAAGTGATCATCGTCTGTCTCATCGACTACGCCGCGGTGCGGGCCACGCTCGAACACTCGCCGGCGGACTGGGAGAACCGGCGGCTGATCAACCTCACCAGCGGAGAACCGGCTCAGGCTCGCCGGATGGCACGGTGGGCCTCTTCACGCGGGATCGACTACCTCGACGGCGCCATCCTGACCCCGACCCCGGCGATGGGCACTCCAGCCGCCACCGTCCTGCTCAGCGGCTCCCGCGACGTCTACGAGGCCGTTCAGGAGACGATGGCCGCCGTGGGCGGCACCGCGATGCATCTCGGCGACGATCCCGGCCGGGCATCCGCCTACGAGGTTGCGCTCCTGGACATCTTCGCCACCTCGGTCAACGGCATCGTGCACGCCTTCGCCCTCGCGTCCGCCGAGGGAATCGAGCCGGAACGGTTCGCCGCCTTCGCCACCGGTATCGGTGGACTGCTCCCGGAGATGATCAGGCGTTTCGCCGAGCAGATCCAGACCGGCCACTATCCGGGAGACCGGTCCACCATCGCCTCCGCTGCGTCCGGGATCACCCACGTCATCAGCACCGCCACCAGCCACGGAATCGACGTGGGGATGCTCACGGCGGCGAAAAGCCTCATCGACCAGGCCGTCGCGGACGGCTACGGGCCAGAGGGACTGGCCCGTCTGACGACCGTCCTCCACAAGGCCGACCGAGTCTGAATTCCTGACCTTCTGCAGTCGATTGCGGGTTGCGCGACCTCGGTCCGGGTCCGGGCGAGGCGGAGGGCTCTCCGGGTGGTCCGAGGATGCTCGGCAGTGGCCGGCGACGGCCGGAGACGACCAGCCGTAGGTGGGCGGTCCGGGCTGTCGTCGGCGGCTCGCGTGCCGGGGGGTCGTTGAGGGGCCGGGTCAGGACGGGGCGAGGACGCAGAACTCGTGGCCCTCCGGGTCGGCCAGGCACGTCCACGGGACGTCGCCCTGGCCGAGGTCGAGGTCGGTGGCGCCGAGGGCCCGCAGCCGGGCCACCTCCGCTGCTTTGTCGTCACCGGGGTACGGCAGCAGGTCGAGATGGACGCGGTCCGGCACGGTCTTCGCGCCGGGCGTGCGGAGGAACTCGAGATACGGGCCGACACCCTTGGCGGAGCGCAGCACCGCGCGGTCGTCGGTCACCTCGTGCAGGAGCCAGTCGATCGCCTCGCCCCAGAACCGGGCCATGGCCCGCGGATCCGCACAGTCGACCACCACCGCGGCGATCGGCCCGGTGTCCCGGTAGATCTCCCGGGGCTCCAGCACGCAGAACTCGTTGCCCTCCGGGTCGGCGAGGACCGTCCACGGCACTTCGCCCTGGCCCACGTCGACGGGCGTCGCACCGAGAGCCTTCAGGCGCGCGACCGACTCCGCCTGGTGGGCCGCAGAGGTGGTGGCGAGATCGAGGTGCACACGGTTCTTCGTCGCCGTCTTGGGTTCCGGGACGGGAACGACGTCGATGCCGACGGCGACCGGGTGCGGCCAGACGAGGCCGCCGACGGGTCCGACGTAGGTGGTCACGCCGGGGCTGTAAGCACTCCAGCCGAGCGCCTCCGCCCAGAACCGGCCGACCGCCGAGGCGTCGACAGCCTTTATGTTCACCATCACCGGTCGCAGCGCCATGCCGGCGATCCTATGCACCCGTTCCGCGACGCCATCCGCGGATACCGTCGTCCGCCGATCCGAGATCACCGCGCAAAACCACTGCGCACCTGCTCGCCTCGCCCGGTACGGTCGCGATCACGTTGTCACCGCGGGGGCCCGGGGGCTCCGCGCGCGGCCACCCCGGCAGCTCCCACACCGAGAGTAGGTTTCGTCAATGGCATGTCGTATCAGTGAGCTGGTGCTCGGCTGCCGCGACCCCGAGGTGCTGGCGCGGTTCTGGTGCGAGGTCCTGGACTACGTAGTGCTCGATCGCGAAGACGACGGCACCCTTGAGATCGGGCCGCGCGAAGGGTTCGGCGGTCCGCAGCCGACGATCATCCTCAGCCGCAGGGACGAGCCGGAGCCGGGGAAGTCCCGGCTGCACATCGACGTCAACCCCACCGACCGCGACCAGGACGCCGAACTCGAACGCCTCCTGAAGCTGGGTGCGCGCCCGGCCGACATCGGGCAGACCGGCGAGGAGCCGTGGCACGTTCTCGCCGACCCCGAGGGCAATGAGTTCTGCCTGCTCAAGGCCCGCCTCAACCCGCTCTGACGGCTCTGGGTCCCCGGTGCGGCCCGTCGCACTGCCGCGAGAAGGGCCGCACCGCTCTGCATCCGAGGTCGCCTGACGGGCCGTCCCATGCGGAACGGCGGATCCGAGGCCGACCGCGTGGAGTTGCGCTCTCGCCCCCGGTGCGCGCGGACGGCCCGGGTGTGGAACCCGGGCCGTCCCGGCAACTCGCCTGGCGAGCAGCCCCGTTGCGACGCCGTGGCGTCAGCCGCGGTTGGTCGCCGACGCGAGGGCCTGGACGAAGCGCAGGGCGTCCACCGTGCCCACGCCGGTGGCCATGTCGTAGCCGTTGACCGCCTTGTAGCCGGTGACGCCTGCGTAGCTGTTGTTCGTGCCGTCGTTGACGTCGACGATGCCGGTGCCCTTGTACTTGGACAGGGCGTACAGCGCGGGGTTGATGTTGCCCACCCGGTGGCCGGCCGCCTGGTCGGCGAGGGCGATGACGCCCGAGAAGAGCGGGCTCGCCTCACTGGTGCCGCCGGAGACGTCCCAGCCCACGGCGGTCGGGTCGTAGCTGGAGTAGACCCAGGCGCCGCCGTTGACCGCGGCGGCCATCGACACGTCCGGGGTGCCGCGGCGGGTGCCGACGACGTTCTTGACCCCGTTCTGGAACGCCGGGCGGGTGAAGACGTGGGACTGGCCGCCGCCACCCGCGCCGTTGTCGTTGTAGACGCTGTCCGGCTTGACGCGCCGGCCCTTGTCGTCCAGGTGGAGCTGGGTGCCGCCGATGGAGGTGACCAGCGGGTCCGAGGACGGCCAGGAGTTGACGCGCTTGTTGTAGTACGTCTTGCCGTCCGCCTTGAGGTCGGTGGCGCCGCCGTCGCCGGAGGAGGCGAGGACGGTCACGTGCTTGCGGTGCGCGTCCTCGAAGGCGTAGCGGAGCTTCTTGATGCTGGAGAAGTCGCCCTTGTCGAAGCCGGGGAACGTGTTCTCGGTGGCGCCGAAGCTCTGGCTGATGACGTCGCCGATCCCGTGGTCGATCAGGTACTTCTCGGCGTTCATCATCTCGGGCAGACCGGTGGTGCCCTCGGTCTCGGAGACCGCCGTCTCCACCAGGACGATCTTGGCGTCGGGCGCCACGGCGTGGGCCATCTCGACGTCCAGGGAGGTCTCGCCGGCCCATCCGGTCATGTCGGGGTTCTTCGGGTCGAAGGGGGGCACCTTGCCCCACTTGACGACCTTGACCTTGGTGCTGGGCAGGCCGAACTGCTTGCTGTAGACGTCGAGGTCGTGCTGGACCGTCGGGGAGCCGAACGAGTCGACGATGACGATGGTGCGTCCCTTGCCCGTGATGCCCTTCCGGTACAGCGCGTTGAGGTTGTACGCGGTGCGGTACTGGAGCGGGTTGTAGCAGGCGATGTGCCACTTGGCCTGGCACTGCTCGCTGGAGAGCGGGCTGGCCACACCATGGACGAGCGAGTGCCCGACGATGGCCGGAACCGCCTTGGTGTGCGGTACGGCGGCGGGCGCGGCGGTGGTGACGCCGGCCAGCGGAGCGGTCGCCAGTGCGGCGACGGCGAGCGCGGCGGTGGCCGCAGTGGCGGCCGCGACGCCCCGCCCGGTGCGGGCTATGTGCATGAATCCCCCTGAGTGGTCCGGAGTCTCACGAAGTGGTCTCCGGGCATCCCATCCACTGAGTCATGCACAGGACAAGACTATTGAACCGCCGATGCCGAATTCTTTACCCAAACAGCACGCACGGCCGAGCGGCCGTCCCTTTGCGCTTTCTTCCCGGGCTCGCCACCGGAAGCTCGGCCTCCACCGGTGCGACTGTTTGACATGGCTCGATCCAGTGCCCCACCATTGCGTCCGCCGCCAGGCGCTACCTGTCGGTAACCGACGCCGCTCACCGGGTCGGACGAGAAGTCCACGCACCGGGAGCACGGCTCGAACAACGGGGGCTGCGAGTGGATCGTCGCCGCGCAGCCGTGGCGGGGGCCGTGGTCATCGGCCTTTCCCTGGCGGCGTGCTCGGGATCCGCCACCACGCCGCGGCCGTCGGCCTCGCCGCTCCCGGCCGGCTCCGCCTCCGCGGCGGCACGGCCCGCGGACCCCCGTGAATTCGGCGCCACCATTCCCGAGGGCGCACTGCTGCTGAATTCCAGCGGAAAGGGGAACGGGGCGCTTTCCGTTCCCGCGAAGGGAACGGCGGACGATCTCCTCCTCGGCGTGAGCTGTCTCGGAAAAGGCGGCCTGAAGGTGAGGGACGAATCCGGCCGCCTGCTCATCGGAATCGCCACCTGCGACACGCGTCCCGACACCGTCTACGACAGCCGCGCGCCGCTGCGAGCCGCCGACGGGAAACTCACGGTCGAAACCACCGGCGGTGCCGCCTGGCGCATCGCGGTCCACCAGGCACCGCACGCGTGACCCGAGGACCCGCGCCCCGAGTTGTCCACAGGCCGCTCCGGCGGTCCGTTCCGGCCCCTTACTCTCGTAGGCATGTCAACCCGCGTCGCGTCCCGCCCCGTGGGTACGGTGACGCGCGGGACCACCCATCCGAACCGGCTGCGCCGGATGGACCGCTGGATCGCAGCGGTCCACGGGCCCGAGCTTCGTCGTGCGGCGGAGCCCGTGGCCGTCGACCTCGGGTACGGGGGTGCGCCCTGGACCGCGGTCGAGTTGCTGCGGCGGCTGCGTGCCGCCGCGCCCCGCACCCGGGTCGTGGGGGTGGAGATCGAGCCCGCCCGGGTCGCGGCCGCGCAGCCGTACGCCCGCGAGGGGCTGGTCTTCCGGCACGGCGGGTTCGAGGTGCCCGTGCTGGGGCGGCCCTCGCTCATCCGGGCGGCGAACGTGCTGCGGCAGTACGAGGAGGGCGAGGTCGCGGCCGTCTGGGAGCGGCTGTGCGCCCGACTCGCCCCCGCCGATCCGGCGTCCGGTTCCCGCGGCGGGCTGCTCGTCGAGGGCACGTGCGACGAGATCGGACGCCGTCATGTGTGGGTCGCCCTCGGCCCCGAGGGTCCGCGCACCGTGACGTTCGCCACCCGCCTCGGCTCCCTGGACCGCCCGTCCGACCTGGCCGAGCGGCTGCCCAAGGCGCTGATCCACCGCAACGTCCCGGGCGAGCCCGTGCACGCCTTCCTGCGCGACTTCGACCACGCCTGGGCCGCCGCCGCGCCGTACGCCGCGTACGGCGCGCGCCAGCGCTGGATACGCACCGTCCGCCGGCTGAGGGCGGACTGGCCGGTCACCGACGGCCCGGCGCGCTGGCGCCAGGGGGAAGTCACCGTGGCCTGGGGTGCCTTGGCGCCCCGCACCTGACCCCGCCCGGTCTGCGGGGAACGATCTTCCTGAGTCCTTCGTCACACTCGCGGGAAGATCGCCGTACGCGGGCCGGTGGCAGGGGAGGGAGATCGTCGTACGAGGTGCGGCAGGTGGGGGAGTTTTTTGCGCGGTTAAGTCCCGCCTCTGTCACTTTGCGCTCCGGCGTGGCACGATCCCCAGACGTCTCGTAAGTTACTGACGGTAAATCAGCTTTGGGGGCGAAGTATGGGATCCGGGAAGCGGACCCTGATCACGGCGGCCATCACCCTGGTCTGCACGGTCACCGTGCTGGGCGCACCGGGCGCGGCGTACGCGAGCACGGAGCGGCCTGCCCCGAGACCCACCCCGTCCGACGGCCCGGCCGCGGCCACGGCGAGCGCACCGGCCTCCGACGCGGCTCTGGAAGCGGTCCGCAGCAAGCTGGACGCGCTGTACCACGACGCGGCGGTCGCCACCGACGCCTACAACGCGGCCGAGGAGAAGGCCCGGAAGCAGTCGGCGCAGATCGTCCGGCTGGCCCGGGAGATCGTCAAGGGCCGGGAGCGGCTGGCACAGTTGAAGGACCGCGCGGGCGCCGCGGCCCGCGCCCAGTACCGCGGCGGCGGTCTGCCGCCCGAGATGCGGCTCTGGCTCAGCCGCGACCCGCAGGAGTTCCTGGACGACGCGGGCACGGTCCGCCAGGGCGAACACGCGACCACGGGACTCATCGCCGAGTTGACGCGTACACAGGAGGACCTGAAGCAGTACGCGAGCGACGCCGCCGACGAGTGGAAGAGGCTCGACGCCAACAGGAAGGCCAAGGCCCAGGCCAAGAAGGAGATCGAGAAGCAGATCTCCGCCGCCGAGAAGCTTCAGTCCCAACTGAAGGAGCAGGAACGGGAGCGGCTGAAGAAGCTCGAGGACCAGGCCGCCCACCAGGCACAGACGGCCTGGCTCGACTCCGGGATACTGAAGGAGATTCGGGGCAGAGCCTCCAAAGAGGGACAAAAGGCAGTCCAGTTCGCGACCGATCAGATCGGCAAACCATATGTATGGGGGGCAGAAGGTCCGAAATCATACGACTGCTCGGGGCTGACGTCCCAGGCCTGGGCGGCGGCCGGCGATCCCATCCCCCGCACCTCGCAGGAGCAGTGGAAGCAGCTCAAGCACGTCGACATCAAGGACATGCGCCCGGGAGACCTGATCATCTACTTCTCCGACGCCAGCCATGTCGCGATGTACGTCGGCGACGGCGCGATCATCCACGCCCCGCGCCCGGGGCGGACGGTGACGATCGCGGGAGCCGGTTCGATGCCGATCCTCGGAGTGGTGCGCCCGGACGCCGACTGAACCCACGCCGACTGACCCCACGTCGATGGAACCCACGCCGACTGAGCCGGACATCGGCCGAACGGGACACCGGCCGAACGGGACACCGACCGGAACAGGGGCGTGTCACGTGACCCGTCCCACGTGACGCGGCCCACCCTCCTTCCGGTTGAAACCCGTACGCGACGTGACATTCGTCATCCTCGCCGGAGCGGTGCCGTGTCCAAGTGCGGTAGGGGATGCGGCATATGACGATGGCCGGTTGCATCACCCCACCCCGTCGGGCATTCCATTGCGGCGTCGGCTACCGCTATGGTCCCCGTCGGTGGGTCGAGCCCCTCGCCCCGCCGTGCCCTCGGGGGGAGGGAAGGAACCCAAGACGATGCCCGTACCCGTGCCGCGGCCCCGAGCGATCCCGGCCGTGGAGGGTGGTCAGGCTCAAGCCGCGTCCCTGCCCGGCGCTCAGACCGCTCAGACCGCGCAGGGGCCGTCCGCCCGCGCCAAGGCCCAGAACGACACGCTCACCTTGCTCGTGATCGAGGACGATCCGGCCGGTTCGCCGATCGTCCCCGAGATGCTCGACGCGGCGGGCCGCCCCATACGGCTGCGCACCGCCCGCAACCTCACCGAGGCCGAGCGGCTGCTCACCGACGACGTCCACTGCATCCTGCTGGACCTCGCGCTGCCCGCGCCCGGCCGGGCCGCCGAGGAGGACGACGAGCTGGCCGTGCTGCGGCACGTGCTGCAGCTCGCGCCCCGCCATGCCGTGCTCGCGCTCACCGCGTCCGGTGACGCCGAGCGCGGTGCCGAGGCCGTGCGCGTGGGCGCCCAGGACTACCTGTTCCGCGAGGAGCTGGACGGGCGGCTGCTGAGCCGTGCGATCCGGTACGCGGTCGAGCGCAAGCGGTCCGACACGGCCGAGCGGCGGCTGACCGAGTCCAGGCTGCGCGCGCAGGAGAACGCCCGCCTCGAGCGCGGCCTGCTGCCCACGCCGCTGCTGGACGGGTCCTCGCTGCGGTTCGCCGCCCGGTACCGGCCCGGCCGCTCGCGGGCCCTGCTCGGCGGTGACTTCTACGACACGGTGCGCACGCCGGACGGCACGGTGCACGCGATGATCGGCGACGTCTGCGGGCACGGCCCGGACGAGGCGGCGCTCGGCGTCGAGCTGCGCATCGCCTGGCGCGCGCTGACGCTGGCGGGGCTGTGCGGGGACGAGCTGCTGTCCACGCTGCAGCAGGTCCTGGAGCACGAGCGGGACAACGACGAGATCTTCGCCACCCTGTGCACGGTGGACATCGCGCCGGACGGCCGCCGCGCCGGGCTGTGCCTGGCCGGCCACCCGGCCCCGCTGATCGCCCGCCCCGACAGGCCCGCCGAGCTGCTGCCGTACGACAACAACGGCCCCGCGCTCGGCCTGCTGCCGGGCGCGCGCTGGCCGCGGATGCAGGTGGAGCTGGGACCGGTCTGGAGCCTGATGCTCTACACCGACGGTCTGATCGAGGGCCGGGTCGGGCAGGGCGGGGAGCGCCTGGGCCAGGACGGCATGGTGGAACTGGTCCGCCGCCGGCTGGCCGAGGGCCTGACGGGCGAGGAACTGCTGCGCACGACGGTCAACGAGGTCCGCGACCTCAACGGAGGGGAACTGGCGGACGACGTGGCGGTCGTCCTGCTGGACCGGGCGCCGTAACCCACGGCGACGGACCAGGCCGCGGTGGGCCCGACACGGTGGGCCTGGCATGGCGGGCCTGGCATGGCGGGCCTGCAACGGCGGACTCGGTGATCGCGGATCCGGTGACCGCGAATCGGTGATCGCGAATCGGTGACCGCGGAGCTGCTTCACCGCCGGCGGCGACAAGCTGCTCGGCGGCCCGCAGTTCCGGTGATCGCGGACCTGACCGTGGCGACCGCCCGCAGCCTGTCGCCCGCGGTCGAGCGGCAACCCGTACCGGCGTCGGTCACCGCCCGCCGTTGTACGGCCCGTACGGCCCGTCGCTGCTGCTCCCCCGGCGGCGACGGCCCCAGCCGCCGCCCGAGACCTGCTTGAGGGCGGGACGGACGTCCACGAAGAAGACGATCGTGGCGACGAGGCCGGCGAGTTGCAGGAAGAGCATCGGCACGAACAGGTTCACCGCGACCGCGATGCCGAGGATGATCAGCCAGAAGCCCTTGTTCTGCTTGTCGGCGGCGCGGTACGCGTCATCCCGGTACAGCACGGCCATGGCCAGCGCCACCACGGCGAGCACCAGCATGGCGGTGAAGAGCAGCCACATCAGGCCGCCGAATGCCGTCATCAGCACAATGCCCACCACCCGAGTCGAGTCGTCTCTACGGCCAACCGTACCCGCCTGCGGCCGCCGCGTACCCGAACAACGGGCCGGGCACCTCGGAAGTGCCCGGCCCGTCGTCCGTCAACCGTCGCGCGGCTCCCGCAGGGACCCCGCGCCCCTCACTTGGCCGGAGGCGTGGTCTTCTTCGCCACCGGCTTGCGGGCGGCCGGGGCCGTCTTCTTCGCCACCGGCTTGGGGTCGGTCTCGGCCTTGGTCTCGACCGGCTTCGGCTCGGCCTTGACCTCGACCGGCTCCGGCTTGCCCTCGACGGCGACGGCCAGTTCCTCGATCTCCTCGGCGGCCTCGCCGCGCCAGGTCTTCACGGCCTGCTCGCCGTGCTCGGCCACCTTCTCGTAGGTCTCACGGGCCTTGACCGCGTACTCGGCGGCGACGCCGACACCGCGCAGCGCGAAGTCCTGGGCGGTCTCGCCGAGCTTCTTCAGGTCGGCGTCCAGGCTGCTGCCGAACTTCTTCAGGTCCGAGTCGAGGCTGCCCAGGAACTCGCCGACCTTGGCCTGGATGCTCGACTGCGTCTCCTTGACGCGGGCGCCGGCCTCCTTGGCGCGGGCCGCGGCCTTCTCCTGCACAGCCTTCGGGTCGGTGTTGCGGACGGCCTCGAGGCGGGCCGGGGCCTCGGCGCGGAGCTGCTCGACCAGCGCGGGCACCTTCTTGGCCTGCTTCAGGGCCAGGTCGGCGGTGCCGGC
This sequence comes from Streptomyces sp. NPDC028331, assembly GCF_055565775.1. NCBI lineage: Bacteria > Bacillati > Actinomycetota > Actinomycetes > Kitasatosporales > Streptomycetaceae > Streptomyces > Streptomyces sp. NPDC028331. The sequence continues at coordinate 63,677 of NZ_JBVHTR010000016.1, read as the reverse complement.
GGCGAAGTAGAGAGGGGTCGGGTCGCTGAGGGTCTTGCGCAGGTCGTCGGTGATGGCCATGGGATGTTCCTCCCGTTTCGGCATTGTTTGAGGGTTTTATGCGGTCCGCAGGGCATCGGACCGTCGCCCCGGGGGTCCGGTGTCCGGTACTCCGTGGGCGGTGGCCGGTGTCCGTGGCCGGTGATCCGGTCGCCGTCCGCCGGTCAGCCGGCGGCCTGCCGCGGACCGGCATCGCCGCCGTCGGCCGTGCGGGGGCCGGCGTCGGCGGTGTCCTGGGCGTCGTCCATGGCGTGCGCCTCCCGAGTCCGCTGAGCCTCCTGAACCGCCCGGCCGCCCTCGTCCGCCGCGCCCGCCCGGGCGATCTCGAAGCCGTTCTCCTTGCGGAAGGACTCGTAGATCTGCAGCAGCACCTGCTTCTGCCGCTCGGTGAGCGTGGGATCGGCGAGGATGACGGCACGCGTCTCCACCTCGTCCCGGTCCCGCTCGGCGTCGAGGATGCCGGCCCGCACGTACAGCGTCTCGGCGGAGATCCGCAGCGCCTTGGCGACCTGCTGCAACACCTCCGCGCTCGGCTTGCGCAGCCCGCGCTCGATCTGGCTCAGATACGGATTGGACACCCCGGCGGCGTCGGCGAGCTGCCTGAGGGAGAGCTGCGCGTTGCGCCGCTGCTCACGCAGGTATTCACCGAGGTTGCCGACGTTCAGCGATGCCATGCCTCCACTGTGCCCCATGGGCGCTAACAATTGCAAGCACCTGCTTGCAAAAGTGCGCCACGCCACGGGAAGGGCGCCCTACCACGTCGTCCGGGCCGCCGCACCGCCGCCGCCCATCCCACACCCCCGGCGCCCGCACCCGTGGGAGGCGCCGGTGCGCGGACGGGTGACGTCACAAACCGTTGGCGTGGGCTCGCGTACCCCGCTAACGTGCCGTCCATGACTGCCGGGTCGGCCTTGGGCCGTTCACGAGTGGGGCACCCGGCCTCCGAGTGAGGCGGGGGCGGGCGCGAGGCCCGCCGCTCTTCTTCTGTTCCGACGCGTATCGCCACTCCACCAAGCGGAGTGACGCCCCATCACGACGAACAGAGAAGGCAGAGCAGAACACAGCATGCCCAACCCCTTCAACCAGCAGGTCATCGACGAGTTCCGCGCCCACCGCGGCCGCGTGGGCGGCCCCTTCGAGGGCGCCCGGTTACTGCTCCTCACCACCACCGGCGCGCGCACCGGCGCCCCGCACACCACCCCTCTCGGCTACTACCCCGACGGCGGCGAGCGCGTCCTCGTGATCGCCTCGGCCGGGGGTGCGCCGCGGCATCCCGACTGGTTCCGCAACCTTGTCGCGCACCCGCAGGTCACGGTGGAGACCGGCGTGTTCACCTACGAGGCGACCGCGGTCGTCCTGGACCGCGCCGCGCGCGACGAGGCCTTCGCCCGCGCCGTCGAGTCCGACCCGGGCTGGGCCGAGTACCAGTCGAAGACGGACCGTGTCATCCCCGTCGTCGCCCTCCAGGAGAACCCCAGGCCGGGGCCGCCCCGCATCGAGGCGTCCTCCCCGGGCGAGGCCGTCAGGGCGGTCCACGACGTCTTCCGCCGCGAGCTGGCCGCGATCAGGAGGGAGTTCGCGCTCTCAGGAGGCGGCTCCGCCCTGGGCGCCCAGCTCCGGATCAACTGCCTCACCCTCTGCAGGGGCCTGGGCAACCACCACGCCGGCGAGGACACCGCCCTGTTCCCGTCCCTCGCCGGCCGCCACCCCGAGCTCGCCCCGGCCTTCGACCGGCTGCGGCGCGAACACGAGCGGATCGCCGCGCTCCTCGACGACCTGCGCCGCGTCGTGTCGGCGGCGGACGCCGACCCGGCCCGCGTCCTGCCCGAGGTCGAACGCCTCACCGACGAGCTGGAGGCCCATCTCACCTACGAGGAGGAGCAGTTGATCCCCCTGCTGGGGTGACCTCTCGGACGGCGCTTTGCCGGGAGCCGCCTTCCCAGGGTCGCCCTGGGAAGGCGGTCGTCACAGGGACGGAACGGTTCGCCCGCCCGTACGCTGCCACCCGCTCAGCGCCGCCGTGATCTCGCCCAGGCGCGGAACGGAGTCCAGGCCCAGCGGCTCCGCGGCGGCGACCAGCACCTGCCGTACCCTCAGGGCCTCCTGACGCAGGGCCGCTTCGCCGGATCCGGGGTGGGAGTCGAGGAACTGGGTGGCGCGGACGATGTCGGTGAACACGGACTGGGCCCGCTTGAAGGCGAGCAGGCGCGGCAGGTCCTCCTCCCAGCCGCGTGCGCTGCCGGGCCTCGCCTCCTCCATCACCTCGCACCACCGCTTGGCCATCAGCTCGTGCTGCGTCTTCGGGTAGCGCATCAGGTACAGGTGGGTGGCCAGGTCGTAGAGCGGGTCGCCGAGCAGCGCGAGTTCCCAGTCGATGGTCCACAGCCGCCGCCGGTCGTCGACGATGAAGTTCTCCCGGTGCAGATCGGCGTGCAGCAGGCAGAAAGGCCGCTCGCTCAGGCCGGCGACGTGCTCCCGGAGCCGGCGGAAGGAGTCCGCGTCCACGCCCAGGGAGGCGAACAGACCGGGGAACCTCTCGGTGTTCTCCCGGTAGACGCGCTCCTCGGCGAAACAGACGAGCCGGTCGAGGAACCCCGCGGTGTCCCCCTCGGCGGACCGGTCCTTCGGGTCGCACTCGCGTTCCACGTCGAGCGAGTGCCGGGTCACCCGGGCCAGTTCGCGGAACAGCCGGAGGATCTGCACGGCGAGGTCCTCGGGGACCTCCTCCCCCGACGCGTGGAGCGCGCCCAGGGTCCGCCCCTCGATGAACCGCTGCAGCCGCACCCCCTCGGTCACCTCGATGAGGTCAGGGATGCCGGTGATACGTCCCTGCAGCGCACCGAGCAGCTTCTCCTCGGAGGCGAAACAGCGCCGGTCGAACCAGAGGAGATTGCTGCGCGGTTCCCGGAACTTGCCCCGGGGGCCTCCGGGGCCGGCGACCTCGGCGGGCAGAGGGATCACATACGTCTCGTGGTGGTAACCCTCGAGCGGCCCCTCGACCACGCTCGGATCGCCGCTCATCCGGACGGCACGGGCCCGTGCGGGAGAGGAGACACGTTCGGCTGACATCGTTCGTTCCTGGCCTGTTGCGCACCGGTGGTGCGGAAGTGAAGCACGGTACTCGCCCGCGAACGAGCATGCTGCCAGAAACGAGCTGTGCGTGTCGGTCGCCTCATCGGGCGACGGGCGGGCTCACTCCTGGTCCCGCAGCACCCGCAGCACCGAGTCCAGCGATCGTACGACCGTCTCGGCGCCCGCCTCGCGCAGCAGCTTCTCCTTGCGGTCGTTGCCGCCGTAGCCGAGGAACGGGACGCCGGCCCGGCGGGCGGCCTCGAGGTCGGCCGCGGTGTCGCCGATCATCAGCGCGCTGCCGGAGGCCGCTCCCATGGCCCGCAGGGCGCGGTTGAGGTGGTACGGGTCCGGCTTCTGCCGGTGGAGTTCCTGGGTGCGGCCGTAGATGTGCGGGGCGAAGCAGCCGACGAGTTCGCGGCTCTCCAGGTACCGGGTGACCGTGTCGGCCGCGTTGTTGCTGGTGACCGCGAGTCGTGCTCCCTTGGCGTCCCAGGTGCGTATCAGCGGATCGGCGTACGGCGTGGGCCAGGCGGAGGGGACCGCTTTCAGCTCCTCCCGCGTCAGCATGTCCTTCAGCGCGTCGACCAGGTCGCTGTCCGGGTGCCGCTCGTCGACCGTGCGCAGGACGAACTGGGGGTCGGGGTGCGCCCGCTCCTGTTCCGTCAGCAGCCCCTGCAACCCCTGCCGCGCCAGCCACCCCACCATCTCCTGCGCGATCCGCTGCGCGGAGTACCCCGCGAACAGCCGGCAGATCGGCCCGTCGAAGTCGAAGAGCACACAGCGCGCACCGGTGATCAGTTCGCGCAGCCTTCCTGTCCGGTCCGCCGCCGGCTCGGCCCGCGTCGGACCGGAACCCGCATCAGAACCCGCACCGGGACTCGCATCGGAACTCGCGTCACGCGTCACATCAGAGGTCGCATCAGAGGTCACTAGGAAAGTGTCAGGTCCGTGGTGATGGTTTCCCAGAGGGCGTCGAACCACTGCTGTGACTGGTCCACGAACGCCGCGTCGCGCCGGCCCGCCCGACGTTCGAAGGAGAAGAGGAGGGATGCGGCGCCGAGCGTGTCGTACATCTCGAGGGTCTGGCTGTTCACCTCCTCCTCGCGCCTGGTGAGCATGTAGTACGCCATCAGGGCCTCGGTGCCGTTGAGGAGGTAGAGCTTCACCGGCGGGGTGAAGGGCAGGGCCCGGAACGTCACACGGGCGTCGATGCCGTGCGAGGAGCGCAGGGCCAGGAGGTTGTGGCGCAGCACATGGCCCTGGGCGTTGCGCTGGTCGAGCCAGCGCTGGTGGACCGGGTCCTCGTCGTCGCCCGGGTTGTCGACCGAGATCGGGAACGCCAGGTTGATCTTCCGGGAGGGCAGCAGGATCCGCACGTCGATCGACCGGGGGTGGACACGGCCCTCGTGGATCAGTCTGACGGGTTCGCCCAGCGCCAGCATCAGCGTCTCGGCCGTCAGGCAGGCGGCGTCGATCCGTACGTGGGGGGCGGCGAACGCCTCCGAGAGTCTCGGTGCCAGTCCCACCATCGTCGGCTGCGGTCCGTCGCCGGCCGGCTGCGGCTCGGCGATCCGGGGCGGGCTGCCCCGGCTGACGCTGCTGAGCAGGCCGTCGTCCTGCAGGGCACGCAGGGCCTGGCGGACGGTGCCCCGCTCCACCCCGAACTCCTCGGCCAGTTCGGCCTGGGTCGGCAGGCGCTCGCCGGGCTTCAGCTCGCCGGTGCGGATCCGGGTCCGCAGCGTGTCGGCGATCTCCTGCGGCGAGCGCTTTCTGCTGCCGTTCACTGCGACGTTCTCCTGGGTCACGACCAAACGCTACAACCACCATCCATCTACCGGGAGTTGTTTGAAAGTTGTTTATGGATGACGACCAACTGGGGATAACTTCAATGTAGTTGGTTGCCAACTTGGAAGAGTTGGCGGAGGGTGCCATTCCTCTCACACATCGTCCGCAGGTAGTCCCCTGTTGCAGACGGCTCGTTCCCCCTCTGTCCCGCCACCCGGGTCCCCGGGGCCCGCCCTCCTGGAAAGAGGTCCGCCATGCCCGCCCTCGCGCTTCTCTCCGCTCTCCTCGTCGTCGGATTCGACCAGTTCGTCCAGTGGAAGTACGGGATCATGGGCGCCGTCGGTCTGATGCTGCTCACGGTCGGGATCAAGGCCAACAGCCCCGCATGCAGCTCCATAGGGGCCGTCGTCCTCGCTCTGCTGGTCGCCCAGCCCGCGCTCTGACCAGGTCAGACGCCGAGCTCCAGCTCCGAGCTGATCGTCTCCCACAGGGCGTTGAACCACAGGTGCGACTGCTCCACGAACGTGGTGTCCCGCAACCCGGCCCCCTGCGCGAACGGGAACAGCATGGACCTGGTCCCCTCCGCGTCGTACAGCTCGAGCTGCTCGTGGTCGATCTCCTCCTCGCGCCGGGTCAGCGTGTAGTACGCGAACAGCGCCTCCGCGCCGTTGAGCAGGTACAGCTTCACCGGCGGGGTGAAGGGCAGGGCGCGGAAGGAGACGTGCACGTCGATGCCGTGGGTGTTGCGCAGCGCCAGCAGGTTGTGCCGGAGGACCTGGCCCTGGGCGTTGCGCTGGGCCAGCCAGCGGCGGTGCAGCCGCTCGCCGTCCGTGCCCTCCACCGGCGTGGGGAACGCCAGGTCGATACGGCCGCTGGGCAGCAGCACGCGTACGTCGACCTTGGCCGGTTTTATGCGCCCCGCGTGAATCTCGCGCAACGGCTCGCTCATCGCGAGCGTCAGCGACACCGCGGTCAGGCACAGGGCGTCGATCTCCACGTGCGGGGCCGCGAAGGCGGCGGATATCCGCTGGGCCAGCGCCACCATCGTCGGCTGCGGCGGGGCCTGGGGGCCGGCCGGCGCCCTTCCCGCGTGCTGCGCCACGGTCGCCGGGCTGCCCTTGGAGACATTGGTGAGGAGCTGCTCCGACTGCAGGATGCGCAGCGCCTGGCGCACGGCTCCCCGCTCCACGCCGAACTCGTCCGCCAGCTTGGCCTGCGTGGGCATGCGCTGGCCCGGCCGCAGCACCCCCGACCTGATCCGGCTGCGCAGTTCGTCGGCCACGTCGTGGTGCGATCTCTGTGGCCGCTGTGACTTCTTCCGCCCCCCGGCGGCAACGTGTTCCGGCTCCACGACGGAACACTACAACTTCACGCCATCTTCCGGCAGTTCAGAAGAAGGTGGTTATGAGACGACTCCAAGCGGAGATAACTGAGGTGAAGTTGGTCGCCAACTTCGGCAAGGTTGCACGAGCTTGAGTGTTCCTGACCGACATGGTCGCAGAACTGACCGGGCTCCCCTCCGGAGGGGAGCCGGGAGCCCGGCAGGCACCACCACAACCACAACTGAATCGCTACGGATGCACCAGCACGGCAGTCACCACCCGCACGGAAGGGAGCGCCACCGAAGGGCCCGTGGGGCTCAGAAGATGTCCGGGCACCACGGTCGCCTGGACGTACGCAGCAGGGCGTCGGCGACGGAGGCGGCGCCCTTTTGCTGTTCCCGCACGCGCCCGAGCGCCGCGAGCCGCACGGCGGACTCGTCACCGAGCCACAGGGTCGCCAACTCGCCCACCGGCAGGGTGAGGTCGGGTTCCCGACCGGTCGGCGCGCACGCGGAGCCGTCCGGCCCGGCCTCCAGCAGATAGCGGCCGCCGGCGAATCCGGCCTCGTCGACCACCTCGAGGACGAGCGCCCCGGAAGCTTTGTAGGTACGTGCCTCCATCGCGCGCACGACGTCCAGGATCCGTACCCAGATCGAGTCCGCGTACGTGGTGAGGCGGGCCGCGCGCGGGTCGGGGAGCAAGTGGGGCAGCAGGTCGTCCGGGGCACGGCTGCCGGACTTGACGGTGGTGACCCAGTCGAGCGAGCAGAGGTAGTGCCACAGGGCGCGCTCGGCGCCCGGGTCGGTGGTGATCAGGCCCTTGACGGTCGCGGTCTGCAGGGGCCGCTTGTCGTCGCCCCAGCGGTCGTCGCTCACGTAGGCGGCCAGGCCGTCGACCTCGCCGGAGGCGGAGCGGTGGACGGCGTAGAAGGGTTCCGTCCAGGCCGCGCGGTCCAGGCGCACGGCACCCGTGTTGACCTGCCACCAGCGGTCGTCGCGGGAGACCGCGCCGGGCGTGGCGCGGCGGAAGCGCTCGTACAGCTCGGGACCGATCTTGCGGACCTCTTCGGGGTCGAGGAGATCGATACGGCCGTCGTCCAGGACCGGGCGGTGGCGCTCCAGACCGGTGCGGGGAACGTCGACGGTCCACTCGGCGGTGTGGGCGGCGGGGCCGAAGCCGTAGCGGCCGTAGATGGGGTACTCGGCGGCTATGAGAGTGGCGACGACGTCCCCGCGTTCCTTCGCGGCGGCGAGGTCGAGGGCCATCATGCGGGTCAGCAGGCCGCGACGGCGATGCGTGGCGGTGACGGAGACGTTGGTGATGGCGTCGGCGGGGACCGGTGCGCCGCCCACGGCGGTCAGCTCCTGCGGGAAGGAGCGGAAGGTGGCGACACAGCGGGCGTCGTCGAAGGCGCCGAGGGTGCGGGCGGGGATGAGGTGGCTGCTGCGGTCGGCCAGTTCGGCTTCGGAGACGTGCGGCGCTCGGAGGAAGCCGGTGTTGAGGGCGCGGATCCAGTCGGGGATCTCGGACTCGGTGACGGGGCGTACGTCGAGGTCCTGGGGATGGCGGCTCATGGAATCACGGTAGGAGGGCGGAGGCGGGGGTGTCGCCTGGATTACGGCGACTCCCCCGGGCGTCCGCTCGCCGTGCGGCAGGCCGGGGGCGCGGCAGCGGGCACAGGTCTCAGAACGCCGCCCGTATCTCCCCCACCTCGCGGCCCCCGCCCAGCAGCGGCGCGCTGCCGATCCGCCGCACCACCGGGGCCTGGACCCCCATCAGGGTCAGCGCCCTGGACAGGACCGGGCCCAGGGTCCGGGTCGCGCCGTCGTCGATCTTGAAGGCCAGGGCGCGGCCGTCCGGCAGGGCCACCGCCTGGACCGCCTCCGCGCCCATCTTCGACAGGGCGCCCGGGACCTCGCGCATCAGCCAGGTGTCGGGGCGGCGCGTGCCCGCCACGTACTCGGGGTGTGCCCGCATGGCGTCCGCCACGCGGCGTTCCGCCGTGCCCGGGGCCGCCAGGACGAAGGAGCGGAAGGCGCGGGCCAGGCCGGTGAGGCTGATCGCCATCAGCGGCGCACCGCAGCCGTCGGTGCCCACGGCCGCCACGGGCTCCCCGGCCGCCTCCTCCACCACGGAGTGGATGAGCTGCTGAAGCGGGTGCCCCGGGTCGAGGTAGGTCTCCAGCGGCCATCCCCGCAGCACGCACGCCGCCAGCATCGCCGTGTGCTTGCCGGAGCAGTTCATCGTCACCCGCTCGCGTTCGGCGCCCGAGGCCAGGTAGGCCTCCGCCTCCTGCGGGTCCAGCGGCAGGTCCGGGGGGCACTGGAGGAGTCCGGGGGCCAGGCCGTGCTCCGCCAGCATCTTCCGCACCAGGTCCAGGTGGAACGCCTCGCCCGAGTGGGACGCGGCGGCGATCGCCAGCCGCTCCCCCTCCAGCTCCAGGCCCGCGCGCAGCACGCCGGCCGCCTGCATCGGCTTGTTCGACGAGCGCGGGAAGACCGGCGCCGTCACGTCCCCGAGCGCGAACTCGACGGAACCGTCCTCGGCGAGCACCACCAGACTCCCCCGGTGGTGCCCCTCGACGAACCCGGACCGCACCACCTCGGCGAGTACCGGGGGCGCGGAGGACACGGTGGACGGGGCGGGCTGGGCGGGGGTGGACATGGCTGACATGGGTGGGTGCCTTCGGTCGCCTCGGGTTGCGTCGGGTCGCTTCGGGGACGTGACCTGTCTCCGGAGCCGCCCGGGCGGGTTCCCGTCCGGCGCACACTCATGGGCCCCGGGTTCGCCGGAGCCCATGCGTCACACGAGCAGGTCGTCCACTTGCGCTTCCCCTTCACGGTACCTGCGGGCGATTTCGGCACTGCAGTCGTCGGCCGTGCGCTGCAGCTCCTGCCGCCGCCGGGACACCTGCTGCTCGTAGCCCACCAGCCGCCCCATCCCCGCGCCCAACTCCTCGTCCGTGCGCGCCTGGAGGTCCGACAGCTCCACCTCGGAGAGCATCTCGGCCGCGAGCCGCCGGTACTCCTCGCCGCGGGGTGTGCCGAGTGTCACATGGCGGGCCGAGGACCGCTGGCGGGCGGGGGCGTCCCTGAGGATCTCCGGCAGCCGTTGCACGACCCCGTCGGGGGCCGCGCCGCCCCCGCGCCGGGCCAGCTCCGCGCGCAGGATGTCGATACGGCCCTGCAGCAGCCGGCGCACGTAACTGAGGTCCGCCTCGTCCCGCTGGGCGTCCCGGCGCAGCGCGCGCAGCTCCGGCAGCCCCAGGGCGGACAGGCCGCGCTGCTCCCGGGGGCACCCCCTGCCGGGTCCCGGGGGAGGGTCCGCGGGCAGCGGGGGGCTGTCCGTGCGCTGCACGGGCGCCCGGCACTCCGCCATGGTCGCCGTACGGGCGGGCTGCTGCCCGGTGCTCGGTGTGCTCATGTACCTACCGTCCCCTCGACCGGCGCGGCACCCCCCACGGATGCGCCGCTAACACACGCATCGTGCCACTGCAAGTAGCCGTTATGTGGCCAAGTGACCATGGACAGCCCAGATGGGGGTGTCGATGGTCGAGAAGGGGCGACCAGTTGGCCGCATCCCGGCGCCGTCGGGTCGCACGGCATCATGGTCCTCATGCGTGCGGTGGTGCAGAGGGTCGACGGCGCGAGCGTCGTCGTGGACGGCGAGACGGTCGGCGAGATCGGCGGCGAGGGGCTGTGCGTGCTCGTCGGGGTGACGCACGACGACACCAAGGAGAAGGCGGCCCAGCTCGCCCGCAAACTGTGGTCGATCCGCATGCTGCACGACGAGAAGTCCTGCTCCGACATCGACGCGCCGCTGCTGGTGATCAGCCAGTTCACGTTGTACGGCGACGCCCGCAAGGGGCGCCGCCCGACCTGGAACGCGGCGGCCCCGGGCGATGTCGCCGAGCCGCTGGTCGACGAGGTGGTCGCGCAGCTCCGGGCGCTGGGGGCGACGGTGGCGACGGGGCGGTTCGGGGCGGCGATGCGGGTCTCTTTGACGAACGACGGGCCGTTCACGGTGCTGCTGGAGGTCTGAACGGCGTCGGGCCGCGCCCAGCGGCCCGGCTCCGGCCGCCGGGCCCGCCGAGCCGCACGATGGGCCGCAGCCGCCTACGGTTCGACCACGACCTCCTGCGCGGCCGCCGTCTCTCCGGCCAGGAGCCCCGCGTCCACCGGGACGTTCCGCTTGACCAGGGCCAGGGCCACCGGGCCCAGTTCGTGGTGGCGTACCGAGGTCGTCACGAAGCCGATCTTGCGGCCGTCGGGGCCGTCGTCCGCGAGGCGCAGTTCCGTACCGTGCGGGGGCAGGTGGACCTCGCTGCCGTCGAGGTGGAGGAAGACCAGGCGGCGCGGCGGCTTGCCCAGGTTCTGGACGCGGGCGACCGTCTCCTGGCCGCGGTAGCAGCCCTTCTGGAGGTGGACGGCGGAGCCGATCCAGCCCAGCTCGTGCGGGATGGTGCGGTGGTCCGTCTCGAAGCCCAGGCGCGGTCGGTGCTGCTCCACGCGCAGCGCCTCGTAGGCGAGGATGCCGGCCGCGGGGCCGTTCTCCTCCGCGTACGACTCCAGGTCCGCGCGCGGCAGGAACAGGTCACGGCCGTACGGCGTCTCGCGGACCAGCACTCCCTCGGGCGGCTCGGCGATCGAACCGGCCGGCAGGTGCACCACCGCGAAGTCGGCCGTCCGGTCGGCGACTTCGACGCGGTAGAAGAACTTCATCGACTCCAGGTACGCGATCAGCGCGTCCTGGGTGCCGGGCTCGACGTGCGCCCAGACCGTCTCGCCGTCGTCGACCAGGTACAGCGCGTGCTCGATGTGGCCGTGCGCGGACAGGATCAGCGCCTCGGTGGCCTGGTGCGGGGGCAGTTCGCTGACGTGCTGGGTGAGCAGCAGGTGCAGCCAGCTCAGCCGGTCCTGGCCGCTGACGGTGACGACGCCGCGGTGCGAGAGGTCCACGAATCCGGAGCCGTCGGCGAGGGCGCGCTGCTCGCGGAACAGGTCGCCGTAGTGGGCGGCGACGCCTTCGTCCACACCCTCGGCGGGGACGGCACCGGGCAGCGACAGCAGGGGACTCTTCATGGTCTCAAGCCTACGACGGGGTAGTTGAACTCTTGAGGGAACAGTCCTTGCAGCGGCCGAAGATCGCGAAGTGCTTCATGTCCGTGTCGAACCCGAACGTCTCGCGCAGCTTGGCCGTGAACTCGGACGCCACCGCGACGTCCGCCTCGATCACGTTCTGGCAGTCCCGGCAGACCAGGTGGATGTGGTGGTGCCGGTCGGCCAGGTGGTAGGTGGGAGCCCCGTGGCCCAGATGGGCGTGGCTGACCAGCCCCAGCTCCTCCAGGAGCTCCAGGGTCCGGTAGACGGTGGAAATGTTGACCCCCGACGCCGTCTTCCTCACCTCGCTGAGGATGTCGTCGGGGGTCGCGTGCTCCAGGGTGTCCACGGCTTCGAGCACGAGTTGCCGCTGCGGGGTCAGCCGGTAGCCGCGCTGCCGCAGGTCAGTCTTCCAGTCGGTGCTCACCACGACGTCCAGTCTAGGGCTCTGTCACGGACCCGGGTCGGGTCCGAGCGGCAGCGCCCCCGTCATCAGCAGGTCGGCGAGCAGCCCGCGGTACTCGCCCGCCGCCCGGGCGATCTCCGTATGAAGGCGGACCTTTTCGTCGAGCGTGGCGAGGGTGTCGCCGATGACTTTCTGTTCCTCGGCGGGTGGCACTGGTACGGGCAGTTCACCCAGCGCGCGGCTACTCACCGAAGGGATCACCATGGTGACCGAGCGGGACTCGATCCACTTCTGGGCGGCACTGGCGCTCAGGTATGCGGCCAGGTACTCCGGCAGGAGCGGAGCCGGTTGCTTGAGCCGGAGCCGGACGAGATTCGGGTGGTACAGCCAGTGGTTCTGCTCGGCGGTGACCAAAGCGCACCGGCCGACGGTCCCGGTCCGGGTGAGGAGCACGTCGCCCTCCGCCAGCCGGTACTTGTGCAGGGTGCGTGCCTTGTCCGGGATCACGCCGATCCGCCCGGCCGGAGTGATCCGCTGATGGGACAGATCCCGGGGCAGCACGAGCGGCACGCCGTCCTCCGCGTCCGTGCGTTCCTCACCCTTGATGGCCGGTCCCCCCTGGAAGGAGCAAAGGTCCTTGAGGGCGAGGCGCTGCCATCCTTCGGGCAGCGCTCTCTCGCCCTCGCTCCCGTCGGTCACAGGCCGTACCTCCTCAGCCGTGCCTCTGTGAGACGGTCGATGACCGTCGCTTGCAGGTGCAGCCTCTCAAGCTCCTCGGAAAGCTCCGCCAGCCGGTTCTTCGCGGCGGCCGGGGACGGATCACCTGGCGCGTGCCGCACATACAGCGCCGGCTGCAGTTGGTGGTCGTAATCCGCGATCTCTTCGGGGCCCACGGCGCGGCTGAGTCCGGGAGTGTCGGCGTGACCCCGTTGACGCCAGGACACGTAGGCATGGACGAGTTTGTCGATCTCGTCGCCCGACAACGTGCGGCGAGTCCGGGAGGTCATGCTTCCTAGATCCGACCCATCCACAAAGAGGACGGGCTCCGCGCGACCCCGCGGAGGACAGAGGAACCAGATCTGCGTCCGGATCGCGGTCAGCGCGAAAAGCTGCTGGGGCAGGGCCATCACGCACTCGATGACGCCGTCCTGGACCATTCGGGCCCTCGTCTCTCCTCCAGCACCGCTCCAGAACCCTACTCCGGCAGGCATGAGAACGGCGGCCCGGCCGCCGGGGGCCAGGCGCGAAACGACGTACTGGAGCCAGTCGAACTCCCCGTGGCGCGTCACGCCGTACCGCCAGTACTCGGGAAGGGAGACCGCATTGTCGACGCGAACGGCGAACGGGGGATTGGTGATCACCGCGTCGAACGATGCCGGTGGATCAGTGGGGCCCTGGGACGGGGTCAAGGAGCCCGGCCGGATGCGGGGCCGGTCGACGCCACGGAGCTGGAGGTTCATGCGGGCGAGCCGCATCGGTCCCTCGTGCCGGCTTCTACCGCTCACCTCTGCCGGGGCGGTGCCCCCCTGCTCGGCGACCGCGTCCAAGTACCCGGCCAGCAGCTCCCCGCTTCGGCAGAAGGGATCGTGCAACCGCTTCGCCGCGGGGCCATGACCTGTCAAGGCGCGCGCCATGACCCGGCTCACCGAAGGAGGCGTGAAGAACTCGTCGGCCGCTCTGGCGTCCGTGTCCCGAAGGAGCGCGAGGAGGCGGTCGAAGGCCTGCCGGCTCTCGTCACGGGAGGCGGGCGGATTGTGGTCCAGGAACCGGACGACGTCGGAGAGGAGCATCGGCTCGTAGCCGTCGGTCAGGTCCAGATCCACAAGGACGAGCCTCGGATGCTCGACGTACTCCGCCCACCGCTCTTTGTCCTCGCTCTGCGCGAACACGAGGGATAGCAGCAGATTCACGTAGTCGGACATGCGCAGCCGGCCGCGCAAGCGGTCCGCGTCCCGCCACGCCAGTTGCTCGACCGCCGGGAGCAGGCCGCCGGACCGGCCGCCGCGCAGGGCGGACCGGAAGCGGTCGCCGTACGTGGTTCCCGCAGGCTCGCCCGGCTGGAGCGCGTTGGACGGGATCGTACGGCCGGACAGCCACTTCAGCACCTCACCGGCACGGAACGCCTCGGGCTCCGCACTCCCGGCGTTCGGAGCGACGGGCCTCGGGAAGTCCGGGTGCCGTCGCTCCCAGTTGGTGACGGCCGGCCGCCGGACCCCTGCCATCCGGGCAATGTCGGAGCGCGAGACGAGCGCGTCGCCGACGTCAGTCAAGGACGTCCTCCCTACCGTCGAGCACGGACCGAAACCGGTCCATCGCTCGCACCTCCTTGGCCAGGTCCGGGCTGAGCGCCCCCAGGATCCGATAGATCCTGGCATAGTCGGCGTCGAGGTCCTCGCCGTGAATGGGCTCATGGTGCATGACGCGGTTGCGCAGGCGGACCAGAGGCCACAGGTCGCCGTACAGTGCGTCGCGACGGCCGGAGTGGCACGGGAACGCCTTGTGCAGGGTGGGCACCCAGAAGACCCGGTCGTAGCGCGACACGAGCAGAGTGGCCCAGAAGCCGAAGCTGAGTTCCGTGACGACGTCGTCGACGGTCACCGGCCGCTTCGGCCGCTGCTGCTCCTTCGCCCGCTGCTCCTCGTTCCGCTCGGACTTGGCGCGCGCCTTGGCGACGAGCCCCTTGCCTCCCCCGTTGAGCGGCGCCACGGTCCACCAGTCCGGCCGGCCGTACTTGGTGACCAGGCAGTCGTGCAGAGCATTACGCACCGCCAGCTCGACACAGTGCAGCGGGACGTACAGGGCGGCCGACGCCTCGAGGTTCCACTGATACAGCCGCACCGCGCCCTGGGCGTCACCCCCGGCCGCACGCAGGTAAGGCATCAGTCGCGGCTTGGAGAAGGACCGCTTCATCCACTCGGGCATCCCGTCGACCACTGTTCCCCCCTTCTTCCAGGCATACGGATGCCCGGGACGTTTACTCCTCACGGAAACGACCGACTGTGCTACAGTCGATGACGAACGTTCTGGGCCGCCTCTGCTTTGCATGCCACCCAGAGCTCGGCTTATCGGAACCCCGGTCGCAGCCCAAGTGCGGCCGGGGTTCCGTGCGTTGATGTCTACGATAGCGCGTAGTAGCCGGACGCGACAAGCGCATTGCAGTGCACTCGTAAGTGTTAACCCCTGCAGGAACATGAAACAGGGCCCCGCGGATCTCCGCGAGGCCCGTGGCCGACTGCTTTCGGCTGCTCGGCTACTTGAAGAAGGCGATCCCGTCGTCCGGCAGGTCGTCCGGGAGGGCCTTCGCCCAGCGCTCGACGTCCTCCGGGGTGACGACCTTCTTCAGGTGGGCCGACATGTACGGGCGCAGCTCGACCTCGGGGGTCTGCTTCTCGCCGACCCACATCAGGTCGCTGTTGACGTAGCCGTACAGCCGCTTGCCGCCGGTGTACGGGCCCGAGGCCGCCGTGCGGGCCACCGCGTCCGTCGCCAGGTCGATCTGCGGCTTCTGGTGCGCCAGCTCGCCGTACCAGACCTCGACGACGCCGTCGTTGCGGACCATGGTCACCTCGACCTTGCGGTCCGCGTCGATCCGCCAGTAGCCGGACTCCGACTCCAGCGGCCTGACCTTGTTCCCGTCGCCGTCCAGCACCCAGGTGTGGGAGCGGTACTCCAGGAAGTCACGCCCGTCGTGGGTGAAGGAGACCTCCTGCCCGAAGTTGCACTTCTCGGAGCCGGGGAAGTCGTGCACCCCCGCGCCGGCCCAGTTGCCGAGCAGGAAGGCGAGCGGGACGAGGTCCTTGTGGAGGTCGGACGGGATCTCGATCATGAGCAGCTTTTCGTCGTGGATGGTCTGGGGGTCAGCGCTGGCCCTCGAAGAGCTTCTTCACGGTCAGCCCGGCGAAGGCGAGCACGCCGACGCAGACCAGGACCAGCAGGGTTTCGAAGAAGATCTCCACGAGGTGCTCCTTGGTGAGCGAGGGTGGGTACACAAGAGCCGGGTCCCACTGTAGTCGGCCGAGACCCGGCTCCGGCTCCCAGGTCGGCTAGCCGAGGAGCTGGCTCTGCAGGACGATCGTCTGCTGGAAGGGCACGGCCTTCGCGCCGCCCTTCCTGGACTGCACGATCATCGCGAGGATGTCGCCGGCGGACAGATACGCCTCGCGGACCTGTTCGGCGCCGTACGGCTTGGTCTCCGCGAACACCTGGTGCTTCACGTTCTCGACCTGGGCGGCGACCGGGTACTCGTCCCTGGCCATCTCGGCGGCACCGCTCACGGCGTACCGCGGGGCGCTGTAGTCGATCAGTTTGGTGGACAGGAAGTCGTCCGCGACGGCCGCGGTGTCGAACTGCAGCAGGTAGATCCGCGTGTGCGTGCCGTCCGGGGTGTTCCAGCCGCGGGCGGCGACGTGTCGCAGGCCGTTGTCGGTCAGCAACCCCCCGAGCTCGTCGCGGTCGCCCCGGTCGGCGAACTCCGCGAGGAAGGTCCGCGTCGGCAGCCAGCCGTCCGTGCCGCGCAGCGCCGCGTCGGCCGTCGCGCCCTCGGGGGCGGGCAGGAGGAGCGCCCGCAGGTCGGCGTAGTGCGTCCCGGCGTCGTTCCCCTCGGCGAACGGCCCCGGGCTGCCGGACGGCAGCGGCGGCTTCACCAGCCGCGGGTACTCCCAGCGCCCGTCGGAGGCGGTGGCCAGCCCGGGGAGGTCGGTGCGCTCGGGCCGGGTGATGCCGTACGCCGTCGCGCCCCCGGCCACCGCGAAGACGGCCACGGCGGCGGTCCAGCGCAGGAGGGCGCGCAGGGTGCGGCGTTCCTTCTTCACCGGCGGCGGGTCGAGGGGTTGTGTTCCGGGCTCCGACGGCACCACGACGTGCTGCACCTCGGTCCGCTCCGTCTGTTCGGTCATACCGCCTTCCCCTGGTCCGCGATGCGGTCGAGCTGGGTGCGCAGCAGCCGCGCAGTCCCTTCGGTGTCCATCGGTCTGACCCCGTACGCCGTCGCCGTGACGAGCACGTCGCCCTCGTACGCGGAGCAGAACATCACGTCGAGCTTCTCGCCCGCCTCCGTCGGCGGCAGGAAGCAGCGCGCGTTCTTGTGGCCCCGGATCGCCGGGCCCTTCCGGAAGACGTCCAGGGCGCTCAGGAACTCGTTCTGGAACGTCGAGATGTCCCGTACCGCCGCGCGGCTCTCCAACTGCGTCAGGACGATGTCCATGGTGAACGACTTGTCCGTGCTGAGGTAGCTGCGCAGTGCCATGCCCGTGGTGTGCTGGCTGTCGATCTGTTTCTCGAGGCGCAGCCGCTGCGAGCGCGGCAGACCGCGCAGAGACTCCTTGCGCAGGGCGGCGGCCTCGCCTCCGCTCAGATGTGCGTCGGCGCCGTACTGGTCGATGTCGGGGCCGCGGACCAAGTCGTCGGTGCCGTACGGCACGAGCATGCCGGCGAGCCCGGGCGCGGACGCCGGTTTCGCCTGCGGGTTCTTCTGCTCCGCCGGGAACTTCCAGGTGGGCGCGCCCGCGTCCCGGTCGGCGCCGCTGACGGTCACGGCGGTGTACCCGACGCCGGCGACCAGGGCCGCGGTCAGCAGGACGGCGCCGGTGACAGCGGCGACCCGGCCACGGCGTACGGGGCTCCGGGCCGGAAGCCCGTCGGACGGCGTGACGGTCCCCGCCGCGCCGGAGCGGCTGGTCTCGCTGTTCTCGCTGGTCTCGTCGTTCTCGCTGTTGTCGTTCACAGCCGCCCCGCCTGCCGCTTCGCCAGGTCCATGATCTTCTCCTTGGAGACGGGCTTCGTGTCCTCGACCCAGATCTCCATGGCGATGTCACCGCGCCGGGCGTGCGCCTCGGCGGAGTACACCGGTGTGCCGTACTCGGTAACGGGCCTGGTGCGGACGTACGCCCTGCCGTCCTCGGTACCGGGGACGGCCCAACTGCGCGATCCGGCGCGGCGCTCCGCCCAGTAGCGGCCGTTCTCGGCGGAGTCGGCGGCGCCGAGCCCTTCCTCCTGGCGGTACTGCACAAGACGTATCTCGACGCTGAAGGTGTCACCCAGCCGCCAGGAGGTGACGGCGGCCCGGCGGAACTCGTCGCCGATCTCGTGCCTGAACTCGATGGCCGGGTCTTTGAACGTCTCCGCGTACTCCGCGAGGCTCATCCAACCGTCGTGGCCCGACTCGAACAGGGGATCCTGTGCGCCGCTCGGCCGCTTGAGCAGCAACGCGCGCAGGTCGCCGTCGGTCCGGACCCGGCGGTCCTGCGCGGCGGACAGCGGCTCGGGGCCCTTGCCCTTGGCCTGGGCGAGCACCGGCTGGGACAGGGGCGGCAGCGCGGTGGGCTCGCGGTCGGCCTGGATCACATAACCGGTGCAGGCGCCCGCCACGACGCCGAGCACGGCGGCCGCGGCGATCAGCAGGGTCGTACGCCCGCTGCGGCGTACGACGGACGGACCCGGGTCAGGGACCGGTTCGGGCGCATCCGCAACTTCCGAGAACTCCAAGACGTCCCCTCGTGGAAAGCGACACACGGATCGGCATCCGTGCGCACAGGAGACTCATGGACAGCGGGCGGGGTTGCTCAGGAGTTGATCACGATTCGGTGCGCTTGACTTCGTCGATGAAGCGGGTCCATGCGGCGGGCCCGAAGAGGAGGGTTCCGCGGGAAGGGGCCTTGCTGTCGCGGACGGGGACGACGGAGGAGAGGTTGGGGGCGATCTCGACGCAGTTGCCGCCGTCCGGATTGCTGTAGCTGCTCTTACGCCAGGTGGCGACGCTCAGGTCGATCGCTCGCACGGCACTTCCTCCAACATCCGCAGGACGAACTTCCGCGACTCGGCCGGGTTCAGAGCCACGTCACGCATCGAATCGTACGCACGTTGCAGAAGCTCAACTGAGCCGTTTTCTTCGACCAGTTCACCGCGGTAGGCGTTCTCCGTGTACGCCACTGTCTTGCCGTCCAGGAGCCGCAGGAACATCACATCACTGCTCACCAGCCCGTACAGGCCTGAGCTGTGCGGCAGCACCTGAATGGTGATGTTCGGGCGCTCCGACGCCTCCAACAGGTACTCCAACTGCTCCCGCCACTCCCCTTTGTCGCGCAGCGGTGTCCGCAGCACCGCCTCGGCGAGAAGGGCACGGAAGGGTGGCGCTTCGTCGCCATCCAGCAGCTTGCGTCGCCCAGTACGTGCTTCGACCTGCTGGTCCAGCTCCCTGCCTTTGGCACCGCCCAGCGCGAGGACCTCACGCGCGTACCCGTCCGTCTGGAGCAAACCGGGGACGATACTCACCGAGTACTGCCACAGACTCACCGCCTCCGCCTCCAGCATCATGTACCGCCGGTACTGCTCCTTGAACTGCGACGGATCCCCCACCGCCAGCTCCCACAGCGCCAGCAGCAGCCCGGGAGTCCCGTAGTACTGGTCGAGCGCCTGTACGACCTCCGGGCCGCCCAGCGTCTGGCCGCTCTCCATCTTTCCGAACTGGGACGGGTCCCAGCCGACCACCTTCGCCAGTTCCCGCAGGCTCACGCCCCGCTCCGTCCGCAGCAGCCGTAACTCCTCCGCGAACCGCCTGCGCGGCTCCTGGCTGCGTCCCGTGATCACCCGTCTCGGCGGCATCGCGCTCCTTGGTGCAGTACGGCCGTGGAAGGTGTGGAAAGAGCGCCGGGAGGCGGAGAAGCAGACCTCGTCCACGGCGTTGCGCCCCTGCTCAGGGGCCATGCTCGTAACGTCAGGAACACGCAGCGTAGTCCAAGGGTCGCGCTGCGCGCAGGCGTTGTGGAAAGGAACGGCCCATGGAACCGAAGGCCCTCGAACGCGGAGCGCTCGTCTACGACCCGGCCACGCGCAAGGTCGGCGAGTACCAGGACAGATCGGGGCCGTACGCCATGCTGCGCCCCGTCGGCGGCGGCCGGGAGTGGCAGGCCGACCCGGCCGCCCTCCGTCCCGCCACCCAGCGGGAGCGGCTCAGCGCCGGGGTGCGGGCGGCGAACGAGCGTGCCCGGGCGTCGGACGACACCAGTCGCCCTCCCCTGCCGGTGCGGGGCTGCACGACGTGCGAGGAGCTGGCCGTGCGGCGGGAGGCCGCGCGGGCGGAGTACGACGGCAGCACGGAGACGGACGCGAACGTCCTGCTGCGCCGTCACCACCATCAGGAGCACCGCACCTGACCCGGCAGGACTAGGCTGCGAGCATGGCGAAAAAGCTCGTGATCAAGGTGACGGCCGGGGCGGACGCCCCGGAGCGGTGCTCGCAGGCGTTCACCGTGGCGGCCGTCGCCGTGGCCAGCGGGGTCGACGTCTCGCTGTGGCTGACCGGTGAGTCGTCGTGGTTCGCGCTGCCGGGAAGGGCCGCCGAGTTCGAGTTGCCGCACGCCGCGCCGCTGCCCGACCTGATCGAGTCGGTCCTCGCGGCCGGCCGGATCACGCTGTGCACGCAGTGCGCGGCCCGCCGCGAGATCACGGAGAAGGACGTCATCGAGGGCGTGCGCATCGCGGGTGCACAGGTCTTCGTGCAGGAAGCGGTCGCGGACGACACCCAGGCGCTCGTGTACTGAATCCCCCCGCGACAGCGTCGGCTCCGCCGCCCGTCGCTCGTGACCACAGGCGTGGAGGCCGACCATGACGAACCATGAGGCCGTTTGGGAGGCGGTCGCCACGGCGCTGGACGCCCTCGGCACCGGCGCCCTGATGACCGACGAGCAGGGGCGCATCATCGGAGTCAGCGCCCGGGCCGAGCAGCTTCTGGCCCGGCCTGCCGAGGGGATGACCGGGAAGGACCTGCACGACCTGCTGCACCGCAACCGCCACGGGGAGACCGTGGCGAGAGCGCAGTGCGCGATCCGGGAGTCCATGCTCGGCGGCCACACGGCCCTGGGCACCGACGAGTGGTACGAACGCGGTGACGGCTCCCTGCTGCCGATCTCCTGGCTGTCGACGCCCTGTGTCGTCGACGGCCAGTCCACCACCCTCGTCCTCTTCCACTCGCCCCTTCCGTCCGAGAGGCCCAACGGGCCGCTGGAGCAGGTCACCGCGTCGCTCTCCGAGCTGGAGCGGCTGGCCCTGCTGGCCGAGACGACCACGACCCTGGCCTCCACGCTGGACGTCGACGAGGCGATACGCCGACTGGTGAGCCTGGTGCTGCCCCGCCTCGCGGACTGGGCCGTCATCGACCTGATCACCGAACGCGACGAGGTGTGGCGCCATGCCGTCGTCCACGCGGAGAACGGCGCCCTGGTGCACCGCGAGGACCTCGAGGGCGCGATGCCGCCGGTGCCCGAGGAGTCCCCGATGCCCCTGTCCCGGGCTCTGCGGGGCGCGGCGTCGGCACTGGCCGGTCCGGAGACCTACCAGGGCCCGCCGGACTCCGGCATCGCGGTCGAGCAGCGCCGTCTGTTCGACGAGACCGGCATGCACTCGGCCGCCATCGCGCCCATCCGCGGTCCCCGGGAGGTGCTGGGGGCCCTGACCCTCGGCCGCTCCGAGCGTCCGGAACGGTTCACCGTCTCCGACATGGCGTTGCTGGAGGACATCACGCGGCGTGCCGGGCTGGCCGTGGAGAACGCGCGTCTCTACCAGCGGCAGCGCACGGTCGCCGAGACCATGCAGCGCCACCTGCTGCCCCAGCTACCCCGCGTGCCGGGACTGCGGATGGCCGCCCGTTACCTGCCCTCGCCCGACGCCTCGCAGGTCGGCGGCGACTGGTACGACGCCTTCACCCTGACGGACGGGGTCATGGCCCTGGCCATCGGTGACGTCGTCGGCCACGACCTGGACGCCGCGGCCGGCATGGCGCAGCTCCGCAACATGCTGCGCGCCTACGCCTGGTCGCAGAAAGAACCTCCCAGCAAGATCGTGGAGTGGCTCGACGACGCGTCCATGCACATCGCCGAAGTCTCCATGGCCACGATGGTCTTCGCCCGGATGAGTGTGGCCGACGACGGGGACTACGAGCTGTCCTGGACCAACGCAGGCCATCCGCCGCCCCTGCTGGTCACCTACGACGGCGTGGCCCGCTATCTGACCGACGGCCACGGCGTCCTCCTGGGCATAGCCGCCCACCAGCCCCGCGCCGACGCCACCGAGGCGCTCCCGCCCGGATCCACCCTGGTGCTCTACACCGACGGACTGATCGAGTCCCCGGGTCACTCCATCGACGAGGGCCTGGAGCGGCTGCGCAGGACCGCCGCGTCCCTGGCCCACCGCCCGGTGGAGCCCTTCATCGACCGCCTGCTGGCACAGACCCGTCCGCCCGACAACGAGGACGACGTCGCGCTCCTGGCGGTACGCATCCCCGGCTGACGCCTGCCCGGACGGTCACCGCCGCTTCTTGCCGTCCAGCTCGTCCCACCACTCGTCCGACTGCGGGTCGCCGGACGGGTCGTCCCACCAGCGGTCGTCGGGGCCACGGCGGTTCGCGACCATCGCGGCCAGGGGCGGGATCACCATCGCGACGACGCACATCGCGACGGCCGCCGGGACGGACCAGAGGCGCACGACGCCCCACGCCAGGATGAACAGCCCCAGACAGGTGCCCATCATGGCGAAGTAGATGTGCCGCCGCCGTGCGTACATACCTTCACTATGCCCCGTCGACATGCGGAAGGACCGCACCCGTGCGTCCAACCCGGGGTGCGGCCCTTCCGCCCTGCGCGGTACTGCTCAGACCGCGATCGCGACCTCCGCGAGGCCGCCCTTCTGGGCGACGACGGTGCGGTCCGCGGTGCCGCCCGGCACCAGGGCGCGCACGGTCCAGGTGCCCTCGGCCGCGTAGAAGCGGAACTGTCCGGTCGCCGAGGTGGGGACCTCGGCGGTGAACTCGCCGGTCGAGTCCAGGAGGCGCACGTAACCGGTCACGGGCTCGCCGTTGCGGGTCACCTGGCCCTGGATGGTGGTCTCACCGGGCTTAATCGTCGAGGCGTCGGGGCCGCCGGCCTTCGCTCCACACATGTGCTTCTCCGTCTTTTCTGAAAGGTCGGTCTTACTTGCCGGCGCCGAGCTCGATCGGGACGCCCACCAGGGAGCCGTACTCCGTCCAGGAGCCGTCGTAGTTCTTGACGTTCTCCTGGCCGAGCAGCTCGTGCAGCACGAACCAGGTGTGCGCGGAGCGCTCACCGATGCGGCAGTAGGCGATGGTGTCCTTGGCCAGGTCCACGCCCTCGGACTGGTACAGCTCCTTCAGCTCCTCGTCGGACTTGAAGGTGCCGTCGTCGTTGGCCGACTTCGACCACGGGATGTTCTTGGCGCTCGGGACGTGGCCCGGGCGCTGCGACTGCTCCTGGGGCAGGTGGGCCGGGGCGAGGAGCTTGCCGGAGAACTCGTCGGGCGAGCGGACGTCGACCAGGTTCTTGGTGCCGATCGCGTCGACGACCTCGTCGCGGAAGGCACGGATCGAGGCGTCCTGCGGCTTGGCCTTGTACTCGGTCTTCGCGCGCTCCGGCACCTCGGTGCCGTCGACCAGCTCGCGGGCGTCCAGCTCCCACTTCTTGCGGCCGCCGTCGAGGAGACGGACGTCCTCGTGGCCGTAGAGCTTGAAGTACCAGTAGGCGTAGGCCGCGAACCAGTTGTTGTTGCCGCCGTAGAGGACGACCGTGTCGTCGTTGGCGATGCCCTTCTCCGACAGGAGCTTCTCGAACTGCTCCTGGTTGACGAAGTCGCGGCGGACCGGGTCCTGGAGGTCCTGCTTCCAGTCGATGCGGACAGCGTTCTTGATGTGGTTCTTCTCGTACGCCGTGGTGTCCTCGTCGACCTCGACGACGACGACCTTGGGGTCGTCCAGGTGCTGCTCGACCCAGTCGGCGTCTACCAGGACGTCGCTGCGGCTCATGCTTTTCTCCTCCGGGGCAGTTGCGGCGGGGCATTGCGAGTCAGAAGGGGTGCGGGTACGCGGTGTCGCGGTGGCGTACGCGGCGCACGGGTGGCCCTGTGTTCGGGAGCCAGGGCCGGCGATACGGGAGTGGAACCCTCCCGCTCAGGAAGTGCGACAGAGCATGGCGGCGACGCGGCACAGGTCTACTGCCCGCCGCTTCGTGAGATCCGCCTGTCGCTGCATGGGGACGATCGTAGGGACCGGGCGCGGGGCGTGTCACCGGCGTGTCGCATGATGAGATGCGATCGTCCGGGATGTGGGATGCGACGCGGTGCGCGGAGACCGCCGTCCTGCTTTCCGGCGCGGGGGGCCGACATCCCATCTGCGGTACGGACGGGGGCGTCTCGCCACTCGGACAATCGGCCTGCGGTGTCCGGGACCTTGGCCCGGCCCGCGAGTCGCCGGGGGCCGGTCTTCGGTGGCCGGTCTCAGGCGCCGGTCGCCCGTCGTCCTACCCAGCGAGCCGGACGTCCGAACCCTTCACCGTGATCTCCACGCCGTTCTTGCCGGCCTCCACCTTGTCGAGCTGGATGCCGCCGGGGAGCTGGTCGATGCGCTGCTGGAAATCGGTGATGGCGCGGATCCGGGAGCCCGCGACCTCCGCGCCGGCGAGCTTGGGCAGGCTGTCGGCGTGCACCCTGACGGTGTTGCCCTGGGCGGTGACCGAGCTGAGCACGTAGACGGGGTTCGGCACCTTGATGGGCGCGTCGACCTTCACCGCGACCTTGATCTTGCCGTTGCCGCCGTCGGAGAGGCCGATCACCTCTGCGGTGACGCCCCGCAGGACCTCGGTGGGCTGGGCCTTGGCGGCCTTCAGCAGCTCGCCGTAGGTGATGAGCGCGGTGCCGGTGGCGTCGGCCGCGGTGGCCGAGCTGAAGCTGCCGGAGAAGGTCACGCCCTTCATCGACGCGCTCAGGTCGTCGATGCGGATCTTCTCGGAGCCGGTGCCGGTGGCCGCCTCGTAGTCCTTGATGCCGACCTCGACGTCGTCGAGCTTCCCGGAGACGACCTGGGTGAGGAAGGGGAAGCCCTTGATGGACACGTCGGGGGTGGTGGCCAGGTTCTCGGTGGTCTTGAGCTTGTCGGCCGCCTCGTTCTGCGCGAAGTGAACCGCGACGCGGTCGGCGATCACGAAGAGGCCGCCCAGGATCACGACGAAGATCAGCAGTATTCGCAGTGCTCGCATGCTCGGAAGTCCCCACGTCGGCGGTCGTCACGGCGGTCGGACGACCGACAGTACCTTCCGGGGGAAGAGGTGGCGGGGAATTGTTGATCACCTGTGACATGGGGCGGCGCGGGCGTGGCCCGATGTTCGCCCCCGCGGCCCCTGCCCTTCCCGTCCCCGGCGGCACGGGCCGCGCCGCCCGGTGCGTTGCCGGGCGGCTCCGGTCGTGCGGGTCAGGACAGTGCGCGGCCCAGTACGTAGATCACCGGGGCCGCCGCCGTCAGGGGCAGGGCCACGCCCGCCGTGAAGTGGACGAAGCGGGACGGGTAGTCGTAGCTCGCCACCCGGTGGCCGACCAGGGCGCAGACACCCGCGCCCAGGCCGAGGAACGCGCCCTGCGTGCCGAAAGCCGTCGCGCCGCCCATCGCGATGCCCGCGCCGGTCGCCGCCAGCAGGGCCACCACCACCGACGCCGCCGTCGGCAGCGGCAGCGCACGGGCCAGGACCGCCGCGGCGACCGCGATCGCGCCCACCGTGACCGCGTCCGGTACGGCCGCCAGGTGCCCGGCCGCGACGATCGACAGCGCGGCCGAGGCGACCGTCGCCATCAGGCCGTACATCCGTGTGTCCGGGTCGGCGTGCGACCTGAGCTGGAGGGCCAGGGAGAGCAGGACCCAGACGCCGAGCGTGCCCAGGATCGCCGCCGGCGCGTGCTCGCGGCCCGCCACCAGCAGCGCCGCATCCGCGGTGACCGCGCCCAGGAACGCCAGCGCGATGCCCTGCCGGGCCGGCCACATCCCGTTCAGCCGGAACCACCCGGCCGCCGTCACGGCCTGCAGGAGCACCAGCGGTACGACCAGCGCGTACGTCCCCACGGCCGCGGCCCCGGCGAGCAGCGCGCCCAGCACCGCGGTGAGCGCGGCCGGCTGCAGCCCGGGCTCGATGATCGGCGAACGGCCTTCGAGCCGGGCCCGCTGGTTGGCGGGGAGCGCGGACAGGTCGACGGCGGGCGGCTCGGGCTCGGTGGTGGCGGTCGTCGTCGCGGTGCCGGGCGCCGCGTAACCGTGCGGCTCGTACGCCTGCGCCTGCGCCTCCGCCGGCAACGGCTGCGCCGCCCCGTACGGCTGCTGCTGCCACTGCTGCTGCGGGTACGCCGCGCCGTTCGGGTCGTACCAGCCCTGTTGCCGGTACCCGTGGTGGTCGGGGTGGGGCTGTGGTGCCTGCCGGCCGTCGTAACCGTCATGGCCGCCGTAGCCGGCGGCCCCGTAGCCCTCGTAGGCCCGGTGTCCCTCGGGTCCCTGATGCCCCTGGTATCCCTCGTACGGCTGGTTGCTCATCGCTCATCCTCCTGCGAACGGCGGGAGCACCTCGACCGTGCCGCCCTCGGCCAGCCGTACCGTCTCGTGCTCACGGGTCCCGACGGGGTCACCGTCGACCAGGAAGGAGCAGCGCTTCAGGACGCGGGCGAGTTCGCCGGGGTGCCTCTCGCGCGCCGCGTCGAGCGCCTCGGCGAGCGTCGTCGCCTCGTACGGCTCCTCGGCGACCCCGGCGGCCGCCTTCGCGGCGGCCCAGTAGCGCACCGTGCCCTTTGCCATCTGCTTCCTCGACTCGGTCGTGGTGAACACCGCTCAGGCTAGCCCGCCCGCGCCGCCACCCATGTCCCGATCCTGGCCAGCAGGGCGTCGTCGCTGGCGTGCTCGGCATGGCCCATGCCGGGCTCCAGCCACAGTTCGGCGTGGTCGGGGGCGGCCTCGGCCAGCATGCGGGGGTGGTCCACGGGGAAGTAGCCGTCCTGGTCGCCGTGCACGATCAGCAGCGGGGTCGGCGCGATCAGGGGGACCGATTCGACGGGCGAGGCCGGGACCGGGTCCCAGTCGCGGTGGTGGATACGGGTGCGCAGGCCGTAGCGGCCCACCAGGCGGCCCTCGGGGCGCGTCACCAGCCAGTGCAGCCGGCGCATGGGGGCCGTGCCCCGGTAGAACCAGCGGGCGGGAGCGCTCACGGACACCACCGCGTCGGTGTGCGCGCCCTCTTCGTGCGCCGCCGCGTGCCGCAGCACCACCGAGCCGCCCATCGAGAAGCCGACGGTGGCCACCCGCGTGTGCCCCAGCTCCCGCGCCCACCGCACGGCGGCCGACAGGTCGTGCACCTCGCGGTCGCCGACCGTGGACCGGCCGCCGGACGCCCCGTGGCCCCGGAAGGAGAACGTGACCACCGCCCCGTACCGCCCGAGGACGCCCGCCACCCGGCGTACGTGGGGCCGCTCCAGATCTCCCGTGAAGCCGTGCGCGACGACGATCGCGAGATCCGCCAGATGGCCGGAAGGTGCACGTCCGGTGTCGTACACGGAGTCGTATACGGCGGGTCCCGGATCGTATGCGGCGTCGATCGTCACCCCGTCGAGGGTGCGGAGGAACGTCCGTACAGACCCCCGACGGGCCGTCTCACGATGCGGACGATCGGTGGATCCGGCCGTATGACCTGCCGTGCGCGTGCTCATGTGGGCTATTCTGCTGGGAAGAGGACTCGGGCAGCGTAGCCCCCGAGTCCTTTTGTGCTTTCGGAAGCGTTGTATACGACGCGGGAAACCGCAGGTGTACGGGCCGTCGATCGCATAGCGGCTCTTCGCGGGGCCGCGCGGGTCCCAGGGGCGCGGGATTCGCACACCGGACGAAGCAGTGCCGCAAACGTCCTCGAAGGGACCGAGGAGGAACCAGACGTTATGGGCGAGCGAACCGTGCACGATCGCAGGACGACCGAGGCGGGTGGGATGCGATGAGCTCTCTGCTGCTCCTGACCAACGCCCTCCAGCCGTCGACGGAGGTGCTTCCCGCTCTCGGCCTGCTCCTGCACAACGTGCGAGTGGCTCCGGCGGAAGGCCCCGCTCTCGTCGACACCCCGGGTGCCGATGTGATCCTCGTGGACGGGCGGCGGGACCTGCCCCAGGTGCGCAGCCTGTGCCAGTTGCTGCGCTCCACCGGGCCCGGCTGTCCACTCCTCCTGGTCGTGACCGAGGGCGGTCTCGCGGCCGTCACCGCCGAATGGGGCATCGACGACGTGCTGCTCGACACCGCCGGTCCGGCGGAGGTCGAGGCGCGGCTGCGGCTGGCCATGGGCCGGCAGCAGATCGTCGGCGACGACTCCCCGATGGAGATCCGCAACGGCGACCTGTCCGTCGACGAGGCGACCTACAGCGCCAAGCTCAAGGGCCGTGTCCTGGACCTCACCTTCAAGGAGTTCGAGCTCCTGAAGTACCTCGCGCAGCACCCCGGCCGGGTCTTCACCCGCGCCCAGCTCCTCCAGGAGGTCTGGGGCTACGACTACTTCGGCGGCACGCGCACGGTCGACGTCCACGTACGGCGGCTGCGCGCCAAACTGGGGCCCGAGCACGAGTCGCTGATCGGCACCGTCCGGAACGTGGGCTACCGCTTCGTCACCCCGGAGAAGGTGGAGCGCGCCGCCGAGGAGGCGAAGGCCAAGGCGGCCCGGCCGAAGGCGGACGACGCGGACGACACGGTGCCGGTGCCCGGGGCCGAGGTCACGGCCGAGGCGTAGGCGGACGGCGGGGCCGGGGAGGGGCGTGCGTCACTGCCGAGACAGGGCGTACGTCGCTGCCGAGGCACGGCGTACGTCACCGCCGGGGCACGGCGTACGTCACCGCCGGGGTGGCCGAGGTCACGGTCGAGGTCACAGGTGGGGCATAGAACGGCGAAAGCCCTGCCCAGAGGCGGTCCATCCGCGTAGACTCCGCGCGTGGCAAAGGTGACTCGGGACGATGTGGCGCGACTGGCGGGGACATCCACCGCCGTCGTCAGCTATGTCATCAACAACGGACCCCGGCCGGTCGCCCCGGCCACGCGCGAGCGCGTCCTGGCCGCGATCAAGGAACTGGGATACCGGCCCGACCGGGTCGCCCAGGCCATGGCGTCGCGGCGCACGGACCTCATAGGCATGATCGTGCCGGACGCGCGCCAGCCCTTCTTCGGAGAGATGACGCACGCGGTCGAGCAGGCCGCCGCCGAGCGCGGAAAGATGGTGCTCGTCGGCAACACCGACTACGTGGCCGAGCGCGAGGTCCACTATCTGCGAGCCTTCCTCGGCATGCGCGTCTCCGGGCTGATCCTGGTCAGCCACGCGCTCAACGACCACGCCGCCGCGGAGATCGACGCCTGGGACGCCCGGGTCGTCCTGCTGCACGAGCGGCCCGAGGCCATCGACGACGTCGCCGTCGTCACGGACGACCTGGGCGGCGCCCAGCTCGCCGTGCGCCACCTCCTCGAGCACGGCTACGACTACGTCGCCTGTATGGGCGGTACGGCCGAGACGCCTGCGGTCGGCGACCCCGTCTCCGACCACGTCGAGGGCTGGCGGCGCGCGATGCAGGAGGCCAGGATCCCGACGGAGGACCGTCTGTTCGAGGCGCCGTACAACCGGTACGACGCGTACAACGTCGCCCTGGAGCTGCTGTCCGGGCCCCATCGCCCGCCCGCGATCTTCTGCTCCACCGACGACCAGGCGATCGGAGTGCTGCGGGCGGCCCGCGAACTGCGCATCGACGTGCCCGGAGAGCTTGCGGTGGCCGGGTTCGACGACGTGAAGGAAGCGGCGCTCACGGACCCGCCGCTCACCACGGTCGCCTCCGACCGCTCGGGCATGGCCCGCGCGGCCGTCGATCTGGTGCTCGACGACGGGCTCCGGGTGGCGGGCTCGCGGCGGGAGCGGCTGAAGCTGTTCCCCTCACGGTTGGTCGTACGCCGTTCCTGCGGGTGCGAGCAGACCCCGTAACGGCCCAAGGGCTCGTCACGGCAGCCCCAAGGGGTCCCCATGACGACGGCTCCGAGGCGCCTTTATATCGGGCATACGCGGTTCTGTCGGGCTTCTCAGCGGGCACTCAGGTGGCTCTCATGATCGAGGGACACTCTCTTTTGCATGACCGAGAGCTTCCGCCGCAGCGGCGAGTACGAGTACCCCCAGGGTCACGGGCCCCAGTCCGCGTA
Organism: Streptomyces sp. NPDC028331; assembly: GCF_055565775.1. Classification (NCBI taxonomy): domain Bacteria; kingdom Bacillati; phylum Actinomycetota; class Actinomycetes; order Kitasatosporales; family Streptomycetaceae; genus Streptomyces; species Streptomyces sp. NPDC028331. Next base: position 33,945 of record NZ_JBVHTR010000016.1, on the reverse strand, counting down.
CCCCGAGCAGCAGCAGCACGCCTCCTCCCCCGTGAACCCGGAGTGGCCTCCCCCTCCGGCGTACGAGCCGGCGCGGCCGGCGGTCGCGGCCGGCGGCGGTCATGAGGGCCACGGCGGTGGCGGCGGTCATGAGGGCCACGGCGGTGGCGACGACGGCACGGCCGTCCTGGCCACCGTACCGACCCAGCCCGGACCGAAGCGGCGCGCCAAGGGCCCGCTCGCGCTGCTCGCCGCCGTGGCGATCGTCGCCGCCGCGATAGGGGGCGGCACGGCCTTCGGCATCCAGGAGCTGACCGGCAAGGACACCGTGTCCTCCAGCTCCACCAGCACCAACGTGGTGCCGTCCAGCGCGAAGGGGACGATCGCCGGAGTGGTGGCCGCGGTCAACCCGAGCATCGTGGAGATCAACGCCACCTCCAACTCCGGCGAGTCGACCGGTTCCGGCGTGATCATCACCGGCGACGGCCAGATCGTCACCAACAACCACGTCATCGCCGGCGCCTCCTCGATCAAGGTGACGACGAGCGGCGGCAAGTCCTACACCGCACAGGTGGTGGGCACCGACAGCAAGAAGGACCTGGCGCTGCTCAAGCTGCAGGGCGCCTCCGGGCTGAAGGCCGCCACCCTCGGCAACTCCGACGGCCTCCAGGTCGGCGACCAGGTCGTCGCCATCGGCTCCCCGGAGGGCCTGAGCGACACGGTCACCAGCGGCATCATCTCCGCGTTGAACCGCGACGTCACCGTGCCGACCGACGAGAACCAGCAGCAGCAGGGCGGCGGCGGCCGGTGGCCGTTCGCGTTCGGCGGCCGGCAGTTCAACGGCGACACGGGCTCGTCCACGACCACGTACAAGGCGATCCAGACGGACGCCTCCCTCAACCCCGGCAACTCCGGTGGCGCCCTCATCGACATGAACGGCAACGTCATCGGCATCAACTCGGCGATGTACTCGGCCAGTTCGGACTCGACCTCGTCGAGCGCCGGCAGCGTCGGCCTGGGCTTCGCCATCCCGATCAACACCGTCAAGTCCGACCTGGCGACGTTGCGCTCCGGCTCGCAGAGCTGAGCGTGCACCCCGCCGGGCCAGTGGTAAGGAGTACGACATGATCACGATGGCTGTGCACGAGGTCGCCGGTGCCACCGAGCCCGGCGGGATTCTGCTGGCCCTGGCCGTGGTGAACGAGCTCCACGCCGCCACGCGGGTCCGCACCCGGGGCCGCACCCGGCCCCAGCCCCGGCCCCGGACGCGGCCGCGCATCGAGCGCGCCCCCGCGGTGACGATCCCGCAGGTGGCGGTCCCGCAGCTCATGGGACTGCGCACGACGGCTGCGCGACCGCACCGCCGCAAGGTCCCGCTGAACCGGCTGACGTCGGTGATGGGCTGACCCGAACGACCCCGAACGACCCCGTCCGTCCCCTTTCCGTCCCCGAGCCGAATCGTGCGAGGCTGAATGCGTTCAGCCCTCCGTCGCACCTTGAAGGAACTCCACATCCATGAGCCCCGCCGAAGGCGACCGTGAACCCCAGCGCATCCTGATCGTCGACGACGAGCCGGCCGTGCGTGAAGCACTCCAGCGCAGCCTCGCCTTCGAGGGCTACGCCACCGAGGTGGCCGTGGACGGTGCGGACGCGCTGGAGAAGGCGACCGCGTACAAGCCGGACCTGGTGGTTCTGGACATCCAGATGCCGCGCATGGACGGCCTCACCGCCGCCCGCCGGATCCGGGGCGCGGGCGACACCACACCCATTCTGATGCTGACGGCCCGCGACACGGTCGGCGACCGTGTCACCGGCCTGGACGCCGGAGCCGACGACTACCTGGTCAAGCCGTTCGAGCTGGACGAGCTGTTCGCCCGTATCCGCGCCCTGCTGCGCCGCAGCTCCTACGCGGCGGCCGTGGCGGGCGCGGTCGAGGAGAACGACGCCCTCACCTTCGCCGACCTGCGCATGGACCTCGCCACCCGCGAGGTCACGCGCGGCGGGCGCCCGGTCGAGCTGACCCGTACCGAGTTCACGCTCCTGGAGATGTTCATGGCGCACCCGCGCCAGGTGCTGACCCGGGAGCAGATCCTGAAGGCGGTGTGGGGCTTCGACTTCGAGCCGTCCTCGAACTCGCTCGACGTCTACGTCATGTACCTGCGCCGCAAGACGGAGGCGGGCGGCGAGCCGCGCCTGGTGCACACCGTGCGCGGCGTGGGCTACGTCCTGCGGCAGGGCGGCGCCGAGTGATCAAGCGGTTCCGCTCCCTCCCGCTCCGCTCCCGGCTGGCCCTGCTGGTGGCGGCGGCGGTCGCGTTCGGGGTGGCGGCGGTGTCGGTCACCTGCTGGTTCATCGTGCAGGGCAAGCTGTACCAGCAGCTCAACAACCAGCTCAAATCCGCCAGCGGCCCGGTCAAGATGGTGGGCCTGACGAACGTCCTGAGCAACTGCACCACCTCCCCCTCTCCCCCGGACGACCGCGGCCCTCAGTCCGAGTACTACATGCAGGTGATCAACACGGACGGCAGGTCCTGTGTCTACCCGCTGTCCATGGGTCTCCTCCACGTCACCCACACCGACCTCGAGGTCGCCAGGAACCCGGCCCGGGACGAGGGCATCATCCACAACAGCACCGACAGCCGGGGCAATCCGGTGCGGGTGATCGCGGCGCCCCTGGTGAGCGACGGCCCCGGCGGCCCGCAACTGTTCTCCGACAGCGCCCTGCTCGTGGCGGTCCCCCTCAAGGAGACCCAGAAGACCCTCGGCGACCTGGCCCTGGTCCTGCTCGTCGTCTCCGGCATCGGTGTCGTGGGAGCCGGAGCCGTCGGTCTGGCCGTGGCCCGGGCGGGCCTGCGCCCCGTCGACAAGCTCACCGAGGCCGTCGAGCACGTCGCCCGCACCGAGGACCTGACCATCCGCATCCCGGTGGAGGAGGACAGCGAGGACGAGATCGCCCGGCTGTCCCGCTCCTTCAACTCGATGACGTCATCCCTGGCCAGCTCCCGGGAACTGCAACAGCAACTGATCGCGGACGCGGGTCACGAGCTGCGCACCCCGCTCACCTCGCTCCGCACCAACATCGAACTCATCACCCGCAGCGAGGAGACGGGCCGCCCGATCCCCCCGGAGGACCGCAAGGCGCTGCTCGCCTCGGTGAAGGCGCAGATGACGGAGCTGGCGTCACTGATCGGCGACCTCCAGGAGCTCTCACGCCCCACGAACGGCCAGCACGCCGGCAAGGCGCAGGTGGTGGCGTGGCAGGACGTCGTCGAGTCGGCGCTGCGCCGCGCCCGGCTGCGCGGCCCGGAACTGACGATCGCGGCGGACCTCCGGCCGTGGTACGTCCGCGCGGAGCCGTCCGCGCTGGAGCGGGCGGTGGTCAACGTCCTGGACAACGCGGTGAAGTTCAGCCCGGACAACGGCACGATCGAGGTCCGGCTCGCCGACGGGGTGCTGACCGTGCGCGACCACGGCCCGGGCATCGCGGCCGACGAACTCCCGCACGTCTTCGACCGCTTCTGGCGTTCCCCGAGCGCCCGCGCCCTGCCCGGATCGGGCCTCGGCCTGTCGATCGTCGCCCGCACGGTGGAGCAGGCGGGCGGTGAGGTGTCCCTGACTCCGGCGCAGGGCGGCGGCACCGTGGCGACGGTACGGCTGCCGGGGGCGCCGACTCCGCCGCCCGAGGATCTGCCGGCGGTCCCGTAGCGGCGGTCGGTGAAGGCCGTAGCGGCGGTCGGTGGAAGCCGCTCCCACGGCCCTGGACGCGCGTAGCCGGGAGGGGTGTTCGAGGTGGCCGACCGGGTTGCCCGCTACCTCCCCTTTCCCTCTCCCGCCCCGTACCCTCATACCCATGACCAGCGACGACACCGCCCGCCCGGCCACGACCCGCTCCCTCGAGACCGTCACCGCGCTGTCGCCCGAACAGGCCGACGCCGTGCTGGCGCTCCTCGCCGACGCGGCCCGGATCGACGGACAGCAGGCCGTGTCCGAGCAGGGGCGGCTTCAGTTGCGCGGGGGCGAGCGGGAAGGCGTGTCCCACCTTCTGCTGAAGGTCGACGGCACGCTCGTCGGGTACGCCCAGCTCGAGGACACCGACCCGGTGGAGGCACCGGCCGCCGAACTGGTCGTGCACCCCGCCCACCGGGGGCACGGGCACGGGCGGGCGCTGGGCTCCGCGCTGCTCGCCGCCTCCGGGAAGCGGCTGCGGGTGTGGGCGCACGGCGGCCACTCCGCGGCGCGGCACCTGGCGCAGGTGCTGGGCCTGACCCTGTTCCGCGAACTGCGCCAGCTCCGGCGTTCCTTGACGGACTTCGACCCGCCGGAGCCGACGCTGCCGGAGGGTGTCACGGTGCGCACGTTCGTGTCCGGGCAGGACGACGCGGCCTGGCTCGCCGTCAACTCGGAGGCGTTCGCCCACCACCCCGAACAGGGCTCCCTCACCCAGCGGGACCTCGACGACCGCAAGGCGGAGCCGTGGTTCGATCCGGACGGCTTCTTCCTCGCGGAACGCGAGGGCCAACTGGTGGGCTTCCACTGGACGAAGGTGCACGCGGAGGAGCGGCTGGGCGAGGTGTACGTCCTGGGTGTCCGCCCCGGCACCCAGGGCGGTGGCCTGGGCCGAGCCCTCACCACGATCGGCCTGCGCCACCTGGCGGGCCGGGGGCTGCCGACGGCGATGCTGTACGTCGACGCGGACAACAAGGCGGCGCTGTCGGTGTACGAGCGGCTGGGCTTCACGACGTACGAGACGGACCTGATGTACCGAACGGAGACGTGAGCCGGCGGCTTCCGGTCGGGGGCACGGGCCGGGGGCCGGGCGCGCCGGCGCCGAACAGAAGGTTTTCGCCCCCGCCGCCCCTACCCTTCCCGTCCCTGGGGGCTGCGCCCCCAGACCCCCCTGTCGGCCTTGCGGCCTCGTCCTCAAACGCCGGACGGGCTGGGTGATGCGGCCCGGCGCTGACACATCGACCCCTCCGGCGGTATTCAGCCGCTCCGGCGTTTGAGGAGCGGGGGCCCGGGGGCTGGCCGCCGGACGGGGTCCGGGGCGGAGCCCCAACGGGGTGCAGAGTCACCGCCGGGGTCCGGCGCGAAGCCCCCAGCGGGGGCAAGGGCGGAGCCCCAGCGAGGTGCAGGGACGCAGTCACCGCCGTGGTCCGGGGCGGAGCCCCAACCGGGTGCACGGAACGCAGCCCCCGCGGGGGTCTGGGGCGGAGCCCCCAGCGGGGCGCAGGGGACGCAGTCCCCGCCAGGTCTGAGGCGGAGCCTCCAGCGAGGGGGAGGGGCGGAGCCCCTGGCGGGGTGCAAGGGACGCAGCCCCCGCCAGGGTCCGGACGAAGCTCCAAGCAGGGGCAGGGGCGGAGCCCCTGGTGGGGTGCAGGGGACGCAGTCCCCGCCGGGGTCCGGGGCGGAGCCCCAAGCGGGGCTCTGGGGCGAAGCCCCCGCCGAGGTCCGGGGCGAAGCCCCAACCGGGGTGCAGAGGACGCAGCCCCCGCCGGGGTCCGGGGCGGAGCCCCTGGTGGGGTGCAGGGGACGCAGTCACCGCCGGGGTCCGGGGCGGAGCCCCAAGCGGGGGTCTGGGGCGAAGCCCCCGCCGAGGTCCGGGGCGAAGCCCCAAGCGGGGTGCAGAGGACGCAGCCCCCACCCGGGCTGGGGCGGAGCCCCAAGCGGGGTGCAGGGGCGGAGCCCCCGCCGGGGTTGAAGGGGCGGAGCCCCTGGAGGGTGGGACGGGTAGGGGCGGCGGGGGCGACGTTGCCGGGCCTCCCCCCGCTATCCCGCACGTCATGTCGCCGTAACCATTGATTCAGACGGGCTTGCGACGCTCGGTCAATGAACGCCGCCGTGCCAGAGCCCTCGCCGGCCCCGGGGAACGGGACCCGTGCGGACCGGGGTGCGCGCTTGTCGCCGCCCGGTTCTTCCGACGCGCCCGTCACCCGGTCGGCGCGGAAGAATGGGTTTATGAGCCAGCAGAACGCCCAGGCACCGGTCCACCCGTCCCCCGGCACCCCCCGTGAGGGAGAGCCCTCGGGTCGCGCGAACGTGCAGAATCAGCAGCCCTCCGTGGGTTCCATCGCCGCGCACCGCCCGCACACCGTGGCCCCGGCGGTATCGGGACTCGATCCCGACCTCGACGCCGACCTCGACGCCTACGAGGAGACCGAGGGCGCCCAGCTCCCCCAGGGCCGCTTCCTGGACCGCGAGCGCAGTTGGCTCCAGTTCAACGAGCGGGTCCTCGAGCTCGCCGAGGACCCGAACACGCCGCTCCTCGAGCGCGCCAAGTTCCTCGCGATCTTCGCCAGCAATCTGGACGAGTTCTTCATGGTCCGGGTCGCGGGCCTGAAGCGCCGTATCGCCACCGGGGTCGCCACCCGGTCCGCGTCGGGACTCCAGCCCCGCGAGGTGCTGGAGATGATCTGGGCCCGCTCCCGCGAGCTGATGGCCCGGCACGCCGCCGCCTTCCAGGAGGACGTCGCCCCCGCCCTCGCGGAGGAGGGCATCCACGTCGTCCGCTGGAACGAGCTGACCGACAAGGAGCAGGCGCGGCTCTTCACCCTGTTCCGGCACCAGATCTTCCCGGTCCTGACGCCCCTGGCCGTGGACCCCGCGCACCCCTTCCCGTACATCTCGGGCCTGTCCCTGAACCTCGCGGTCGTCGTGCGGAACCCGGTCTCCGGCCACCGCCACTTCGCCCGTGTCAAGGTGCCGCCGCTGCTGTCCCGCTTCCTGGAGGCCTCCCCGCAGCGCTACGTCCCCATAGAGGACGTCATCGCCGCGCACCTGGAGGAGCTGTTCCCGGGCATGGAGGTGCTGGAGCACCACACCTTCCGGATAACCCGGAACGAGGACCTCGAGGTCGAGGAGGACGACGCGGAGAACCTGCTCCAGGCGCTGGAGAAGGAGCTCATGCGGCGCCGCTTCGGGCCACCGGTGCGCTTGGAGGTCGAGGAGTCCATCGACCGCTACGTCCTCGACCTGCTGGTGCGCGAGCTGAAGATCTCCGAGGCCGAGGTGTACCCGCTGCCCGGCCCCCTGGACCTCACCGGTCTCTTCGCCATCGCCGGCCTCGACCGGCCCGAGCTGAAGTACCCGAAGTTCGTCGCCGGCACCCACCGCGACCTCGCGGAGGTGGAGTCGGCGTCCGCGCCGGACATCTTCGCCGCGCTGCGCGAACGGGACGTCCTGCTGCACCACCCGTACGACAGCTTCTCCACGTCCGTGCAGGCGTTCCTGGAGCAGGCGGCCGCCGACCCGGACGTCCTCGCGATCAAGCAGACGCTGTACCGCACCTCGGAGACCTCGCCGATCGTCGACGCGCTGATCGACGCCGCCGAGTCCGGCAAGCAGGTCCTGGTGCTGGTCGAGATCAAGGCCCGCTTCGACGAGCAGGCCAACATCAAGTGGGCCCGCAAGCTGGAGGAGGCGGGCTGCCACGTCGTCTACGGCCTCGTCGGGCTGAAGACGCACTGCAAGCTGTCGCTCGTGGTGCGCCAGGAGGGCGAAACGCTTCGCCGCTACAGCCACGTCGGCACGGGCAACTACCACCCGAAGACCGCACGCCTGTACGAGGACCTGGGGCTGCTGACCGCCGACCCGCAGGTCGGCGCGGACCTGTCCGACCTGTTCAACCGGCTGTCGGGCTACTCCCGCCGGGAGATCTACCGCCGCCTGCTGGTCGCCCCCAAGTCCCTGCGCGACGGCCTGGTCTCCCGCGTCAACAAGGAGATCCAGCACCACCGGGCCGGCCGGCCCGCGTCCGTCCGCATCAAGGTCAACTCGATGGTGGACGAGGCGGTCATCGACGCCCTCTACCGGGCCTCCCAGGCGGGCGTCCCGGTCGACGTGTGGGTGCGCGGCATCTGCGCGCTGCGCCCGGGCGTGGCCGGCCTGTCCGAGAACATCCGCGTACGGTCCATCCTCGGCCGCTTCCTGGAGCACTCCCGCGTCTTCGCCTTCGGCAACGGCGGCGAGCCGGAGGTGTGGATAGGCAGCGCCGACATGATGCACCGCAACCTCGACCGCCGTATCGAAGCACTCGTCAGGGTCACCGACCCGGCGCACCGGGCGGCGCTGAACCGGCTCCTGGAGACCGGTATGTCCGACACCACCTCGTCCTGGCACCTGGGCCCGGACGGCGAGTGGATCCGGCACGCCTTCGACGCCGACGGCCAGCCCCTGCCGAACATCCAGGAGATGCTCATAGACGCCCGGAGGCGCCGGCGTGGCACAGCAACACCTTGATCCCCCCACCGACCCCGCGGCCGGCCCGATGACCGGGCCAGTGTCCGCGGACGCCCTGGCGGAGTATCTGCGGGCCCAGGCCACGGAGTTCCTCCGCTCGCTGCGGCAGCACCGGGAGGCCGGTGCGCCGGGGGGCGGTGCGGAGGAGTCCGGCGACGCGGCGCTCGCCCTGCGCCGCTCGGCCCGGCGCATCAGCGGCACGCTGCACACGTTCCGCGCCCTGCTCGACGCCGAGTGGTCCGAGGCGATGCGGCCGGAGCTGGCCTGGCTGTCGGGCACGCTGGCACGCGAGCACGCGTACGCGGCCCGGCTGGACCGGCTGCTGCTCGCCCTGCACCGGCTGTCGGGATCCTCGGCCTTCCCCGCGCAGGCGACCGGCGCTGCGGAGAGCGCCGGGCCGCGCGAGCGGGCCGGGGTGCCGGAGCGCGGCAACCTGACCGTGGGCGCCGCGAAGGCGGGCGCCCTGCTGGAGCGGCAGCTCACCCTGGCCCGCACCCGCGCCCACTCGGCGGCCCTGCAGGCGCTCGGCTCCAGCCGGTTCCACGCGGTCGCGGACAGCGTCGCCGTCCTCGCCAGCGAGGTCCCGCTCACCCCGGCCGCACACGCCGCCGACCTGTGCCCGCTGGCCGCCGCGGCCGAGGAGCGGCTGACCGACGCGGTGGCCGCGCTGCCGCTGGTCACCGCCGGCCACCCGTACAACGCGGAGGCCCTGGTCCACGGCCTGTCCCCGGACCCGGCCCCGCACCCGCAGGACGGCCCCTGGCACCAGGTCCGGCTGCTGCTGCGGCTCCACCGCTACGCCTGTGAGGTGCTCCGCGGCGAGCAGGCGGTCGTCGACGTACGGCTGCTCGCGGCGGGGCAGGCCCTCAACCGGCACCGGGACGCCTCGGAGGCGGCGGCAGCGGCGGCAGCCGCGGCCCGCACCCCGCGCATCGCCCCGGCGACGGCGTACGCCCTGGGCGTGCTGCACGCAGACCAGCGCCACGAGGTGGAGGCGGCCCGCTTCGCCTTCCAGCAGTCCTGGCAGAAACAGGCAGTGGGCACTCCGTAGGCGCCGTGGAGACGACAGGGCTCGCGGGGGGCACGCACCGACAGCGTGAGAGAGGAGCCTGAGCACCCGATGACCGACGACACCATCCGCGCGGCGGGCTGCGTCCTGTGGCGCCGCTCGCCCGTCGACGGCGCCCTGGAGATCTGTCTGGTCCACCGGCCCAAGTACGACGACTGGTCCCATCCCAAGGGCAAGTTGAAGCGCGGCGAGGATCCGCTCACGGGGGCGCTGCGGGAGGTACTGGAGGAGACCGGGTACACCGCCGTGGCCGGCGCGCCCCTGCCCACCGCCCACTATCTGGCGAACGGCCGCCCCAAGCAGGTCCGCTACTGGGCGGCGGAGGCCAGGGACGGCTCCTTCACCCCGAACCGCGAGGTCGACCGGGTCCTGTGGCTGCCCCCCGCCGCGGCACGCCACCGCCTGACCCAGCCCCGGGACCGGGACCTGATCGACGCGCTGCTCGGCTCGCTGCACCGGGCATGAGCGGAAGGACCGCCCCCGGCATCCGGGACGGACCTCCCGGTCACGGCCCACCGGTCATCGCCGCGTACGACCGCCACCCCGTGGCCGGCGGGGCGCGTTGTCCCGCCCTCGGTCCCCTCGCTTCTCCCCAGCCCTCGCCATGGAGCCCCGCCCAAGGGGGCGTTGAGCAAGTTGTGGCCAACGAGGGACTGCGGAAGGCTTACGACCGGTCAAACACGAACGCGGCCGGTCGGTCCCCCCGAGTCGGGAACATTCGGGTGGAGAAGCCGGGATCGCCCTGTGTCCTCAACGTAAGCGTTCCGTGACCTAACCACACCGTCCGCAGGGGTTCACCCCTCGTTCACTTTCGGCCATAGGCGCCTTCACCTGATCTGCCTAATTTCGGCCTTACCCGGTGGCGGGCGCGCCCTCGCATGCGCCCCACACCGCCACACCTCGCACGCCGCCGATCAGGACGGCGGCTCCTGGAAGGAACTCCCGAAAGTGAAGCTTCAGCGCATGAACCGGCGGGCCCTCACCCTCGGTGCTCTCGCCGTCTCCGGCGCCCTGGCCCTCACGGCGTGCGGCTCCGACGACACGGGCTCCAAGAGCAGCAGCGGCGGCAGCAGCGCCTCCGCGGGCGCGTCGAACGCCGGCTCCATCAAGTGCGACAACGCCAAGGGCCAGCTGCTCGCCGACGGCTCCTCCGCGCAGAAGAACGCGATCGACGCGTGGACGGCCCAGTTCAGCCAGGCCTGCCCGGGCGTGCAGATCAACTACAAGGGCAGCGGTTCCGGTGCCGGTGTCACCGCCTTCACCCAGGGGCAGCTGGCCTTCGCCGGTTCCGACTCCGCGCTGAAGCCCGAGGAGATCCAGACCTCCAAGAAGGTCTGCACCGGCGGCGGCCAGGGCATCGACCTCCCGATGGTCGGCGGCCCGATCGCGGTCGGCTACAACCTGCCGGGCGTGGACAACCTGGTCCTGGACGCCACCACGCTGGCCAAGATCTTCAACAGCGACATCAAGACCTGGGACGACCCGGCGATCAAGAAGCTGAACCCGAACGCCAAGCTGCCGTCCACCAAGATCTCGGCGTTCCACCGTTCGGACGAGTCCGGCACCACGGACAACTTCACCAAGTACCTCAAGGCCGCGGCCCCCGCCGTCTGGGGCAAGTACTCCGGCGGCAAGGCCTGGCAGGCCCCGGGCGGCCAGTCCGCCCCGCAGTCCGCGGGTGTGGCCCAGCAGGTGAAGCAGACCGCCGGCGCCATCGGCTACTTCGAGCTGTCCTACGCCAAGGACATGAGCACGGTCGCCATCGACACGGGCGCCTCCTCCCCGGTCAAGCCGTCCACCGACGCCGCCAGCAAGGCCATCGCGGACGCCAAGGTCGCCGGCGTGGGCAAGGACCTGGCCCTGAAGCTGAACTACAACACCAAGGCCGACGGCGCCTACCCGATGGTCCTGGTCACCTACGAGATCGTCTGCGACAAGGGCAACAAGGCGGACACCCTGCCCGCCACCAAGGCCTTCCTGCGCTACATCGCCAGCACGGACGGCCAGTCGATCCTCACCCAGAACAGCTACGCGCCGATCCCCGACGCGATCATCTCCAAGGTCCGCACCACCATCGAGGGCCTGAGCTGACCTGAGTGTGCGGTCCGGTCCCGGAGCGGGACCGGACCGCACCGTCCGGTGCACCGCCGCCTGGAGTCCCGCCACGAGCAGGACTCCGCAGACCGGAGATCCCGATGGACATATCAACGAAGAGCACCCAAGCCCCTCCCCCCGCACCCAAGCCGTCCGTGGCCGACCAGAAGCGTGCGGCCCGCGGAGCCACCCGGCCCGGAGACCGGATCTTCCTCGGTCTTTCCCGTGGGTCGGGCGTCCTGCTGCTGGTGCTCATGGCCGCGATCGCGGTCTTCCTCACCTACCGTGCGTACCTGGCCGTCAGCAAGGACCACGGCAACTTCCTGACCACCTTCGAGTGGAACACCAGCCTGATCCCGCCGAGCTTCGGCATCGCCGTCCTGGCGTTCGGCACGGTCGTGTCCTCGATCATCGCCATGGTCATCGCGGTCCCGATCGCGGTCGCCATCGCGCTCTTCCTCACCCACTACGCGCCGCGCCGGCTGTCCGGCCCCATCGCGTTCGTGATCGACCTGCTCGCCGCCGTGCCGTCCATCGTCTACGGCCTGTGGGGCGCGCTGATCCTCGTACCGCACCTGACCGGCCTCTTCTCGTGGCTGAACGACTACTTCGGCTGGACCGGCATCCTGTCCTGGGACGGCGGCCCGCCGCGCTCACTGCTCACCGTGGGCATCCTGCTCGCGATCATGATCCTGCCGATCATCACCAACGTGAGCCGTGAGGTCTTCCGCCAGGTCCCGCGCATGCACGAGGAGGCGGCGCTCGCCCTCGGCGCCACGCGCTGGGAGGTCATCCGCATGGCGGTGCTGCCCTTCGGCCGCTCCGGTGTGATCTCGGCCTCGATGCTCGGCCTCGGCCGCGCGCTGGGCGAGACGATGGCCGTCGCCACCGTGCTCTCCCCGGACTTCCTGATCCACGGCAGCCTGCTCAACCCGGGCGGCGGCACCTTCGCCCAGAACATCGCCAGCAAGTTCAACGAGGCGACGGAGTACGGCCGTGACGCGCTGATCGCCTCCGGTCTGGTCCTGTTCGTCATCACCCTGCTGGTCAACGGCGCGGCCCGCGCGATCATCGCCCGCCGCAAGGAATACTCGGGGGCCAACGCATGAGCACCGCAGCCGTCGCCGACAAGCGCCCCAGCACGCTGCGCGGCGCCAGCCTCCCCAAGTGGTCCCCGTGGGCCATCGCCGCCGGTTCGATCGCCGTCGCGTGCGGCATCGGCGCCGCCGCCGGCCTCACCAGCCACATCCAGTGGGGCCTGATCGCCGCGATCCTCTTCCTGCTCGGCACCTACGCCGTCGCCGCGCGCGTCGAGGGCCGTCGGCAGGCCAAGGACCGGATCGCGACCTCGCTGGTGTGGGTCGCCTTCCTGCTCGCCGTGGTGCCGCTGGTCTCCCTGGTGTGGACGACCCTCTCGCGCGGAGTGAAGGTCCTCGACATCTACTTCCTGACCCACTCGATGGGCGTCGTCCCCGACTCCCAGCCCGGCGGTGGCATCTACCACGCCATCCTCGGCAGCCTCGAGCAGGTCGGTCTCGCCACCGTCATCGGCGCGCCGATCGGCGTGCTCACCGCGATCTACCTGGTGGAGTACGGACGCGGCAGGCTCGCCAAGTCCGTGACCTTCTTCGTCGACGTGATGACCGGCATCCCGTCGATCGTCGCCGGTCTGTTCATCCTCAGCCTGATGCTGATCTTCGACATGGAGCCCTTCGGCTTCGCCGGTTCCCTCGCCCTGGCCATCCTGATGATGCCGGTCGTGGTCCGCTCCACGGAGGAGATGCTCAAGCTGGTCCCGAACGAGCTGCGCGAGGCGTCCCTCGCGCTCGGCGTACCGAAGTGGCGCACCATCCTGAAGGTGGTCCTGCCCACCTCCATCGGCGGCATCACCACCGGCATCATGCTGTCGGTCGCCCGTATCGCCGGTGAGACCGCGCCGGTCCTGCTGCTGGTGTTCGGCAACCGCTTCATCAACGCCAACCCGTTCGAGGGTGCCCAGCAGTCGCTGCCGCTGTACATCTACCAGCAGTACGCGAACAGTGCCGGCGCCAACGCGGCGTACGACCGTGCCTGGGCGGCGTCGCTGACGCTGATCGCCTTCGTGATGATCCTCAACCTGGTGGCCCGCGGCATCGCCCGCTGGAAGGCCCCCAAGACCGGTCGCTGAGGCGACTACCCCGGCTCCGCCGAGCGGGGCCACACAGCGACCGATCGAGACTTTCTGGAAGTGAAGTAGTCATGGCCAAGCGAATCGACGTAAGCGGGCTCACCGCCTACTACGGATCCCACAAGGCGATCGAGGACATCTCGATGTCGATCGATCCGCGCTCGGTGACGGCGTTCATCGGCCCCTCCGGCTGCGGCAAGTCGACGTTCCTGCGCACGCTCAACCGGATGCACGAGGTGACGCCGGGCGGGCGGGTCGAGGGCAAGGTGCTGCTCGACGACGAGGACCTGTACGGCGCCGGGATCGACCCGGTCTCCGTCCGCCGTGAGGTGGGCATGGTCTTCCAGCGCCCGAACCCCTTCCCCACGATGTCGATCTTCGACAACGTGGCGGCGGGCCTGCGGCTGAACGGCAACTACAAGAAGAGCGAGCTGGCGGACATCGTCGAGAAGTCGCTCAAGGGCGCCAACCTCTGGAACGAGGTGAAGGACCGCCTGAACAAGCCGGGCTCCGGCCTGTCCGGCGGTCAGCAGCAGCGTCTGTGCATCGCGCGGGCGATAGCCGTGGAGCCGAAGGTGCTCCTGATGGACGAGCCCTGCTCCGCCCTCGACCCGATCTCCACCCTCGCCATCGAGGACCTGATCGGGGAGCTGAAGGAGCGCTTCACGATCGTCATCGTGACGCACAACATGCAGCAGGCGGCCCGCGTCTCCGACCGCACCGCGTTCTTCAACCTGGCGGCCGTGGGCCAGCCGGGCAGGCTGATCGAGATCGACGAGACGGAGCGGATCTTCTCCAACCCGTCGGTCCAGGCGACCGAGGACTACATCTCGGGTCGCTTCGGCTGATCCGGCGGTCCGTCCGAGAACCCCTCGCGGTGCTGCATGGCGGTGCCACCGCGAGGACGAAGAGGGCCCGCCCCCGGCTCCCGGGGGCGGGCCCGCTCGCGTCCGGGCCGCTACTCGGCCACTTCCGTACGCTCCCACCACCGGTAGACGGTGACGCTCTGCTCCTCGACGTCCTCATGGCGCGTGGTGACCTTGTAGTGCTCGTAGCCACCACGGTGCGGGATCTTGAGCTCCTGGCCAGGGGGGACAACCGGCACGACCTTCCCCGCCAGCTCCTCGGGCCCACCTTCAAGAAGTGCCTTGCTACCCATATCTCCAGTTTTGCCACCCTGCCGACGACCGCATCTCGAACCACGGGCCGGGCCGGTGACACCGGAGTCCGCGTCCCTACAGGAACGCCAGGTTGATCAGCCCGAAGGCCAGCGCCGCGACCAGCGCCGCCGCCGGCATCGTGATGAACCAGCCCAGGACGATGTTCTTCGCCACGCCCCAGCGCACCGCGTTCACCCGCTTCGTCGCGCCCACACCCATGATCGCCGAGGTGATCACGTGCGTCGTGGAGATCGGCGCCTTGAACAGGAACGCCGTCGCGAACATGATCGACGCCCCCGTGGTCTCCGCCGCGAAGCCCTGCGGCGGGTCCAGTTCGATGATCTTCCGGCCCAGGGTGCGCATGATGCGCCAGCCGCCCGCGTACGTGCCCAGCGACAGCATCGCCGCGGAGACGAGCTTCACCCACACCGGGATCGGGTCCCCGTAGTTCTCGACGTCCGCGATGACCAGCGCCATCACCACGACGCCCATCGTCTTCTGCGCGTCCTGCAGACCGTGGCCGAGGGCCATGCCGGCCGCCGAGACCGTCTGCGCTATCCGGAAACCGCGCTTCGCCTTGTGCGGGTTGGACCGGCGGAAGATCCACATGATGACGGTCATCACGACGTAGCCGACGATCAGGCCCACCACCGGCGACAGGAACATCGGGGTGATGATCTTGTCCACGACCCCGGACCAGTGCACCGCCGTACCGCCCGCGAGGGCCGCGCCCACCAGTCCACCGAACAGCGCGTGCGACGAGGACGACGGCAGGCCGTAGTACCAGGTGATCAGGTTCCAGACGATGGCGCCGAGGAGCGCCGCGAAGAGGATTCCCATCCCCTTGCCGCCCTGGGGCGTCTGGATCAGCCCCTCGCTCACCGTCTTCGCCACGCCGCTGCCCAGGAAGGCGCCGGCGAGGTTCATCACCGCCGCCATCGCCAGAGCGGCGCGCGGGGTCAGCGCCCGCGTCGACACGGATGTCGCGATGGCGTTCGCGGAGTCGTGGAAGCCGTTGGTGTACGCGAAGAGGAGTGCGACCAGGATGGTCAGGATCAGAGCGAAGGTGTCCATGGACGCCTCAGGACTCCTTGACCGCGATGGTCTCCACGGTGTTGGCCACGTGCTCGAACGCGTCCGCGGCCTCCTCCAGCACGTCCACGATCTGCTTGAGCTTCAGGACCTCTATCGCGTCGTACTTGCCGTTGAAGAGATGGGCCAGCAGCTTGCGGTGGATCTGGTCCGCCTGGTTCTCCAGCCGGTTGACCTCGATCCAGTACTCCGTGAGGTTCTCCATGGTGCGGAGGTTCGGCATCGCCTCGGCCGTCAGCTCCGCCGCCCGCGCCAGCACCTCGATCTGCTGCTCGACGCCCTTCGGCAGTTCCTCGACGTTGTAGAGGACGACCAGGTCGACGGCCTCCTCCATGAAGTCCATGATGTCGTCGAGGGACGAGGCGAGGGAGTAGATGTCCTCACGGTCGAACGGCGTGATGAACGAGGAGTTCAACTGGTGGAAGATCGCGTGCGTGGCGTCGTCACCGGCGTGTTCCGCGGCCCGCATACGCTCTGCGATCTCGGCCCGGGCGGAGGCGTCCGCCCCGAGCAGTTCCATCAGGAGTTTCGAGCCCGTGACGATGTTGTCCGCGGATGCGGCGAACATGTCGTAGAAGCTCGTCTCCCTGGGGGTCAGACGAAAGCGCACGTGGGGTCCTCAGGATGCTTCGGTTTCGGTCAGGCTGATGCTAAGCGCATCATCCGGCCACGGCTAAGGGGCCGTCCTCCAGTGTCACCCATCGGACAGTGTGGTCGTCACGGGGGCGCCGTGGAGGTGGCCGGGCAGTGACCAAGAGCCGTATACCCAGCAAAGTTCGTTATCATATACCCGTAGGGGGTATATGTCCGCATCGGGGTACCAGGAGGACGCGATGACGACGACCGAAACCGGCGGCGCGACGGCGCCCTCCGAGGGCGCCGAGGCCGTGGTGACCGATCACGACCGCGGCATCCACGGCTACCACAAGCAGAAGGACGAGCACCTCAAGCGGCTGCGCCGCATCGAGGGCCAGATCCGCGGCCTGCAGCGCATGGTCGACGAGGACGTGTACTGCATCGACATACTCACGCAGGTCTCGGCCTCCACGAAGGCCCTGCAGTCCTTCGCGCTCCAACTGCTCGAGGAGCACCTGCGCCACTGCGTCGCGGACGCCGCACTCAAGGGCGGCGCGGAGATCGACGCGAAGGTGGAGGAGGCGACGAAGGCGATCGGCCGCCTGCTACGGACCTGACGATCCGGAATTCCGGCAAACAAACGGACATTTCACCCAGGCATCCCGAAATGGGACCTCGAGGTCTCCTGGGCCGGGGTGGCTCACTCGCCGGAGGCGTCCCGTTCCCGGGCCACCTTCAGCACCTCGTCGATGCTTTCCAGACTCAGCCGGTCCTCGTGCGCGGCCGAGGCCGCGATGATCAGGTCACCGCACAGCTCGATCTCGGCGAGGGCCACGTGGTCCTGAACTGCCGTACCGCCGACCGGAGCCACGTGCATCACCTCTTTCTGCCGTCACCGGCTTCCTAGCGTAGGGAGCGGCCGGGGGGTGCGCATGGCACGGACGGACCATTTCCGGCCCCCTCAACCGCGCCACTTCCGGCCGCTCGCCCCCGCCACGTCCGGCCACACTCCCGCGCCACGTCCGGCCACACGCCCGCGCCACGTCCGGCCACGCGCATGCACGTCACTGCTCGGCGATCTTCCCGGCGAAGATGTCCCCCGGCGCCGGCAGCCGTACCTCGGCCGGGGCCCCGAAGTCGTACAGCACCGTCGTCGAGGCCACCGCCACCGGTGTCTTCTGCCGCCCGCCCACGAAGCTGAACCGGTGGCGCACCTCGCGGACGCGCCCCTGGTCGTCGAGGTAGGCGTCGAACGGGACCTCGGCCGTGGCGAACCCTTTCGCCGCCGCCTGAAGTGCCTTCCTGTTCCCGGAGGACGCGTCGCGGGCCGCGAGCCCGATGTCGGCGACCCCGCTGTAGTGCCGCACCGGGGTCCCGTCCATCTCGGTGCTGCCGACGTACACCGCCTTCCGCACCCCGCGCAGCAGCTCGGCGGCCGCGTACGGGTCGGTGGCGCCGCCGGTGACCAGGTTGCCGTCGGAGAGGGTGGTCGTGTCGACCCGCACCCACTTGTCGGCGGGCACCCCCGCGCCCCGGTTCTTCATGAACAGGGCGCCCGGCGCGAGCAGTTCCGTGATGGGGCGGTGCTCCTCGGCACCGGCCGGGTCCTGAGGGAGCGTCACGGTCAGCCGGCCGAGCCGGTCCCGGTAGTCGTAGACGCCCTCGCCGCGGATGGTGACCCGGGTGCCGCCGGTCGCCATCTCCATCGACGTACGGGCCTTGGAGCTGCCGGCGCGCACGAGGGCGGCGGCCGCCTGGTGCAGCGCCTGGACGGCTCCGGCGCCGGAGCGCGCGTCCTCCGCGGCGGCCCCGCCGCCGGCACAGCCGGTGAGCGAGGGGGAGCAGACCAGGAGCCCCACCGCCGCGACGACCGCCGCACCGACCCGACCGCGCTGCCGCACCATCATCGTCCGCCTACCCCCAGTCGGTCCGTCCCGGTGCCCTCCTGTCGTTCCGGTTAACGACGGGTAGGGAGACCCGTCACGCGCGCCACCGGCACTTCACTTGCCTTGGGTAACCTTGTCGGAGTGGAGCAGCAGGACACCCCCGCGGGTCCCCAGGAGCACCGCACGACGACGGTCGAACAGGGCCGTTTCTGTGTGGCCAGGTGCAGTTGCGGCTGGCGGGGTCCGGCCCGCAGAGCCCGCAGCCTGGCCCGGTCGGACGCCGAGGTGCACACGGCCGGTTAGACCCCGGTGGCCGACGGCCTCCCGAACTCCGTTTGCCGCCCCGGGCGCACGCGCGCGCCGCCCTCACGCTGTAGCGATTCTGTGGCACTTCCCGGCGCAACCCCGCCCGACGAGGCCTCGTCTCGTTCTGCGGAACCCAAGGGAGGCGCACATGCAACGGCGTACGTTCATCGGCGGGGCCACCGCCGCGCTCGCGGCGACGGTCACCACCACCGCGTGCGGCGGCGGTTCCCCGGCCGCCGGCACGTCCCTGCGGACGGACAGTGCCGGCGCGCAGGCCCCCGCCAACTGGACGGCCCTGGCCAGGGATCTGGACGGCACCCTGGTGCGCCCCGGCGACCACGACTGGACCACCGCCCGCCAGCTCTACAACACCCGCTTCGACGGGCTGAAGCCGGCGGCCGTGGCCTACGTGGCGCACACCGGCGACATCCGCACCGTGCTGGCGTACGCGCGCGTGCACAACGTCAAGGTGGCGATACGCAACGGCGGCCACTCCTACGCCGGTTGGTCCTCGGGCGACGGCCGGCTGATCCTCGACGTGAGCCGGCTGAACGCGATACGGGCCGGGGGCGGCGAGGCGGTGGTCGGCGCCGGCGCCAAGCTGATCGACGTCTACCGCGCGCTCACCGCGAAGGGCGTGACCATACCCGCCGGTTCCTGCCCCACCGTCGGCGTCTCCGGCCTGACCCTCGGCGGCGGCCACGGCGTCGTCTCCCGGGCCTACGGACTGACCTGCGACAGCCTCACCCAGGCGACCCTGATCACGGCGGACGGCAAGCAGCTCGTCGCGAACGCCACCGAGAACAAGGACCTGTTCTGGGCCCTGCGCGGCGCGGGCAACGGCAACTTCGGCGTCGTCACCGAGCTGCGCTTCCGGACCCACCCGGCGCCGCAGGCCGTGTCGGCGTACCTGACCTGGCCCTGGTCCAAGGCCGCCGCCGTGCTCGAGGCCTGGCAGGAGTGGGGCCCGGGCCAGCCCGACGAGATCTGGTCGTCCTGCCACCTCGAGAACGGCGGCACACCCACCGTCTCCGTCTCCGCCTTCTCCCTCGGCACCTACGGCGAACTGAAGAACGCCGTCGACCGCCTCGCCGCGCGGATCGGCTCCCCGGCGCGCACCGTCTCGCTCCGGCGGCATTCCTACGAGGGCGCCATGGAGGCGTACGCGGGCTGCTCCTCCTTCCCCACCGCGGCCCAGTGCCACCTGCCGGGCTCCACGCCGGGCCGCAGCCCCAAGGGCGCCCTCGGACGGGAGACGTACACGGCCCGCTCCGACTTCTTCGACCGTTCGATCCCGGCGGCCGGCATCCAGACGATCCTCAAGCAGATCACGCAGGTGCGGGGCGGCGCGGGCAGCGTCGCGTTCATCGCGCTCGGCGGCGCGGTCAACCGGGTGGCTCCGACGGCCACGGCGTTCGTGCACCGCCGGTCGCGGATGCTGGCCCAGTACATCGCGAGCTGGGGCGCGGGCGGGTCCGGCGCGACGGTCCAGTCGTGGCTGAATTCCGCACACGCGTCGATGCGGAGCTACGCGTCCGGGGCGGCGTACCAGAACTACACCGACCCGACCCTGACGAACTGGCGGAAGGCGTACTACGGGGACGCGGCCACGCGCCTGGCCCAGCTCAAGCACCGCTACGACCCGGACGGCTTCTTCACCTTTCCGCAGTCGCTGTGACCGCGCCAGGACACCGGCGGCTACGCCGCCAGGTCCCGCTCCTGGGTGGAGGACTCCTGCCGCGCCCCGGGGATCACGGTCCCGGCGGCGCGTCCCCCGCGGGCCCGGATCAGCCGTCCGGCGCGCGGTGAGCGCTCGACGGCCTTCATGACCGGGGTGAGCAGGGCCGTGGCGAGCGGGGAGAGCAGCAGGGCGACGGCGGTGCCGAGGGCGAAGCCGCCGATGACGTCCGTCGGGTAGTGCACGCCCATGAAGACCCGGCAGAAGCCCTCGAGGAGCGCCAGAACGAGGCCGAGGAGTCCGAACTTCCGGTTCGCCACGAAGAGTCCGACGGCCATGGCCATGGTGAGCGTGGCGTGGTCGCTGACGAAGGAGTAGTCGGTCTTGCCGGAGACGAGGACGTCGAGGCCCTGGTGGTCGACGAACGGCCGGGGGCGCTCCACGAATCCCCGGATCGGCACGTTCACCAGCACGGCGATACCGGCGGCCAGCGGCGCCCAGACGATCGCCGCCACGGACGACGCCGCGTCCTCACCGCCCCTGCGCCGCACGCTCGTCCAGCACCACAGGACGAGCAGCACCATGGCGAGCAGCAGGCCCCACTCGCCGACGAACTCCATGACCCGGTCGAACCAGTGCGGGGCGTCCTTGGCCAGGCCGTTGATGTCGTAGAGCAGATCGACGTCGGGGTTCGACCCTGTATCGGCCAGTACAGCCATCGTGCGCGGCCCCTTCGTCATCCGTACCGTCCGCGGACACGCCGTGCGCGCGCCGCTCAACCACCCCCGTGGTCGTAGATCCGCTCCACGTCGAGCCCGCTGCCGTACGTCAACGCTCTACGGGAGAAGGAACGCACAGTCGAGTTCCCCGCGTTCCACATTCCACCGAATGATCACGGAGACGTTATCGAAGAGAAACACGTCTTCGCAGCTCACAGGGGTGCGTGTGAGGGAGGGTTCCAGCCAGCGCGCTCCCGCGCGTGCGCCGTTCACATCCCGATTCACACCGTCGTGGGCAGCGCTTTCGCGCCATCCTGGGTGACACGCGTCGCCCCGAAGTAGTCGGAGTTGTCGATCGGGTCGAAACGGATCACGGCACCGGTTCTCGGCGCGTCGATCATGTAGCCGCCGCCGACGTAGATCCCGACGTGGTGGATGGCGCGGGAGTCGGTCGGGTCGTGCGAGAAGAACACCAGGTCGCCGGGGAGCAGTTCGTCGCGGCTGGGGTGCGGTCCGGCGTTGTACTGGTCGTTGGCGACGCGCGGCAGCGTGATGCCCACGCTCGCGTACGCGGCCTTGGTCAGGCCGGAGCAGTCGAAGCGCCCGCCCTCCTCGGGCGTGCCGTCGCCGCCCCACAGGTAGGGGGTGCCGAGCTTCTTCTGCGCGTAGTAGATCGCCCCGGCCGCCTGCTTGGAGGGGTCGAGCCGCTGGACGGGGGCGGCGAAGCTCTGCTCCAGGGTCGTGATGGTCTTCACGTAGTTCTGGGTCTCCTGGTACGGCGGCACGCCTCGGTACCGGATGACCGCGTCGGCCCCCGCGTTGTACGCGGCGAGCATGTTCTGCGTGGGGTCGCCCGGCACCGTCTTGACGTAGGAGGCGAGCTTGCAGTCGTAGGAGGCGGCCGACGGGATCGCGTCGCGCGGGTCCCACACGTCGGCCCTGCCGTCGCCGTTGCCGTCGATGCCGTGGACGGCCCAGGTGCCGGGGATGAACTGCGCTATGCCCTCGGCCTTCGCAGGGCTCTTGGCGTTCGGGTTGAAGCCGCTCTCCTGGTAGAGCTGGGCGGCGAGCAGCGCGGGGTTGATGGCGCTGCACAGGTTGCCCCACTTCTGCACGATGGCGGAGTACGCGGCGGGGACGGCGTTCTTGGCGAGGCCGACGGATCCTTGACCGATGCCGTTCGCGAGGTTCCCGGCGACCGTGTAGACACCGACGACGAGCAGCAGCACGAAGCTCAGCGCGGCACCGACGGCTACGGTCGTCCAGATCCACGCCTTACGCACCGTCAACCGCCCCTCGCCGCCCGGGAGTACGCCGAGGGTCAGTGTAGGGGCGGGAGGTGGCGGGCGACCCTGAAAAGGCCCTGGCCGGACCACCGGGACCGTAGGAGACCGGCCACGGGGCAGCGGTGGCCGGGGGTCATGCCGCGGGTGGCGGGGTGGCGTTCCTACTCGCCGGACGCGGCCCGGTACAGATCCGCGGCCTCTTTGCCGAGTACGACGCTGTAGGACACGTCCGGCGTGGAGCCGCCCTGTTCGTGGCCGCCGAGGACACCCACGACCTCGCCGTACCCGTTCACCCAGGGGCTGCCGCTGGTGCCGCTGGTGAAGCTCGGGCAGTCGATGCGCTGCTGGGTGCGGCTGTGGGCGGTCGGCCGGTTGGTGCAGGTGATCGGGGAGTCCTCGGAGGAGGGGTAGCCGGTGACGGTGACGGCGGTGGCGCCGGTCTCCCGCCCGGTGACGAACCTGTTGCCGCCGACGATGCTCTCGACCTCGACGCCGCCGATGGACTCCACGGTGGCGAAGGCCACGTCGCTGTCCTCGTCCTGGTCACCGCTCCAGCGGTCGCCGACGAAGGTCCTGGTCACCTTCCACACGCCGTAGGGCGCCTTGCCGTCCCGGTAGCCCGGGGCGAACCAGAGCGTGCTGCCGCCCGCACAGTGCGCGGCGGTGACGATCAGGTTGCCGCGCTTGCTGTGCACGACGGAGGCGGTGCAGAAGTGACCGCCCTCCAGCCCTCCGGCCGCTCCGAACAGCGCACCGATGCGGGAGCTGGCCTGAGTGGCCGGCGCCTGCACGGTCACGCCCAGCGGTCCGGGACCGCCGGCGGCCGCCGCCACGGAGGAGGACGTGACAGCCAGCAGAACGACGGCACCGAAGAACGCGTGCCGCCGGTTGCCAGGGGGGCGTGTGATGCGGTTCATCACCTCTTACTGTGGCCCACGAAGGTGAGAAAAACTCTGTGAGCACCCTGAAATTCCTCTATGAGGTTTCATTCCCCCAGCTCAGCGAGTGCATTCGGCCCCCAAGTGCGTCCACCCTCCGGACGCATCGTCCTCGTCCGGCGGGTCCTACCCGCGCATTGTCGAACGTATGCACCGTCGTGCGTATGCACGTCGTACGCGTGCACGCCGTACGCATGCACGGTGCAGTACACACGCACGACGTACTCACGCCACGCACATACGCACGGTGAACTTCAGTTCGAGAGCCTTCCGTCCGTCCGCCTCCCCCTACCCGACGTCCCCTCCCTGTGAACCCCGTCAAGCCGACGCCACGCGCCTGCCATCCCCCGGCCATTGATCAGTAAGCCGGGCACCTCGGTTCGGCAATGCGGAAGTCAGGAATCCCGGGCCCTCTTGTTTGTCGCGTACTCAACAAGCCAGCGTGGTGGCGGGCCGCCGCCTCGTCGCCGGGGACACCGAACCGGCGACGCACCCGCACGCATTCCCTGTCGAACCGACTCAGGAGAACGCACGTTGCGTACAACACCCCCCAACAGACCGGCCCGCGCCGGCAGGTGGCGCCGCATGGGCTCGGCCGCCGTCGCCACCGCCGCCCTCGTGTTCGCGGGCCTCGGCACCGCGGCCCACGCGGACGCGGCCGCCCCGGCGAAGTCCACCTCCTCCAAGGTGACCTGGACCCGCTCCTGCGCCCTGCCCAAGAAGAAGGGCGAGATGGCGTGCAACGCCCTGCGCGTCACCGGCGGCATCACGGCCTTCCAGCGACAGCAGGCCGCCAAGGAGGGCATCACGCCCCAGGCCGTCTCCCCGAAGGCCGCCTCCGACTCCCCCACCGGCTACGGCCCCGGCGACCTCCAGTCGGCCTACGGCCTGACCGACGCCGCCGCCTCGAACGGCTCCGGCGAGACCATCGCGATCGTCGACGCCTACGACGACCCGAACGCCGAGTCCGACCTCGCCCAGTACCGCTCGTACTACGGCCTCCCGGACTGCACCTCCGACAACGGCTGCTTCACCAAGGTCGGCCAGACCGGCTCCACGACCTCCCTTCCCTCCGCCGACAGCGGCTGGGCCGGTGAGATATCCCTCGACCTGGACATGGCCTCCGCCGTCTGCCCGAACTGCAACATCCTGCTCGTCGAGGCCAAGTCCGCCTCGATGACCAACCTGGGCACCGCCGTCAACGAGGCCGTCAAGCTCGGCGCCAAGTTCGTCTCCAACAGCTACGGCGGCTCCGAGTCCTCCTCCGACTCGACGTACGACTCCTCGTACTTCAAGCACCCGGGCGTCGCCATCACCGTGAGCGCGGGCGACGAGGGCTACGGCGCCGAGTACCCGGCCGCCTCCAGGTACGTCACCGCCGTCGGCGGCACCAGGCTCTCCACCGCCTCCAACAGCCGCGGCTGGAGCGAGAGCGTATGGAGCACCAGCAGCACCGAGGGCACCGGCTCCGGCTGCTCCGCGTACGACGCCAAGCCGTCCTGGCAGACCGACTCCGGCTGCTCCAAGCGCATGGTCGCCGACGTCTCGGCCGTCGCCGACCCCGCCACCGGCGTCTCGGTCTACGACACCTACGGCGACGGCACCGGCTGGGTGACCTACGGCGGCACCAGCGCCTCGGCACCCATCATCGCCGGTGTCTACGCCCTCGCGGGCACCCCGGGCAGCAGCGACTACCCGGCCCAGTACCCGTACGCCGCGGCCGGCACCTCCGCCCTCAACGACGTCACCAGCGGCAGCAACGGCTCCTGCTCCACGAGCTACTTCTGCAAGGCCCGGTCCGGCTATGACGGCCCGACCGGCTGGGGCACCCCGCAGGGGACCGGCGCCTTCACCGGCTGATCCCCTCCTCCCGCACAGGACGGACGCCGTCAGCAAGTAAGTGGGGACTTACCGGCGGCACCCTCCGGGAGACGGGCCGCGGCACCCGGCCGCGGCCCGTTCCCGTGCGCGCCCCTCGCACCACTCGCGCTTCCCGGGGCTTCCCGCACTTCCCGCGCCTCCAGGGCTTCCGGCACTCCTCGCGCTCCCGGGGCTTCCCGCACTCCCCCCTCTCCCGGGGGCTTCCCGTGCTTCGGCGCACATCTGTGCGATCTGACGTGCCACCACCCGACGCGTACGCGCCCCCGGTTCAGGGATAGCCTTCCGCTCGTACGGGTGACACCCGTGCGCCACGGGCCGGCCGGCCGGCTCGCGTCATGGACCCCACCGGGTCCATGACGCAGAAGACGTTAACGACGGAACTGCACGCCGGGTTCCGCTGCGACTTCATTGCCCGGCGTGACCTGCCGTGATACACACAGTGACCATACGCCCCTTCACACACCGGTCCACGCCCCTCGCGAGAGTCCCACGAGGGCCGGATGCAAGGGACACGAACGAAACCCGCCAATCAATGACGCCAAGTCGACATACGACAGCGGCATTGTCGGCGAGAATGGCCCTGACCTCTGCGACGGCGGCAGGGGGCAGGAACAACCCGACAGGGGCGGTGACTTACATGCATCTCGCGGCCGCAAAAGGCGACATCAACACGATCATCGGCGGTATCGCCCCAGACTGGGGACCGTTCGGCAGCCTGGGCAACGAGGCTCGCGTGATGGTGGAGGTGGTGATGGCCGTCGCCATCCTCCTCTGCCTGGCGATCGCGATCTGGGGCGCGGCCAAACAGCGCATCGGCGCGACGGCCCTGCGCGACACGTTCAGCGCCGAGCAGGGCAAGGGCCTCATCATCGCGGGTCTGACCGGAGTCTTCATCATCGGCTCACTGGGCACGCTGTTCACGATCGTGTACGGCATGGCCGTCTAGGCCCGGCCCAGGACCGCCGGGCCCCACCTGGCGCACCGTCAGTCCCCGGCCGGGCGCGCCCGGTACCCCCCTCCGACCCATTCGTCCGTCGCGCCCACCGGCTGAGGTTGCGTTTCCCTGATGTCGAGTCACCACACCGCGCCCGCGCGGCAACCAGCACGGCTACCGTCGTACTTCTACGCGGTTCGAAGCGGCCAAGAGCTGAAGGGGGCGTGCGCGACGTGAGTCCCGGTGACGGTGGATCGGGCGGAGGCGAACCGGAGTACGGCGGAGTCGGGCAGACCCGGACCCGGCTGCCCGAAGGCCGGAGCGCCGACGTGTACGGGGGCGCCAGGCGGGGCCGGTCCTCCTCCCGGAGCCTGGTCACGGTGGTCGGCGTCGTCGTCCTCCTGATCGCGGCGATCGCCTTCGCGAACCGCGAGGACGGACGTTCCTCGCCGGCCGACGGCAGCGGAAACAGAGTCGAATCGGCGCCCACGACGGCTTCGGGAGCACGGCCGGTGCAGTCGAAGACCGGGGGCATCCCTTCGGGCTTCGCGCACGACCAGCAGGGGGCGGAGTCGGCCGCGGCGAACTATGCGGTGGCACTGGGATCCACCGGTATGTTCCAGAAGGACAGCCGGCACACCATCGTCAACACCCTCTACACGCCGGCCGCCGCGGGCAGGCTGCTGGGCCCGATGGACCAGGCCTACTCCGCGAGCTTCCTCAACAAACTGGGGCTGGACGCCGACGGCAACGCTCCACAGGGCAGCACGTTCGTCTCGCGCACGATCCCCGTGGGCACCAAGACCGAGCAGTACGGCGGCGACTCGGCGAAGGTCTCGGTCTGGTACATGGGCCTCATCGGCATGTCCGGCCAGGGATCGACCGACCCGGTCACCTCCACCTGGCGCACATGGACCTTCGAACTGCAATGGTCCGGCGGCGACTGGAAGATCGTCAAGGACTCCCAGACGGACGGCCCCGCACCGGTTCCCGGCGACGACAAGGCGGCCACGTCCGACGAGATCAGCAAGGCCACCGAAGAGTACGGAGGGTTCACCTATGCCCGGTAGCGACCATCGCGTGCTCAAGCTCACCTCGGTCGTGGCCGCTGTACAGACATCGGCCGTGCTGTGGGCCGGCCGTGCCCTCGCCGCACCCTCGCCCACCCCGGCGCCCTCGCTCGGCGGGACCTCCTCGCCCGGCCCGACGCCCTCGCCGACGGCGAGCCACGACTCCTGCGCCGCCATCGTCGGCGAGGCCAAGAAGTACTGCGAGAAGGGAAACACCGGCAGCAGCGGCACCTCCCCCGGCGACCTCACCAACAACACCCTCGACCCCCTCTCCTCCCTGGCGAAGGGCTGTGCCGACGCCGCCTCCTGGACCATCGACAAGCTCAGCGAGGCCGTGAAGGAGACCGCCAACGTCGACTTCACCAACCAGAAGTTCCTCCAGCAGTACGCCATCGTCTTCGCGGCCTCCGCCATCCTCACGCTCCTGCTGTGGCTGCTGGCCGTGGCCAAGCGGGCCGTGCGCGGTGTTCCGCTCTCCACCGCCATCAGCGAAGCCGTCGGCTTCCTCTGGCTCACCGTGCTGGCCTCCGCGTTCACCCCGCTGATCCTGTACACCGTCGTCTCGGCGACCGACGCCGTCAGCGAGGTCCTGGCCAAGGGCACCGGCGACCAGACGACCACGTTCTTCGGCACCTTCTCCGGTGCGCTCAGCAAGGGCACCGGCATCGGCGGCGGCCCCATCATGCTGATCATCGTCTCGCTGGTGTCCATCCTCGCCGCCGGCGTCCTCTACCTGGAACTGTTCCTGCGGGCCGTCCTCCTGTACGTCGGCGCCCTGCTCGGCGTCGTCGTCTACTCCGGCCTCGTCGACAAGAACCTCTGGGGCCACGTCCGCCGCTGGGCGGGCATCATGATCGCGGTCATCCTGGTCAAGCCGGTCATCGTCATCGTGCTCGGCCTCGCCGGCGCCCTCGCCTCCGACGGCGGCCCCGACTCCCTCGCCGCCGTGGTCTCCGGGCTCGCCATCATCCTGCTCGCCATCTTCGCGAGCGCCATGATCTACCGGTTCGTCCCCGGGTTCGGCGACGAGATCGTCAACTCCCGCAACAACCGCATCATGCAGGGCGCCGAGCGCAAGGCCGCCGCCGTCATCAGCTCCCCGGCGACCCTCGTCGCCCAGGGCATCAAGACCCACAGCACCCGCGCCGACAGCAACGGCGGCCAGGCCGCGGGCGCCACCCAGCCGCCCCGCCCCGCCAACCCCGCCTCCGGCGGCGTGGCCGCGCACAGCACCCGCACCCCGGGCGGCGGATCCGTCCCCTCCGCGCCCCCGCCGCGCACCAGCCCGGCCCAGACACCGCACGCAAGCAGCACCCGCAACAACAGCACCAACCGCACAGGAGGTGAAGGGCGTTGACGACCGAGTCCCACGTGTCCCATCCGGTCACGCCCCGCCGTACATATCTGATCGGCCGCGCCCGGCCGAACGCGATCATCGGCCGCAACCGCGAGTCCGGCGAGATCGCGCTGATCATCGCGGGCGCGTTCCTCGGCATGATGTGCGGGCTCCTCGTCCCCGTCCTGTCCCTGCGCATCGTGCTCCTGATGGGCTTCCCGCTGCTCGCGCTGGCCGCCGTGTACGTGCCGTACAAGCACCGCACGTTCTACAAGTGGTTCGAGATCAACCGCAGTTACAAGCGCACCCTGCGCCAGGGCGCGGCCTACCGGTCGGGCGTCATGGAGGCCGGCACCCGGCTCGACGGGCGCGAGGTGGAGGTCGGGCCGCCCCCGGGCATCGGCCGCATCTCCTGGCTCGCCGCCCCCTTCGGACCCGACGAGATCGCCGTCCTCCTGCACGCCGACCGCAGGACGGTCACCGCCGCGATCGAGATCGAGGGCCCCGGCGTCGGCCTGCGCGACAGCGAGGACCAGGAGGCCCTCGTCGACCGCTTCGGCACCCTGCTGAAGCACGTCGCGAACGGCGACGGCTTCGTCACCCGCCTCCAGATGCTGGCCCGCACCCTGCCCGCCGACCCGGACGCGCACGCCAAGGACGTCGCCCAGCGCGGCGACGAACGCTCACCGGCCTGGCTGCGGCAGTCCTACGACC
Organism: Streptomyces sp. NPDC028331; assembly: GCF_055565775.1. Classification (NCBI taxonomy): domain Bacteria; kingdom Bacillati; phylum Actinomycetota; class Actinomycetes; order Kitasatosporales; family Streptomycetaceae; genus Streptomyces; species Streptomyces sp. NPDC028331. The sequence goes on along the minus strand of NZ_JBVHTR010000016.1, from coordinate 4,826 downwards.
AGTTGCTGTCCATGGTGTCCACCAGCAGCGAGCAGCACCGCGCCTACCTCGTCGCCTGCATGCACTACACCCGCGAACTGGCCGCCGAGGCGCAGGCCATGGCCCGCGCCGCCCGGCCGCAGAACGGCAGGAAGGTCGACCGGGACGCCGGACTCGCGGTCGTCATGGCACGCGAGCTGACCGACATCTGCTCCCGCCTCCAGGAAGCCGACATCCGTGTCCGGCAGCCGCTGGGGCAGGGCCGGCTCGCCTCCCTCATCCACTCCATGTACGACCCGGACCACCCCATCGACCACATCCAGGCGATGACCAAGCGCAACGCCTGGCCCGCCGAGCTCGACGCCACCGAGCCCACCTACCTCCAGGCCAAGACCCGCGAGTCCTCCACCCGCGCCCCCTGGTGCCACGCCACCGCGTGGGTCAAGGAGTGGCCGATGACCCCGGTCGGCGTGAACTTCCTCGCGCCGCTCCTCGTCCACACCCCGGACGTCATCCGGACCGTCGCCGTCACGATGGACCTCGAACCCACCGAGATCGCCATCGAACGCATGCTCACCGAGAAGACCAACGACGAGGCGGAGGCGAGCCGCGCCGCCAAGATGAACCGCACCGTGGACCCCCGCGACATCGCCGCCCACTCCCGCCTCGACCAGCGCGGCGAGGACCTCGCGAGCGGCGCCGCGGGCGTCAACCTGGTCGGCTACATCACCGTCTCATCCCGTTCCCCGGAAGCCCTGGCCCGCGACAAGCGGACCATCCGTGCCTCGGCAGGCAAGTCGTATCTGAAGCTGGAGTGGTGCGACCGCGAGCACCACCGGGCCTTCGTGAACACGCTCCCCTTCGCCACCGGCATTCGGAGGTAAGGCCCTGATGCGGGATCCGCTGTCCGTCCTGACCGACGCCTTCACGTCCTTCCTCTTCGGCAAGGTCGAGACGACCCGGCTGCCCGTCCGCACCTCCACGGGCCAGGCCCAGGCCGTCTACCTGCCGACGGCCGCGCCCGGCCTCGGTGACTCCGGGGTCATCATCGGCCGCGAGGTGTACTCCGGGAAGGGCTACATCTACGACCCCTTCCAGCTCTACGGCCAGCAGCTCCCGGCGCCGCACTGGCTCGTCCTCGGCGAGTCCGGCAACGGCAAGTCGGCGCTGGAGAAGACCTACGTCCTGCGCCAGCTCAGGTTCCGCGACCGGCAGGTCGTGGTCCTGGACGCGCAGGGCGAGGACGGCGTCGGCGAGTGGAACCTCATCGCCGAGGAGCTGGGGATAACCCCCATCCGGCTCGACCCGATGGCCGCCCTGGACCACGGCATCCGGCTCAACCCGCTCGACCCCGCGATCACCACGACGGGGCAGCTCGCACTGCTCCGCACGATCATCGAGGTCGCCATGGGCCACGGCCTGGACGAACGGTCCGGCTTCGCCCTGAAGGTCGCCCACGCCTACGTCAACGAGACGATCGTCGAACGCCAGCCCGTGCTCAGCGACATCGTCGAACAGCTACGGCACCCCGAGCCCGAGTCGGCCGAGGCGATGAACGTCGCCCTGGACGACGTACGCGCCTGGGGCCTGGACGTGGCCCTCGTCCTGGACCGCCTGGTCGACGGCGACCTCCGCGGCATGTTCGACGGCCCCACCACGGTCGGCATCGACCTGGACGCCCCGCTGATCGTGTTCGACCTGTCCCACATCGACCGCAACTCCATCGCCATGCCGATCCTGATGGCGATCGTCGGTGTGTGGCTGGAGCACACCTGGATCCGCCCCGACCGGAAGAAGCGCATCTTCCTGGTCGAGGAGGCCTGGCACATCATCAACAGCCCGTTCGTGGCCCAGCTCTTCCAGCGGCTGCTGAAGTTCGGCCGGCGCCTCGGTCTGTCCTTCGTGGCGGTGGTCCACCACCTGAGCGACGTCGTGGACGGAGCCGCGGCCAAGGAGGCCGCGGCGATCCTGAAGATGGCGTCGACCAGGACGATTTATGCCCAGAAGGCGGACGAGGCACGGGCGACCGGCCGCGTCCTCGGTCTCCCCAGGTGGGCGGTGGAGATCATCCCGACCCTCACCCCCGGCATCGCGGTCTGGGACGTCAACGGCAACGTCCAGGTCGTCAAGCACCTGATCACGGAGATGGAGCGGCCGCTCGTCTTCACCGACCGCGCGATGACGGAGTCGTCGAGCGACCACCGGGCCGACGACGCACTGCACGCCGCGGAACTCGAGGCGGAGGAACGCGCGGCGGCGTTCGTCGAACAACGGCTGAGCGATCTGGACGGCTCGTCCGAGACCACGGTGGCGTAGCAACATGCGAAACATGGGGTTCATGGGGTCCCGATGAGACCAGGCAAGGACCGGCAGGAGCGACCGGAACGGCAGCAGGACGTCCAGGGCGGCATCCCCGACGGGCTGTTGGTGGGCCTGCTCGCCTTCCTGCTCGGCGTGACGCTGATGGTGTGGACGGCCGCGGGCCTCGCGGGCTGGTTCGCCCATGGCGCGTGGCCGCAGGGCGTACGGATCAGCAGCACCCCGGTGGCCATGCGCCACCTGATCACCGAACCCCACGACATCACGGGAGCCTGGCCGGACACACCACCGGACCAACTGTCGGGATACGGGCTGTTCTGGGGCCTGTTCATAGGCGAACTGATGGTGCTGTTCGTACTGACGGTCTTCGCGATCGGCACGGTGGCGCGGTGGAAGGCGGTACGAGCCCGCAGGAAGGCGGAGGTGGCGGCCGGGAGACCGAACGGAGCCGTGGCCGGAAGACCGCACGGGGCCGTGGCCTGGGGACAGCAGGGGGCGGCGGCCGACGCCGCGCCAGATCCCTTCACCGCCGCCGCACCGAGCACGGCCCCCTTCACCGCCGCCGCACCGGACGCGGCCCCCTACCCGGCCCCGGCCCCGGCTGCTGCGCCCCTCCCCGAGCACCTCGGCACCCGACCGCCGACGCCGGCCCACGGTCCGGTCCCCTCCACGGCCGCCGTGGAACACGCCGCAGCCGGGGCTCCCGCACTCGCGGCCCCCACCACCCCCGCTTCCGCTCCCGCTCCCGTCCCGGGGACCGGGAAGGCGCCCTCCGTCGTCCTCGGCGGCCCCGACGTCCGTCATCCCGCCGCCGCGCAGGCCGTACGCGACGCGGAGGGGCCGGCTCTCGTCATCACCTCCAGCCCCGCCCTGTGGTCCGAGACCAAGGACGCCCGCGCCAAGCTCGGACCCGTCCTCCTCTACGACCCCTCCCACCTGTGCGACACCCCTGCCCGGCTGCACTGGTCACCGGCCGCCGACTGCGCGGACAAGGCGACCGCGGCCGCCCGCGCGGCCGCGCTGCTCGCCCCCGTACGCCCCACGGCCCGTATCGACCAGGCGGTCGCCGACGTGGCGGAAACGCTCCTGCGCAGCTATCTGCACGCCGCCGCCATAGAGGGCCGCACCATCCGGCACATCCACCGCTGGGCCCAGGGCACACAGGTCCAGGAGGCGGTACGAGCCCTGCGGACGAACCCCAAGGCGTCATCCGGCGCGGCAGGCGAACTGGAGGCCGCGCTCACCTCGCACCCCGAACGCCGGGACATGGCACAGGAACTGACAGCCCGCGCACTGTCCTCACTGTTCACGGTCAATATCCGCGAGGCATGCACACCCAACCGAAATGACAGCCTCGCCTTGGATTCCTTCGTCAACGAAGGGGGCACACTTTATGTGGTCGGTGAATCCATCGAGGACCCCCGCCAGCACCCCGGCGCGATGCCGCTGCTGACGGCCCTCGCCTCCAGCGTGGTCGAGCGCGGCCGCCGCATGGCCGAACGGTCATCCTCCGGTCGCCTCGACCCACCACTCACCCTGGTCCTGGACGACGTGGCCGCGGTGGCCCCGCTGCCCCAGCTTCCGGACCTCCTGTCCACAGGAGCGGAACAGGGACTGCCGACAGTGGCCCTGCTCCGCTCCAGAGAACAGGCCCGAAGCCGCTGGCCCCGGTACGAACTGCCCGTGTAACAGGCCCCGGCCGGCCCGCCGGCTACGCCCGCTCGATGACGAACTCCAGCTCTCGCTCCCGCTCCCGGCCCGCTCCGGACATCGGCATCGTGACCCCGCTGGGCACGAACCCCACCCGGCGATAGAACGCCTGGGCCCGGCCGTTGTCCTCGTGCACGATCAGCCGTACCCGCTCCACCCCGAGCCCCCAGGCCCACTGCAGGGCCTCGTCGAACAGCACCTCGGTCAGCCCGCACCCACGGTGGTCGGGGCGGACGTACACGCCGACGACGTGCCCCTGCCGCCGCTCGACCGGAAACCCCGCCCAGTCCTTGGTGCCGGCTTCCTCGACGAGCACCGTGACGGTCCCGACCCACTCGCCGTCCGGCCCCTCCGCCACGAACTGGTGCGCGTGGGCCGACTCCTCCGCACCCCCGGCCGCACGCTCCTGCCAGAAGGAGTCCGGCTTGGCCAAGGCCTCGTCGTACGTCTCCAGGAAGGCGAGGTGCGCCACGGGGTCCTGGAGCGCGAGGAGGCGCAGCGCTTTCACCGCCGGCCATTCCTCGGCGCGTATGGCGCGAACGACGTACGTCTCAACGAAATCGGAGCTGCTCATGGGGCAACCGTAGTGCCCCCGCGTCCGTGGTCGCCGTCCAATTTCTCCGCCGGCCCGTGCCTGGACGTGCCGACCCACGCCGTACCTGTCCGGCAAACGCAAAAAAGCCCCAACTCACCGCGGCTACCCGGGAGTTGGGGCTCTTTTTCAAGAATTGTTCGGCGGTGTCCTACTCTCCCACAGGGTCCCCCCTGCAGTACCATCGGCGCTGTGAGGCTTAGCTTCCGGGTTCGGAATGTAACCG